>NZ_JAJEJP010000002.1:625049-937574 GCF_021390495.1 Paraburkholderia sp. ZP32-5 | reverse complement strand
ACAGGCTCGTGCCGACCACGGTCTGGATCAGCGTCGTGTCGGTCGTCAGGCGCGACAGCACCTCGCCGGTTTGCGTGGTCTCGAAGAACTGCGGGCTCATCCGCACCACGTGGTCGTAGACGGCGCGCCGCAGATCGGCGGTGACCCGTTCGCCGAGCCACGAAACCCAGTAAAAACGCAGCGCCGTCGCGGCGGCGAGGATCAGCGAGACGACGAACAGTGAAATGAAATAGCGATCGATATGCGTGCGCTCGCCGCTCGCGAAACCACGGTCGATCAGGTATCTGAAAGCCACCGGCAGCGCCAGCGTCGCGCCGGCCGACGTCAGCAGCGCGACGAACGCGAGCGCCCAGCGCGTCGCATACGGACGCAGAAACGGCAGCAGGGCAAACAGCGGCGCGACCGGTTTCGTGCGCGGCGTGGCAGTTGGCATGAAGATTCCCGTATGAAGCGGAAAGGATGTGAGTGGTGTGTCGTTTGGCGGGCTGCAAGCCGGGGGCGCGGCTTGTCGTTCGATCGGTCTATCGGTCGATCCATCACCAGACCGGATTGTCGTCTTCCCGCGTCGACGCGTCATCGTAACGTTTTCGTTCGACGCGTGCGGCGGCGTCCAGCACATACTTGCCGGCGGCCGTCAGCATCGGGCGAAGCCAGCCGGCGCCGCGCGGCTCGATGGAAATCAGCCGGCAATCCAGCAACGTCGCGAGTTCGCCACGCGTCGTGTCGATCTGGTCTGGCGCGCTGCGGACGAGCATCAGCGTCGCCAGTTCATGTGGGCTCAGCATGGTCGTTTTCTCCACTTCGAGATAAGACTGCTATTTATTGCGCGCCCGTCGAATCGTGACGCAGGCGCTCACGCTCCTGCTGCGTCATCTGTTGCCAGTGCTGCCAGTGACGGGCTTTATGGCAGCCGCCGTGGCCGCGGAAGCCGCCGAACAGGATCCGGCACAGCACCAGCAAACCGAGGGCGTGTGGATAGTCGATCGCATGCGCATCGACGATGAGCGCGGGCACGACCCAGTTCCACAGCCTCATGACGACCCAGCCCAACAGCGCCATGATCAACACGAGCAGCAATAGCTTGGCAAAAAATTTGCGGCGAAACTTCATAACGTTCTCCCTGATTCAGTTTTCGAAACCGTCATACGACGATCGCAGACGCTCGCGCAGATGCAGCACCGCGTAACGCTTGCGCGCGAGCAACGTGTTGACGCCGATGCCGGTCGCGGCCGCCATCTCCTTGAAGCTGCGGCCGTCCAGTTCGTGGGCGATAAAGACCTCGCGCTGGTTCGCGGGCAATTCGTCGAGCGCGGCGCGCAGCGTGTCGAGCAACGCCGCGCGTGCGTAGGCGGCCTCCGGGCCGGTATCGGCCGACGGCAGCGTGAGGTCCAGACGGTAGTCGCTGTCGGCGGCGTCGGGATCGGCGGCGTCGATCGCATCGGCGGCATCGGGCAACGACACTTCCTTCTTCTTGCGAAAGCGGTCGATGATCCGGTTTCTCGCGACCCGAAACAGCCACGCGCCGACCTGCTCGACGGGATCCGGCAGCCGCCAGGCTTCCACGAGTTCTTCGAAAACATCCTGAAGGATGTCCTCGGCTTCGTCCTGATCGATGACGCGGCGGCGGATGAAATTGCGCAACCGCGGCCGCTCGCGAGCGACCGCGTCGGCGATTTCGCGGTCTTGCGCGCTTAGCGAGGTCGGCGTGTTCGGCGGTTCCATACCCGTGTTGACGATCCGGGAAGCGAAATATTGTGGCGCAGGCGGATAACTCGCGAAATATTTTTGCGGGGGGGTGCGGCGCCTTGGCGGGCGGCGGCAAACCGTCGTGGCAACCGATAGCCGCGCGATCGAAATCAAAGCGGCGGCCTGCCGGCATCCATCTTCTTTGCACTATCGCATTCCCCACTGCCCTCCAGTCGGATATTTAATTTCCAAATAGTGACGCGCCCGCTTACTCTTTTTGACAGGGCTGATAACGCAGCCAGTTTTCAGACCTGAGGAATATCCGTATGACTGATTGCAGAACGCCAATGCAGCGCGTGCCGAACTTTGCTGCTACCGCCACCGACCCTGGCTGGCCCCTGAAAGGATGCGCGCGCCATGTCTGATCTGAACCCGGCGAATGCCCCCCGCGCGGTCGCGCGCGGTGTCGCGGCGGCGCCCGCCGCGATGATCCTGCTGGTGCTGGTGGGTCTCAACCTGCGCCCCTTCCTGACTTCCGTCGGCCCTGTGCTGGACATCGTGCGCGCCGACACCGGTCTCGACTTCCGTGCCGTCGCCATGCTGACCACGCTGCCGTTCGTGCTGATGGGCGTGGGCGCCGGCGTCGGTGCTGGACTCGCGCGGCGTTTCGGCGAAAAGCGTGCTTTGGGCGCCGCGCTGCTACTGCTTGCCGCTGGCTGCACGTCGCGGCTGTGGGCCGCGAACGGCGCAAGCCTGATCACGGGTGCCGGCATCGCCGGCGCGGGCGTGGCGATGATCCAGGCCATGATGCCGGGGCTCGCGAAGCGCTGGTTTCCCGACCGCTTGCCGCTCGCGATGGGACTCTACTCGGCGGCGCTGGTCGGCGGCGGCGCATTCGGCGCTGTCACGAGCCCGTGGCTCGCCACGCACGGTGGATGGCATCTCGCGCTCGCCGTCTGGGCGGTGCCGGCGCTCGGCACGCTCGCGCTGTGGCTCGCGAATGCGCCGCGCGGCACGGCGGGCATTGGAGCACGCGCGGGAATCGCGACGGGCACGAACGGCAACGGAATCGCGATCTCCGCGTTTTTCCGCAACCCGCGAGCGTGGCAGCTCGCAATCTATTTCGGCCTGGCGAACAGCGGCTATTCGAGTCTGGTCGCGTGGCTGCCATCGTTTTACCGGCAAGTCGGCATGAGCCCGCAGGCGAGCGGCAACCTGCTCGCGTGGATGGCCGTGTTCCAGGCCGCCGGCGCGCTGCTGGTGCCGATGCTCGCGCGTCGCGCAACCGACCGGCGCGGCGCGTTGTGGCTCACGCTCGCGCTGCAGGCCGTCGGCTTTGCCGGCTTCGCGACGCTCCCCTCTTTCGCGCCGTGGTGTTGGGTCGCCTGCGCGGGCGTCGGGCTAGGCGGTTTCTTCGCGTTGAGCCTGATCGTCACGCTCGACCATCTGTCGGATGCGCAACGCGCCGGCGCGCTCGCTGCGTTCGTCCAGGGTGTGGGATTTTTGCTCGCCGCGACAGGGCCGTGGCTGATCGGCTGGTTGCGCGATGCGGGCGGCGGTTTTGCCGCCGCATGGTCGATGCACCTCGCGGTGGCTGTCGCAATGGGCGCGCTGACCGCCGCGTTTTCGCCGGCCAGCTATCGGCGCAGCATGGCGCTTATCGACAAACTGTAGGCTTCGTTAGAAATCTTGCGGCTTGGCCGGTGGGCTTGGTGTGGCGGCAGACGATTGATGCGATCAGTTTGGTTTGCATCGTTCGCAACGCGGCGTCGCGCCGTGAATTCAATGAGGTGCGAGGTCTTCAAAAAGGCCTCGCCTCATAAGTCACACTTCCGCGAGCAGTTCACCATCTCGCGCAACGATGCGTCCGCCGGACATCACCAGCTTGCGCTTCGGCCGCGCCGCCACCGCATGTGCAACCGTCTCGGCGTCGACCAGAACCAGATCGGCGCGCGCGCCCGCATGCAGACCGTAGTCGTCGAACCCGCAGCCGCGCGCCGCCGCCATACTCACGCAATCGAACGCGATCTCCAGCTCGTCATCGCGGCGCATGTCATAGCGCATGCCGATCAACATCGCGCGCTCGAGCATGTCGGGCGAGCCATACGGCGACCACGTATCGCGAATCCCGTCATTGCCGCCGAAGATTGTGATGCCTTTCTGCCGACAGATCTTTAACGGCGGAACCGGTGTCGACGGCGGCGCGGACGTCAGCAGCGCCACATTCAGCCGTGTGATCCGTTCGAGCAGCAGATCGCGCTGACGCTCCGGCAATGCGCCAAGGCAGAACGCGTGGCTCACCACCACCTGCCCCTGCATGCTCAATGCCTCGACGCGGTCGAGCAGCAGCTTGAAGGTGAACGCGCCGACTTCGCCGGGCTCGTGCAGGTGGATATCGATCGGCTTGCCATAGCGCCCGGCCAGCGCAAACGTCGCGTCGAGCGACGCAACCGGATCGCCGTCGATCAATGCCGGGTCCAGCGCACCGAGTACGTCCGCTCCGGCGGCCAGCGCGCGCGCCAGCAGTTCGTCCGTACCCGGACGCCCGAGCAGACCCGACTGCGGAAACGCGACGATCTGGATGTCGAGCAGATCGCGCATCGTCTCGCGGGTCCGCAGTACGCCTTCGATATGGCGCAATCCCGCATCGGTATCGACGTCGACGTGCGTACGCAAACGCGTGGTGCCCGCCTGCACGAATGCGCGCGCGATCGCAAGCGACTGCGCGGCGGCATCGTGACCGGATTCCTTGCGCCAGCGGCGCTCGTTATCGATACGATCGCGCAAGGTCGCGCCGACTTCGTTGCGATACCAGCGCAGGCCCCAGTTGGTCTTGTCGATATGCGTGTGGCCTTCGACGAAACCGGGCAACAGCAGCGCGCCGCCACCGTCTTCCACCGCGACGCCCGGTGGCGGCACGACGTCCGCGCCGAGCGCGACGATGCGCGTGCCTGAAATCGACACGGCCACCTGCTGCCCGTCGGGCAAGCGGACATTGGTAACGACGAGAGACGGCTGGGAAGATGTCATGATGATTTGACCGGAGTTGCGATGGGGGCGCGCAGGGTGACGACAAGAATACCGCCACACGCTGTGGCGCTAATCATTGCATGGTATCCACACACCACCACATTCAAAAAATGAAATGTTCCACTGGGACTCAGTTGAAATCCAAATATGGCGAACTACGCCAACGATATGAAAGCGGGCGGCTGGCGGGCAATACGCAATTGCCCTCCACCGGGACGCATGGTACAAGTCGGCTAACCCATTCGGAATTCGAATAATTCGATGAAGATCAGTGAAAAACCGAGTGCAAAGGCGAGCACAACAACGAGCGCAAAAGCAACCGCAAAAACACGCAGGCCGCTGTTCGATCTGGATCTGCTGAAAGCGGTCGTGATGGTCGCCGATTGCGGCACTTTCACCGCCGCGTCCGCACGGCTTCATTCGACCCAGTCGACCGTAAGTCAGAAAGTGCGGCGCCTCGAAGAGATGGCCGGCCATAAGCTGCTCGATCGCGGCAGCCGCGACGTGCGGCCGACCGATGCCGGTGAACTGCTGCTGGCCTACGCGCGCCGGATGCTCGCGCTCAACGATGAAATGATCGAAGCGCTGGCTGGCGCGACAGTGGGTTCGACGGTCCGGCTCGGCGTACCGGAAGACTTCGTCGGCGGCCCCACTACCCATATGCTCGCGACGTTCAATCGCAAGCATCCGCAAGTCAAACTCGAAGTCACCAGCGGCTTGAGCCGCGATTTAAGCAATAGCTACGATCGCGGCGAACTCGACCTGATCCTCGTCAAGCAGCGGCGCAATAGCCGTGAAGCCGTCGCGTGCTGGCCCGAGCAGTTGAGGTGGATCGACAGCGCGAAAAGCCCGTCGATCCACCTTGATCCGATTCCACTCGTCGCGTTCCCGCCGCGTGGCATATACCGCGACGACATGATCAACACGATTGAAGGACTCGGACGCCGCTGCCGGATCAGCTTTATCAGTTCAAGCTTGAGCGGCATTCAGGCGGCCGTCGCCGACGGCCTCGGCATCAGTCTGCTGCCCGCGCGCGCGGTCACGGCCGAGCATGTCGTGTTGACGCGCAAAAGCGGATTGCCGCCGATCGAGACGATGGACATCGCGCTACTGCATCGGCCGACCGCCGATCCGGTCGTCAAGGAACTCGCGCGGATGCTCAGCCGGATGTTCGGCACGCCGCGCCGCTGAACGCCAGCGCGCAACGCGACACGCTCAGCCGCACAACGAGTCGGCGCGCACACCTCGTGCCGCCTTCGGCACCGCAACGGACTCGGCGACATCGCGCCACCAGAGTTCGCCGCGATGCGGCGCGGCCAGGTCCAGCCGTTCGCCCATGCGTGGTGTCGACAGCGCGACGCCGCGCGCGAGGGCAAGGCCCATCACCCGCTCGAACGGCTCCTGCCAGCGGTGCATCGCGAGATCGAACGTGCCGTTGTGAATCGGCACGAGCCGGCGGCCGCGCAGATCGATGTGCGCCTGCACAGTCTCTTCCGGCTGCATATGAACGTACGGCCATTGCGCGTCGTACGCGCCGGTTTCGATCAGCGTGACATCGAATGGCCCAAGACGCTCGCCGATCATCCGGAAGCCGTCGAAGTAACCGGTGTCGCCGCTGAAGAACACTCGCAGATCGTTGTCGACGATCACCCACGACGCCCACAACGTACTGTTGCCGTCGAACAGGCTGCGCCCCGAAAAATGCTGCGCGGGCGTCGCGCTGAACTGCATGCCGTCGATCTCCGCGCCTTGCCACCAGTCGAGCTGCCTTACTTTCGATGCGTCGATGCCCCATTCGATCAGCCGGTCGCCGACGCCGAGCGGTGTCAGAAACACACCGGTGCTGTGTGCGAGCGCGAGCACGGTGTCACGATCGAGGTGGTCGTAATGGTCGTGCGACAGGATCACGCCTCGCAGCTGCGGCAAATCGGCGAGCGCAATCGGCGGCGCATGAAAACGCTTTGGGCCAACATTGCGGAACGGCGACGCGCGCTCGGCGAACACCGGATCGGTCAGCCAGAACTCACCACGCAGCTTCAGCAACATCGTTGAATGACCGAGCCGGTAGAGGCTGCGATCGGGCGCCGTATCGAGTTGCTCGCGGCTCAGCGCATCGATCGGTAACGCGGCGGCGGGCATCGTGCCGTTCGGTTTGTTGAACAGCACGTTCCACGCGATGCCGAGCGTCTTGCGCAGCCCTTCCGCGGGGCGCGGCTTGACGTTGCGAAAACGCTCGCCGTCATGCTGCGGCGAATGACTGGACAACGCGCGGCCGCGTTTCGCGGCGGCAAAACCGAGCATGCGGCTGACAACAGAGGGAAGCGACGTCATGAGCAAGGCCATCCGGGGAAAAATGTACACCCGGCAGTGTAGTTTATTTTCGTTAAAAGTACACTGATCAGTGCAATATTGCCCATCGCAAATATCAGAAAGAAAACCCTGCCACGCTCGTGGACCGGGTCAGCCAAGACTGGCCGACCTCCACGGAAGCGCTTACGTCGAACCCGTTCCGGTTTGCATCGTTTCTATAGATACCGCCGTATTTGCTCTGCTAGTGGGTGATCGCCGACGGCATCCCAGCTTGGCTTGGCCACTCTAAACGTTGAACTGCTTCCCCACATAGTCGATGTGCGCATACATGGCCTGCTGCGCCGCGTCCGGGTTACGCTCGCGAATTGCAAGAAAGATCGACTCGTGCTGAATCAGACGGTCGCGTGACTGTCGCGCCGCGTTCGCATTATTAGCGCTCGCCTCGTAGGTATTGCTCGCGATATGTTCGCGCAACATGCCGATCATGCTTGCATAGAACTGATCGAGCACACGATTGTGCGAAGCCGCGGCGAGCGCGGTATGAAACTCGCCATCCATTGCGGCTTCAGCGTGAACGTCCGCTCGTGCGACTGCGTCGCGCATGTGCTCGAGAATCGCCGCGAAATGTTCTACCTCCCGCTGCGACGAACGCTGCGCGGCGAAGCGCGCCGCCGCACACTCGAACACGAGTCGGAACTCGAGCGTTTCCGAGCGCAGCGGCGGTGTGTCCGCGATCAATTGCAGCCACGGCGCCGATAAGGTAGCCGGCTTCCTTTGCAGCAGATAGACACCGCTGCCGTGCCGCGCCTCGAGCAGCCCATTGCTCGCGAGCCGCGCGATCGCTTCACGCACCGTCGCGCGCGAGACACCGAAAGATTCAGCGAGCGCCCGCTCCGACGGCAGACGCTCGCCGGCCTGCCAGCGACCGTCCTGAATGCCCGACTCGATGCTGCGAATTGTCCGGCTCAGCACACTCGTACTTTTCGAACGACTTTCCACTGTCCACCCTATGCGGCTTCCTGGGAGCTTTGTTTCCGAGCTTACGGCAAAGTGGTCTGACCATTTTGCACGTGCTGCTTCATCGGTCGCATGATTAGCCCGCGCCGGAAAACGCGTGCTGCTTAAACGAAGAGCAGCGTCCGGCACACCTCACATTACGACTCAGGAGAACCGGAATGAGCCAGGCCACGCTTGCCATCAAACTGCACGACAACGACGATGTGCTGATCGCACGCGGCGCGTTAGCAGCAGGCACTATTCTCACCGATTTCAATAAGCTCGTGGTTGCCACGGACATTCCCGCCGCACACAAGGTCGCTTGCCGCGACGTCGCGCAGGGCGCGCCGCTGCGGCGCTATGGGCAGATCATCGGCTTCGCGACTCAGCCTATTCGCGCCGGCGATCACGTACATGTCCACAACATGTCGATGGGCGAGTTCGCGCGCGACTACGCTTTCGGCGAGGACGTCAGGGCCGTTGAACCCGCTGCCGCGCCGCTTACGTTCAACGGCTTCAAACGCGAGAGCGGCCGCGTCGCGACGCGCAACTATATCGGCGTGGTCAGCACCGTCAACTGCTCGGCGACCGTCACGAAGCTGGTCGCGCAACACTTTTCACAACCGGGCGCGCTCGCCGCCTATCCAAACGTCGATGGCATCGTGCCGATCACTCATAGCTTTGGCTGCTGCATCGACCATCACGGCGAGGGTATCCAGCAGTTGCGCCGCACGATCGGCGGCTATGTAAAGCATCCGAACTTTGCCGGCATCGTGATTATCGGACTGGGCTGCGAAGCGAACCAGATGGGCGCGATGTTCATCGCGGAAGGTGTCGAGCCGGGGCCATTGCTGGTGCCGCTCGTGATGCAGGACGAGGGCGGCACGCAAAAAACCGTCGACACGGCCATCGCCGCAATCGAAAAGATGCTGCCCGTCGCGAACCAGGCCGAGCGCGAACCGCTGCCTGTTTCTCACATCAACGTTGCGCTTCAATGCGGCGGCTCCGATGGTTATTCGGGCATCACCGCGAACCCGGCACTCGGTGCGGCGGTCGACTTGCTGGTGCGCCATGGCGGCACCGCAATTCTGTCGGAAACGCCCGAAATTTACGGCGCCGAGCATCTGCTGACTCGCCGCGCGATCAGCAAGGACGTCGGCGAGAAGATCGTCGAGCGGATTCACTGGTGGGAAGACTATGCCAGGCGCGAGAAAGGCAGCATCGACAACAATCCTACTCCCGGTAACAAGACCGGCGGTCTTACGACCATTCTCGAGAAGTCGCTCGGCGCGGTTGCAAAGAGCGGCTCGTCGCCACTGATGGGCGTGTATCGCTACGCCGAACCGATCGACACGAACGGGCTCGTCTTCATGGATGCGCCGGGTTACGACCCGATGGGCGCGACCGGTCAGATCGCGAGCGGTGCGAATCTCGTCGTGTTCACCACGGGCCGCGGCTCGTGCTTCGGCGCAAAGCCGGCACCGTCGATCAAGCTCGCGACCAACTCGGCGATGTTCAAGCGGATGGCCGACGACATGGACATCAATTGCGGCGACATCATGGAAGGCACGGCGACTGTCGAGCAAAAGGGCGAAGAGATCTTCCGGATGATCATCGAGGTCGCGTCGGGCCGTCAGAGCAGGAGCGAAGCGCTGGGCGTCGGCAATGAAGAATTCGTCCCCTGGATGATCGGCGCACAGATGTAACGAAGCGGTGAGTCGCGCAGCGCGCAGTGCGCTGCGCGTAGCGACCTTCCATTCTCACCCGGCCAGCCTACCGAAGCGCCCTATCGCGAACGGTCCACTCCGAACGTCACTGCGCAACATTCCCTACGGATATCAGCCATAGGCGCGTCGTCAAACAGGCGAGCGCCCAACCACTCAACGCTCCTGTCGCCTCCCCGATCCGGGCCTTGATGTCTGATCTTCGTCCCGCCGTACTCTCCCGTGTTAATTGCCGTTAATGGCAACTCTCCTGCAATAAGCGATCAATAATTTTGATAGGGCCTATCACGGGCCAGACCTCGACGGATTATGTCGCAGAGAATAACGTTCGGTGTTGTGCCGATATAGGGTCGGCAGCATACCCAGGAGACGCAAACAATGAAATTCTGTCGGTTCGGTGCAAACTGCTTCGGCATTGTCGAAGCAGACGTGGTTTATGACGTGACGCAGGCACTGGACGTTCTACCACAGGTGCGCTATCCGTTCCCCGCTAGTGATCTATTGATCGCAAACCTCGACGCGGTGCGTGAACGGGCGACCCAATTAAAGAAGGACGCACCCGCCATCCCGCTCGACAAGGTGCGACTGCTGAGTCCCGTTGCAAACCCGGGCAAGATCATTGCAGCGCCCGTCAACTACACGAAGCACCTGCAGGAAGTACTCGCGGATCAGCATCTACATCATGGCAACATGATCAACCACATCGAGAAGGCAGGCCTGTTTCTGAAGGCAGGCAGTTCGTTGATCGGCGCGGGTGACAACGTGCGTCTCGTGCACACGGACCGGCGCAACGACCACGAAGTGGAGCTTGCTGTCGTGATCGGCAAGTGCGGACGCAACATTGCGCGCGAACAGGCACTCGACTATGTCGCCGGTTACAGCATCGGCCTGGACATGACAATTCGCGGGCCGGAAGAGCGCAGCTTCCGTAAGTCACCTGATACATACACCGTGCTCGGCCCGTGGCTCGTGACGAAAGACGAAATCGACAATCCCGGCGCGCTCGATCTGTCGATCGCGGTCAACGGCGAAGTGCGTCAGAAAGCCAATACCAGCGATCTGATCATCGATGTGCCCGGCCTGATTGCATTCGCGTCGTCCTTTTACACACTGCACGCGGGTGACGTGATCATCACGGGTACACCCGAGGGCGTATCCCCCATCGTGCCAGGTGACACGATGGTCGCCACGATTGAGCGTGTCGGCACGCTGACCGTACAGGTCAGCGCTGCCTGAATCAACGCCGCCTAATTCATGGAGGGAGAGATGAGCGCGCAGGAACATGCAAAACCGGCGACTACGCCGGAACGTGAGGAATTTTACGGTCGCATCGGCAAAAAAGATCTGTCGCCGCTATGGGAGAACCTTGCCAGTCTCGTGACGCCACAACCGCGTCCGGCCTGCTTGCCCGCGCTGTGGAAGTATGACGACACGCGCGAATTTCTGATGGAAGCGGGCTCGCTGATCACCGCCGCCGAGGCTGAGCGCCGGGTACTCGTCATGGAGAACCCGGGCATTCCGGGCCAGTCGCAGATTACAGGAAGTCTCTATTCTGGTCTGCAACTGATCCTGCCGGGAGAAATAGCGCCGAGCCATCGGCACGCAGCCTGCGCGCTACGATTCGTGCTGGAAGGGACGGGTGCATACACGGCCGTTGATGGCGAACGCGTTTCGATGAGTCCCGGTGACTTCGTTCTCACCCCGTCGTGGACTTATCACGATCACGGCAATACGGGCGATGAACCGGTGATCTGGCTGGACGGTCTGGACGTGCCCATCGTCAATCTGTTCAGCACGAGCTTTGCCAATCGTTACCCGAACGAAACGCAGCCGGTCACGCGCGCGGAGGGCGACGCGCTGGCGCTTTACGGCACTAACATGTTGCCCTTCGGCTATGAGGTCCACGGTCTTAACAGCCCGCTTTTTGCGTATCGCTATGAACCATCACGTGCGGCTCTCGCGCAACTTGCGAAGCGTGGCGATCCTGATCCGTCACACGGATTCAAGGCGCAATACAGCAACCCGACCACGGGGGGAGCGCCGATGCCGACCATCGGTGCTTATCTGCAGCTCCTTCCGAAGGGTTTTGACGGTATCGAATACCGCAGCACCGATTCGACTGTCTTCGTTGCCGCTGAGGGTCGCGGCTACAGCATGATCGGTGGGCAGCGTTTTGACTGGACGCACCGCGATGTATTTGTCGTGCCGTCATGGATACCGGTTTCGCACCACACGCCAGATGACGAAGCCGTATTGTTCAGCTTCTCCGACCGGCCTGCCCAGCAGGTGCTAGGTCTGTGGCGCGAACAGGCTTAAGCGCAACGGAGGCCAGATGGCCTCCGTGTTTCTAGCGCGAACGTTTTGTTACCCGTGTCGATGCTGGCGGCAAATCCTGCGGCACGCGCACATGATCGCCGTTGAACTTCACGAGCTTGTGAAGTGTGTTCACGAACGCTTCGCGCTCGTGCGCGGTCAGACAGGCAAGAAACTTGTCTTGAGCCACCCATACGCCAGGCTCGGACTTCGTCAGCAAATTCCTGCCTTCGCGTGTCAATTCGAGCACCTTCGAGCGGCGATCGTGAGGTAAGGTCTTGCGTACCAGCACACCGCGCTGCTCCAGGCGACCAGCGACGTTACCCATCGTCGACTGATCAATCGCCAGGATTTCGGCAATGCGCCGTTGATCGCTACCGGGGAATTCCCGCACCGACATCATCACGGCGACCTGAACCGGTGTCACTTCATAACCTTCGGTTTCTTCGAACACCATCGCCGTGAGGATTTGCTGGATGCGGCGGATTAAAAATCCCGGAATGTGATTGACTCGAAAGTCGCTCGGGATTTCTGCATTGTGCTGAGTAGGCATAACGGCGTGTATCAGATATAAATTTCGGAAACCAGATTACGTAACCAGTTCAATTCGGGCGAACGCTTGTAGCGCTCGTGCCAGTGCATCATCACCATATACTCGGGTACCTCAAAAGGCAACGGAAGCGTACGTATCCCTAATCTGCAATTCCGCCAATGTTCTGCCAGGCGTGACGGCACGACTGCCAGGTAGTCGGTATGCTCGATGACGGCCGATACACCTAAAAAATTCGGAATTTCAATACCACATTTGCGGTCTATCCTGTGATCACGCATGGCCTGCTCAAGCACACTGTGCCCAGTACCATTCGGCAGGATGATCGCATGGAATTCTTCCCTAAACATGTCCAGCGTCAGCTTATCCGTAATACGCGGGTGCTCCTCACGCAGCACGCACACGAAATGATCCAGAAAGAGCCGCTGTTGAAAGAATCCGGCGCTGAAGGGAGGCAGAAATCCGATGGCAAGATCTATCTCACCCGATTCTAGCAGCGAAGGCGTCCTGTCGGATATCAGGGAGACCTGGAGCATGCTATTCGGCGCATGCGCCTGAAACTCGCGAATCAGCACTGGCAAGGTCACGATTTGACCGACATCGGCTAGTGCAATACGGAACACACGCCTGGTTGAACCGGCATCGAATGCAGCCTCGTATCCGAGCAACGCCTTCAGCTTCATTGATACTTCACTAGCGCGGATAATCAGTTCTTCCGCAAGTGATGTCGGTTCCATGCCGAGCGACGTCCGCACGAACAACGCGTCATTGAAATGCTTGCGCAGACGCGCAAGCGTCATGCTGATGGACGATTGAGTTACATGCAGGTTCTCGGCGGTTTCCGAAACACTGCGAGTCTGATGCAATTCGAGAAGAAGATGAAGCGTCTTTAAATCGATGTTATCCAATAGACGCGTCATGGCACTCATCCCGCAGTCGAATTTGCCACACGCATGCGCGCGAATTCCACGACCTGCTGCGCGACGAGGCGCAACTGGGCCGCCACGGCGGGATCGATTGCCTCACCCTGATCGAACTGCTTCGTCGCGGTATTGATGCCCGCACCGACCGGCGTGGGCCAGCCGCGCAAAGCGTGAATGATGGAGCGAAGCGTCGTCAGCGTCGTACCGACCGCCTGCCAGCCCGCGGCGCACACGATGCTGCCGACCGCACGGCCCTCGAAATAAGGGCGATTGTCGGTGCGCATATCCTCGGTATAGTCGAGCGCGTTCTTCACGAGGCCGGACAGCGAACCGTGATAGCCCGGCGACGCGATAATGACGCCGTCGGCTTCGCGCAGCAGCTTCACCAGCCGCTCCGAGCGTGCATCTTCCACGCGATTCTCTGGCGAGTACATTGGCAGCACCAGATCGTCACCCGCAATAATTTCGGTCTGCGCGCCGGCCTTCCCGGCAGCTTGCAGTGCAATCCGCAAGGCCGTTTCGCAGGAAGATCCCGCACGCGTCGTGCCGCCAATACCAACGATGCGCAGGGGTGTAGTTTCGGACATACGTGTATTTCCAGTGTGGTTACTGATAAGACTCGAGCGGCGGCACAACGCCGCTCGCGGGTACGGCAGGTTCAGGCCACCGCCGTTTCCGTGACGGTTTCACCCAACGGACGAATGTGTGGAATCACTTCATCTGCGAACGTCCTGATGTTCTTCATCGTGAGCTCATGCGGCAGCGAGCCGAACTGCATCAGGCTGATGAATACGCCGAAACCAAGTTCCTTCTGCATGGTCGTGATCTGCTCGCGAACCGTGGCGGGCGAACCGCACAGGAACATACCGCTCGCGATCAGATCATCAATCGTCTTCTCTGCCTTGCCTGCGGCGGTGACATTTCCCTTTGCAAGCAACATGCCCTTGATCGATGCGACCGATGTGTAGCCAGGCGGCAGCAGCATTTCCGGCGTCATGCGCAGGAGCTTGTTGAACATGAATTCGATGTGCGGCTTCGCCTCGGCACGTGCCTGCTCATCGGTTTCCGCCACGTACACCGGGCACGACCAGCCCATGTGTTCCGGGCCTGCCGTCCAACCGTTCCTGTCGGCCTGCTCCCGATACATCGTCATGTACTTGCGCAGCGCGGCCAGTGGGCTGAACGTTTGCAGGTACGTGTAACGGCGCGACGTGTCCGCGGCCCACTGGATCGTTTCGGTCGAACCCTGCGACGGAATCCAGATTTTTGGGCGCGGCTGCTGGTAAATGCGCGGCCACACGTTGACGTAATTGAACTGGTAGTGCTTGCCGTAGAACGCGAACGGCTCCGTCTCGGCCCACGCACGAACGATCATGTCATGCGCCTCGTGAAAGCGCTCGTGCGAATTGGCCGGGTTCGACGACCACGCGTGATATTCCGCGCCGATGCCACGAACGAAACCGGCGATCAGACGGCCTTCCGTGATGTTGTCGAGCATTGCGTACTCTTCCGCGACGGTCAGCGGATTGTTGAGCAGCGGCAGCGCGCGACCGAGCACGGCAATGGTTGCCCTCTTCGTCGCCCGGGCAAGTGCGCCGGCAATCACGCCGGGAATCGGCATCAGGCCATAAGCATTGCTGTGGTGCTCGTTCACGCACACGCCGTCGAAGCCGCACGTATCCGCATACACCAGTTCATCGATATAGCGGTTGTACAGCTTCGCGCCCTTCTTCGGATCGTAGTAGCTGTTCGGCAACGTGAGCCATGATGACGGGTACTTCTCGGAATAGGACGGATCCAGATCCGCGTACGGCATCAGATGCATCATGTGGAACTTCATTGTGCTTCTCCGTCGAATTCAGCGATGATTGCCAGCGTTTCGTCAGCCTTCTCGATCTGCGGCAGGTGACCACAATTCGCAATGACCTGCATGCGCGAACCGGGAATCAGCTTCTGGAATGCGTCTGCGTACGCGACCGGGATCAGCTTGTCATCGTCACCCCAGATGATCTGTGTCGGCACATCGATGCGGTGCATCCACTTGTAAAGATCGGGGTTATACAGGCGCGGCGCCCACGTGAGCTTCGCGGTCATGAGGTTGTTCTTCAGCATCAGGTCGATTTCGGCTTCGGCCGGTTCGACGGCAAGCAGCCGTTCGGCAATCGCCTGATCGTGGAACAGGTTGCGCGTGGTCTGTGCGTGATTCCACAGGAAGATATCGCCACGCTGCACACCCTGTACATAAATGCCTGCCGGTGAAATGAGAACGAGCGACTTGATCGCCGCCGTGCTGCGCACCGCGATTTCGGTAGCGATCCAGCCGCCAAGCGAATTGCCGATCACGCGCACGCCGGTCAGGCCCAGCGACTTGATGAAGTCGAGGTAGAAGTACGCTAGATCCCCCACGTTATCGAGCCATTCAGGTGTGTCCGATCCCCCATAGCCAGGATGTTCCGGGACGATCAGATCGTAGCGTTCAGCCAGCTTGTGCATGAACGGTGTCCAGTTCGTCGCGCCGCGAGCGCCATGCAGGAACAGGACGGGCGCACCTTTTCCACCACGCAATACACGAACCTTGCAGCCGTTGAGTTCGTGGAAGATTTCCGCAACGTCAGTCATTGAAATTTCCTCTGGTTAGGAAATGCTAAGTGTACTTATTGTTATGTATCATACTCACACGTAAAAACCCTGGTGCTTATCGGACGGGTACGTCGGTAAATAGGTGGCAGGCGCTATCCAGCGGCCTTTCACGCTGGCAGCGGTGATAGATCAACAAAATTGATAGGGACTATCACACGCAACGCATCGACATATCAACAGGCAAAACCGTAGAGTTGCCTCGCAATAACAGAAATCGAAAGGACTACGTCGATACGGGACAGCATTCCTGATAGTCGATCTCGCTATTAGGGTAGTTACCAAGTATGAGTTCAATAAGAAGCGTTGGAGACATCTCGATAATGAAGAAGCATCTGGTTATTTCCGCGGGCGCTATGGTTTGCTGTGCATCGGCAATGGCGCAAAACAGCGTCACGATCTACGGATCTCTGGGCGACAGCATCGCGTACAGCAGTAACGAACACGGTAGTCACCGCGTGTTCATGGGCGGCGGTACGACGCCGGAATGGATCGGCTTCACTGGCACTGAGGACCTGGGCGGCGGTCTCAAGGCACTCTTCAAACTGGAAGAAGGCATCATTACCGCATCGGGATCCAGCACGATTCCGGGCGAAATGTTCAGCCGTCAATCGTATGTCGGATTGCAAAACAACTTCGGCAAGATCACACTCGGCCGTCAGTTCGACATCACGAACGAAATGATCATGCCGCTGGCGAGTGGCTACAACACGACGATCTATCAGCTCTACCACATCGCCAACGTCGATGACATCGGTTCCACGTTTTTCAACAACGGCATCAAGTACACGTCGCCGGATTACCGCGGCTTCACGACGTCGGTGATGTACGGCTTCGATGACCCGAGCACGCAGCCCGGCCGTTATCTGGGCGCGGGCGTGACGTACAACAATGGTCCTCTGCGTGCAGCCTTCGTCTACAGTGCGGTGCACGACCGCGCAATCGCATTGAACTCCAAGGTGGGTTATACGGAGTTCGCAGGCGAGAATCTGATTCCTGGCGGCAATTTCATCGCCGAGTCGCAGGAAAGTATGCATGCGTTCGGTATGTACACATTCAACCAGTCATGGATGGTGCACGCCGGTTATTCCCACGTGCACTTTGTCGCCCAGAGTGGCACGACCGAGAACATGGACGTGGGTGAAGGTGGCGCGAACTGGCACACGAGCGCGTTCAACGTGATTGCAGGTGCTGTCTCGTATCAGCATGTCAACGACACGAACTACTACACCGCGGGCCTGAGCGACGTGTATTTCCTCTCGAAACGCACGCAACTGTTCGTTTCGACGGTGTACCAGCACACGACCGGTCAAGGGACTGCCGCAATGGCAATGCTTGCTCCGTCGTCCACGCATTCGCAGTTCGCGGCCTACATGGGCACGCAACTGTTCTTCTGACATAGCCGCCCAGGCCGGCTACGATTGAAACCGGCCTTTATAACCTCAAGGAGACACGAACGTGTCAACGGTACTCAAAGCGCCAGTGCTCAATGTGGATGAGCTACTGGACAAACAGAAAATCGGCCGCTTCAATCTGTTTCTGCTGCTGTGTATGTTCATTGTGATGTTGCTCGATGGCTACGACATTATGGCCGTTGGCTTCATCGCGCCGCACCTGGTAGACGCGTGGCATATTCCGCCGTCTGACCTCGGACCAATCTTTAGCTCGAGTCTGTTCGGCATTTTGTGTGGTTCGCTGATCTTCGGTTATATCGGTGATCGTATCGGCCGCAAAGGCGCACTGATCCTTTCCTGCATTGCATTCGGTGCGCTGACGCTTCTCGCCGGTACGTCGACGAATGTCACCGAAATGGTTATCTTCCGTTTCCTGGGCGGTATGGGTATCGGCGGCGTGATGCCGAATTCGATTGCGCTGACTTCCGAATACGCACCGAAGAAATACCGTGCAACGGCCGTCATCATCATGTTCTGCGGTAATACGTTCGGCTCGTCGCTTCCTATTCTGGTCAGTATGATGCTGGTGCCGACCCATGGATGGCAGGCCATCATGTGGGTTGGCGGTATTCTGCCCCTGCTGATCGCGGCATTCTTTATGGCGGCTCTTCCCGAGTCGATCCGTTTCCTCGCGCTCGATCCGAAACACCGTGAACGTGCAATCATCACGTTGCGTCGGTTACTGCCCGACGTGAGCGTGGATGATGACGCGGTGCTGCACACTGAGGTGATGGCTTCGACTCAAAAAGGCTCGCGTAAGGACCGTTTCCGCAAGCTGTTTGAAGGCCGGTTGGCGAAAGTCACGCCACTCATCTGGATTGTGTTCATCGCGAATCTGGGCACGTTTTATTTCGTCAATAGCTGGGTCCCTACCCTTGCGGTCCAGGCAGGCATCGCGAAGCAAACGGCAGTGATGGGCCTCACCATGTTCCAGATCGGCGGTACGCTCGCCAGTTTCGCGATTGCGCGTCCGACCGACAGGTACGGCATGAAATTGCTGGTCTGGATTTCCGTGCTGGCTATTCCGGTCGTTGCACTCACCGGCTATGTTGTCCAGGCATCGGATCCGGTTTATCTCGCCGGGATGTTCATCATCGGCGTCGTGCTGCTTGGTTTGCAATGCGGCCTGAACGGCATGTCGGGAATCCTGTTTCCAACGGAAGTCCGCGCGAATGGTATCGGCAGCTGTTTCGGCATCGGTCGCTGTGGCGCCGCTGTCGGACCGCTGATCGGCGGTGCGCTGATTGCCAATCATGTTTCGGCGCCGACGATCTTCCAGATGCTGTCGAGCCTCACCATCATCGGCACGATCGCCTGCTTCTTCCTCAGCCGGCAACCTATCGAGAACACCTGATTCTCGCAGCCCCACCTGATCTGTGGGGCTGATCCGTTGGACTGTTTCTTTCCACTGGTACTTAAGAATCCTGGTCATGAGAGTGACCAGGGTGGCATTGCTCCCAAGGAAAACGTCGCGTGAAAGTGACCGAATTAATGGATATGAAGGGGCGCGTTGCACTCGTTACGGGTGCGGCAAGCGGTCTGGGTCTGGCGATGGCGGAAAGCGTCGCGGAAGCCGGCGGGCACGTCGTGATGACGGACATCAACGGCCCCGCGCTGCGCGCCGAGGTTGCGCGTCTGCTTGCGACAGGCCTGAGTGTCGATGCGCAGGTTCTGGATGTCGCGGATCTCGAAGCGATCGATGCCGTGATGGATACGGCGGTCGCTCGCCACAAAAGGATCGATGCGGTGTTTGCGAACGCTGGTATCAGCGCCGGTCCCGGCCTGATCTTTACCGAAAGCGGCCGGCTCGCGAATCTCGACGTGGACAATTGGCGGCGCGTGCTGGATATCAACCTGACGGCCGCGACATGCACAATCAGATCGGCGGCAAGGCACATGAGCGCGCGAAAGTACGGGCGCATCATCGTCACGGCATCGATAGGCGGTCTGAGGGCCGAGCGTTTTTGCGGTTACGGTTACGTGGCAACAAAAGCCGCAATCGTCAACGTCGTACGCCAGGCGGCGATCGACCTGGCACCTGATGGTGTTACGGTGAACGCGATCTGTCCGGGGCCGTTCATGACGAATATTGCGGGTGGCCGAATGAATTTGCCGGAAGTGGCTGAGCAGTTCCGCGTGTCGGTTCCGCTCGGCCGCGTGGCGAGTACGGACGAAATAAAGGGCCTCGCGTTGCTGCTCGCCTCGCCCGCCAGCAGCTTTATCACCGGTACGGCCATCCCGATCGACGGCGGCTGCATGGCTGCCTGACGCAGCACCTCCCGATTCAAACCGAACGGAGACACAGATGAAAGACCTGAAAGGCAAGGTGGCAATCGTCACAGGCGCGGCGTCCGGTATCGGCTACGGCATTGCGTTGAACCTCGCGCGTGCCGGCGTTCACGTCGCGATAGCGGATATTCGTCGCGACAAACTCAACGAAGCCGTGACCGCAATCGAGTCGGAAGGCGTAGAGGCGCTCGCCATCGAAATCGATACGTCATCGCCGGAATCCGTACAGGCCGCGGGCGCAGCCGTCATGGAGAAATTCGGCAAACTGCACATGGCCTTCAATAACGCGGGCGTTGCGATGCACGGCGTGCCCATGCTCGAACTGCCGCAGGCCGATTGGGACTGGGTAATCGGCGTAAATGTGCGCGGCGTGATCAACGGCATGCAAACGTTCGTGCCACTGATTCGCAAAACCGGCGAAGGCGGTCATATCGTGAACACGGCTTCGATCGGCGGCTTCCAGATTCATCCGGACTGGCACACCGGGCCGTATTCGATGACGAAGTATGCCGTTGTGGCGCTCACCGAAGCGCTGGAACAGGATCTGGAAGGCAGCGGTATCGGCGTGTCGGTTCTGTGCCCGGCGGCGGTGCAAACGAACCTGGATCAGTCGGGCGGCGCGCGTCCGGTCCGTTTCGGCGGTGCGGTGGAACGCCCACAAAATCATTTCCTGCGTGAGCTCGTGAAAGATGGTCTCACACCCGAGGAAGCGGGCGAGCGCGTGCTGCATGCAATCAGAAACGATGAATTCTTTATCTTCACCGCGAGCGCGCCGCGCGAATGGATCGAGAAGCGTCATCAGCGTTTGATGCAATCGTTCGACAACGTTGCTCGTTGGGAGCAATCGCGGCAATCGACTCACGACAGGGTGTAACCATCAAGATTTCAGGTTTAGAACAAAATGAATTCCCCGCTCACACAGTCCCTTCTTTCTAACGTTTCCCAATGTGGCGTACGACCTAAAATTGCCTTTATTCAGGCAGGCTGGCATGAGGATATCGTCGGCCAATGTCGCGATGCATTTTTTGAGGCGATGAAATCGCACGGATTCGACCGGAAAGACCTCGATATCCAGCAGGTTGCGGGGGCGTTTGAAATTCCGCTGGCGGCAAAGAGGCTTGCAGCCAGCGGGAAGTATGCGACCATCGTTACAGCAGCATTCGTTGTCGATGGTGGTATCTATCGGCACGATTTCGTTGCACAGACGGTTGTCAGTGCGCTTATGCAGATTCAGATCGAAACAGATGTTCCGGTCCTGTCGGGCGTGCTCACACCACATAAATATCATGCAACCGAAGAGCACAACCAGTTCTTCCGCGATCATTTCAGAGTCAAGGGAAAAGAACTTGCCGACGCTTGTGTATCCACGATATCTGGATCGGTGACCATTGACTCCCCAACGCCTGACACCTAGCTAACATTTTCGTTTTTTAAGTTTGTCGTTGAGGAACAGTAAAATCTCGCGATGGATCCCGATACCACCCACCAACGGCTGACTGACCGCAAGCGTGTCGCTATCGTCGACGCCGCGATCGAGGAATTTCTCGCGTCCGGTTACGACGCGACCAGCATGGACCGTATCGCGGCGCGCGCGAACGTGTCGAAACGCACGGTCTATAACCATTTCCCCAGCAAGGAAGCCCTTTTCGCGGCGATTCTTCATCAGTTGTGGAGCGCCAGCCTGGAGGGCGACGCGCCCACCTACCGCGCGGACGAACCGTTGCGCGCGCAGTTGCTCGATCTGCTGGGACGCAAGCTGCGGCTGCTGAACGACGAGGCGTTTCTGTCGCTGGCGCGCGTGGCGATCGCGGCCGCCATTCATTCGCCGGAACGCGCGCGGGACATGGTGGCCCGCCTCGGCGAACGCGAGGAAGACCTGACCGTGTGGGTGCGGGCCGCCGTCGCTGACGGCCGTCTGAAGATCGACGATCCGATGCTGGCCGCGCTACAGTTGCAGGCGCTGGTCAAGGCGTTCGCGTTCTGGCCGCAGGTGACGATGGGTCAGCCGGCGCTCGGCAAACGGGAACAACAGCGCGTCGCGGAATCGGCTGCCGATATGTTTCTCGCGCGTTATGCGTGACCGGTGTGGATGACAGATTTGGATTTTTTCGAATTCTGGGTCACACAGACCGACGGCAGGCCATCGTCATCGCGACAAGCTCTGCAAAACGCGGTGCGAATACCGAGCCAGATGGTTTCGACCAACGGCCACAGCTTGCAGTGAAATTGCTTCGCCATAGCCCGCGAAAAGTCCTCCATCGCAACGCACAGACCCGACGCCGGGCCGCAGAAACGCGATGCTATACTCGCCGCTCTTACGCCCGCCCGGCGCGGGTTTGCCCCACCTCATAGCCTCAGTCACCGCGCGGTTTTCATGGCATCGCCCGATCCCACACTGCCAGCATCTTCCGCCGATGGCGGCACGGTCAATCGAGTCCTACGGATCCTGTCCGCGTTTGCCATCAAGGACCGATGGTCGGTCAACGAACTCGCGAGAGCGCTGTCGCTGCCGCGCGCAAGCACGCATCGGCTGCTCGGTCTTTGCAAGCCGCTCGGCTACGTCGAACAGGATGCCGCAGGCCTTTATATGCCCGGTGTCGAGTTGTACCGGATAGCCGGACGGCTGAGCGCGAACATGCCGATCAACCAGCTCGCCGATCCTCTGCTGCAAGCGATTCGCGACGAAACCGACGAAACCACGCTACTCGTGATACTGGCGCGCCAGGAACAGAAAATGTTCTTCTCGCACATCGCCTCTCCGGTGCATCCGCTGCGCTATACGAGCGAACTCAACCGGCTTGAATCGCTCGCGTGGGGCGCGGCCGGACAATCGCTGCTGGCCTTTCTCAGTCCGGAAGAAATCGACTCGGTCCTGGCCCGCGAAGAAGCGTCGCCGCTCGATGGCCGCGCGCTGAGTGCAGACGCGCTACGTACGACACTCGAATCGATCCGCAAACAGGGCTACGCGCTGAGCTATTCCGAACGCGCGCCCGACATGCATGGCATCGCGGTGCCGTTTTTCGATGCCTCCGGCGCGGTGCGAGGCAGCGTGATGCTGACCATTCCGCACTTTCGTTTCGACGAATCGCGTGTCGATGGATTCATCGCGCTGTTGCAACGCGCCGCCAATGAATTGACGCATCGGCTCGGACGGGTCTAGTCCGCGCAAGCCGTACCCAACCCGCTCAGATATCGCGCAGCAACGCCGTCACGCTGCGTAGGCCAGGCAGCTTCTCCAGATTCATCACGCTATCGAGCAGCTTTTCGCTCAGGCCGGCCGGCAATCCCGCCGTCAGATGCCGGAATTTGGCGATGATCTTTTCCTGCGACGGCAACAGGTGATCCATCTCGAAGCCTTCTTCGCTATACGACTTGCCGTCATGCAGCACCTCGACGAACACGCTGCGGGTGTCCTCGGGAGGCAGCAAATCGATGCGCTCGGCCAGCGCCAATACCTGCGCATCGTCCAGTTGATCGAAGTACGCATAGGTATCGACCGGGCGACCCAATAGCGCGGCGGCCACACAGAAGCGCACGCTGATCCGGGCCTGCAACTGGCTCGCAAAAGGCGCGACGTTCTGGTAGCCGGGGTTGGTCAACGTCTCAAGCGGAGCGCGAATTCGCACGCGCTCGATCTTCGCGGCATCGAAACGGTGAGCCGTCGTCAATCTGTGAGCAAGCTCGACCGGAGTCTGCACGAAGATGCACACGGGCCGTTCCTTGTAGACCGTGTCCTCGATCAGAAATCGCTGACCCAGGTCTCGAATCGCTTCGCCCGCGCGCTCCGCCGAATTCGCGAAGGCATTGAAATAGCCGGATTTCCCTTCGAACGCGCTCGGTGCGGCGGTCGCGCCGCAACGCGCGAGCTGCGCGGCGGACACGCCGCTGCGCGAGGCCCATGCGACATTGAGCTTGACGTCCGTCGTGCCCGCGAGGAACCCCTCACCGAAGCCCGACGCAAACATCGTGGACAACCCCAGCGCGTTGGCCGTCTGCGCCGCGGACAAGCCGAGCATCCGCGCCGCGGCCGCCGAGGCGCCGACCGCGCCCGGCACGCCCGAGGCCCGAAAGCGCGGCAGCATACCCGGCCCGCCGAGGTATGCGCGGGCCACCACATCGTAGCCAAGCACGATTGCCACCAGCAGATCGGCGCCGCTAGCGTCGACCTCTTCACCGACCGCGAGCGCGGCGGGTATCACCACGGCGCCCGCATGAGACTTCGCGAGGAAGTCGTCATGCGTGCAGCCATTGACGAGCGCCGCATTGACGAATGCCGCATCGACGGCCGCCACCTGCTGCGCGCTGCCGATCATCGTGGCCGGCCCCTGCGACGCGCCGACGAACCGCTGCGCGACGGCCGGCACCGGCAAGCCGCGCGCCTCGATCGCGGTGGCAATCGAATCGAGCAGGCGGCTTCTCGCCTGCTCCAGCACGTGGGCCGGCATATCTTCGACGCGCGTACCGGCAACGAATGCGCCCAACTGAACCGCGATCGGCGCCGCTGCGACGGCATCCGACGATTGCGCAGGTTTTTGCTCATGCATGACGGTCATCTTTTCACCCGGTTTGCCCGCTCGCGTTTCACTGCACCCGCTATAGTGTTCCGCTAATCGGGCTATTATCTCGATAATCGATACTATAGCAATAAAGAAAGCGGCGCAGCACCGCGTGGGCGATGTGGCGAGCCATGCTCTTATCGGCACTACCGCCGATGAAACCCTTGCCGCGACGGAAGCCCTTAAGCCGAACAAAAACTCCGCATCGAGCGTAAATAAAGTCGATGGTGCGGGGCGCGCCCACGCCATATTCTTTGTCGACTATATTTCCGCCCCCGAACGCGGGGTCGACCTCAGCGGCTTGCAAAGCGCGGGGCGATCGCGCCGGGAGGCGGCAAGCCGACCCGATCGGCGTCTTGCGCTGACGCGGCACCCCGCCCGCGCACCGCGACGCCCTGATCCCCGAGATTCGCTATCTCAATGGTCGGACTTCCACCAAGCCAGGAGACAAAACGAATGAACACTCCCACGCCGGTCGATCCGCTGAGGCAGGTCAAGGCCCTGTTGCGAGCGACGAGCGGCCATTTTCTCGAGATGTTCGACTTCATCCTGTTCGGCTTTTACGCGTCGCATATCGCGAAAGCCTTCTTTCCGGCGAGCAGCGAATTCGCTTCGCTGATGCTGACCTTCGCCACCTTCGGCGCGGGCTTTCTGATGCGGCCGTTGGGCGGGATCATCCTCGGCGGCTACATCGACCGGGTGGGTCGGCGCAAAGGTCTGATCGTCACGCTGATGATGATGGCGATCGCGACGCTGATCATTGCGTTCACGCCCGGCTACGCGAGCATCGGCGTGCTCGCGCCGCTGCTGGTGCTGATTGGACGGCTGTTGCAGGGCTTCTCGGCGGGCGCGGAATTGGGCGGCGTCGCGGTCTACCTCGCCGAGATGGCGACGCCCGGCCATAAGGGCTTTTATGTCGCGTGGCAATCGGTGGCGCAGCAGATCGGCGTGATCATCGCGGCGCTGCTCGGTTATGCGATCAACGCGTGGATGGCGCCCGACGTAATCTCGGCCTGGGGCTGGCGGATCCCGTTCGGCATCGGCTGTCTGATGGTGCCGTTCCTGTTCCTGATCCGGCGCTCGCTGGAGGAAAGCGATGAATTCCTCGCGCGCCGCACGCGGCCTGGCACGCGCGACATCTTCGTCCAGCTGGGCAGTCATATCGGTGTCGTGCTGACGGGCATCCTGCTGGTGTCGATGACGAACGTGTCGTTCTATCTGCTCGCCGTCTACACCCCGACGTTCGGCGACAAGGTGCTGCGCCTGAGTACCGCGCACAGCTTGCTGGCCGCGCTCGCGGTGGGCGTGTCGAACGCGTTCTGGCTGCCGATCATGGGCGCGCTGTCGGACCGCGTGGGCCGCTGGCCGGTGCTGATCGGCTTCTCGGCGCTGGCGATCACGACCGCCTATCCGGCGATGCTGTGGCTGATCGGCACGCCGGATTTCGCGCATCTGCTGATCGTGTCGCTGTGGCTTTCGTTCCTGTACTCGGGCTATAACGGCGCGATGTACATTGCGCTCGCGGAAGTGATGCCGATGGAAATCCGCACGGCCGCTTTTTCGCTGGCGTTCGGCGTCAGCGCGGCGGTCTTCGGCGGCTTTACGCCGGCGATCGCAACGTGGCTCGTCCATGTGCTGGACAACAAGGCTGCGCCCGGCATCTGGATGAGCATCGGCGCCGTGTGCGGGCTCACCGCGAGCGTGATCTTCGCGCGCCAGATGTCGCGCCGCGCGGCGGGACATCAGAGCGAACGTAATGCGGCGCGCGCGGTCATCAGGTCGTGAAATCGCGTGCGCCGCGGATAAGCATCGCCGGCATCGGAACCCGCTCGCAACGATGACCCGCAACACCAGCGGCCTTCTGCGGTAAAGTAAAAAGCCTGAAACATTCTCGTCAAGGCACTCCAGCGGGCCTCCGCTGGAGACTCCGCGTATGCGTCGACTCCCGCCCCTGAATGCACTGCGTGCGTTCGAAACCGCCGCCCGCCACGGCACCCTGACCCGCGCGGCGGAGGAATTGCTGGTCACGCCGACCGCGGTCGGCCGCCACGTGAAGAATCTCGAAGACTCGCTCGGCGCCCAGTTGTTCGAACGCGACGGCGGCACGCTGACGCTGACTCACCAGGGCCGTCAATACGCGCGAGCGCTCGGCCGCGCATTCGAAATGATGGGCGAGGCAACCGATCTGCTGCTCGATACGACGAGCCGCAGCCCGATCACGCTGCGCGCGTACACCACGTTGCTGGTGCGCTGGCTGATTCCTCAACTGCCCGATTTCCAGCGCCAGCATCCGGAAGTCGATCTGCGGCTCACCACCGCATTCGATGCCGTCGACTTCAACCGCGACAACGTCGAACTCGGCGTGCGCTACGGACACGGCAATTGGCCCGGCCTGCACTCGACGCTGCTGTTTCACGACGAACTCGTCGCCTTCTGCGGCACCGGTCTGCGCGACGTGTTCGAGCACGAGACGCTGGCCGAAGCGTTTGCATCCGTGACGCTGCTCACGCACACGCTGCGCCTCGACGACTGGCCCGACTGGTTCGAGGAAGCGGGCTTGAGCGACGTCATTCCGGCGCGGCGCATGCCGCTCAACGACATGGCGCTGATCTTCCAGGGCGCGCTCGACGGTCTGGGCGTCGGCCTGTCGCAACGCTGCTATCTGACTCAGGATCTGGCGGCCGGCAGGCTGCATATGATCTCGCCGGTCGTGCTCAAACGCGACCGCGGTTTTCATCTGGTGTGCCGCCCCGAAACGATGAACGTGCCGGCCGTCGAGGCTTTTATCAGGTGGATCGAAAGCCTGCCGAAGCCACACGAACTGGCGCCCTGAGCGCGGCCTGATCTTCGTCTGTTCCGGTCGGCGTCGTTCAATGTCGAACCGGACTGTCCTTGTTCCTCGCGGCTACGTCCGCGCGTTCATTACGCGAGTCACGCGATCGATCGTTTCGCCCGTGAACGGGCCATGCCGCCGATGCCGGCGATGACGACGCGCGCCCTCTCGCGCCCACGGGCAAACACCAACACCTGTCGGCACGCCAATAAAAACTGCAAGCCGGACCAACAAAATGTCGATGGCGCGCGGTGACAGTTTTTCTTAACCTCTTTCTCCTGGTCGAGCCGCATCGGTATCGGCCGCATTTCGATAAGAAGACTTACGGAGACTGCCGCCTATGCCACAAGCGCCACACGCGCCGAACGCGCCACAAGCAGCGAACGCGTCGATCGAGACACGAACGATCGCGAAAATTTCAGGCCGCATCGTGCCGTTTCTCGTGCTCGCGTTTTTCATCTCGTTCATCGACCGGGTCAACGTCGGCTTCGCCGCGCTGGAGATGAACCGGCAACTGGGTTTCACTGCGACGGCATTCGGCTGGGGTGTGGGGGCCTTTTTCGTATCGCTGTGTCTGTTCGAGGTGCCGGCGAACGTGCTGATGGCGAAGGTCGGCGCGCGCCTGTGGATCTGCCGGATCATGATCAGTTGGGGGCTCGTCTCCGGCGCGACCGCGTTCGTCACCGGCGAAAAGTCGTTTCTCGCGTTGCGGTTTCTGCTCGGCGTAGCCGAAGCCGGCTTTTTCCCCGGCGTGATCCTGTACCTCGGCACCTGGTTTCCGAGCCAGCACCGGGCGCGCGTGCTGAGCCTGTTCCTGATGGCGATGCCGCTGGCCAATTTCATCGGTTCGCCGATTTCGGGCGCGTTGCTCGGACTCGACGGCGTACTCGGACTGCACGGCTGGCAGTGGCTGTTCCTGATCGAAGCCGTGCCCGCCGTCGTGATGGGCCTGCTGGCACTGGTCGCGCTGCCCGACGATCCATCCCGCGCGCGCTGGCTGTCCGACGAAGGCCGCGAATGGCTGACCGCCAGCCTCGCCGAGGAGCGACGTCAGCCGGCGCGCGTGGAAGCGACCTCGATCTGGCAGGTGCTGCGGCATCCGCGCGTGCTGGGTCTCGCGGTGATCTACGCGGGATCGGTCGGCTGCAACTATGCGTTGAGCTACTGGCAGCCGCAGATGATCAAGTCCTTTGGCCTCAGCAATTTCGACACCGGTCTGATCAACGCGATTCCGTTTGGCATCGCAAGCGCGGTGATGATTCTGTGGGCGCGGCGTTCCGATCGACGCGGCGAGCGCGTCTGGCACACGGCATTGCCGCTGATGGTGTCGGCGGCGGGCCTGATCGCCTGCATGTTTCTGAACACGCTGGCGCCCACCGTGATCGCGCTGACCGTGGCGCTGGCCGGCTGCTACTCGGTGAAGGCGCCAATGTTTGCGCTGTGCGCCGAATCGCTGTCGGCGCGGACCTCCGCGGCGGGCATCGGGCAGGTTTGCGCAATCGGCAATATCGCGGGCGTGCTGTGTCCGACGCTCGTTGGCTGGATTCGCGATCTGACCGGCAACTTTCGCATGGGCCTGCTGCCGATGGTCGTGCTCGCGCTGATCGGTACGCTCGTCACGCTGACGCTCAGACGCGAGCGGCCGGCGGACATTGCGCCAGGGTTCGCTGACGGCGCCGCGCGGCAGGCGCGTTGAACGGATACGGAACGCGGACCGATCAATCGATGAGCGGATCCGAAGCAACAAACAGCAAAGCAAAGGAGCAAAACGACATGACCGAACCATCGCGGTTCAACGAAGAACCGGCGACCCACGCGCATCGCGTCACGGTAAAAGGCAGCAAGGACGCTGCGAGCCGTGAGCTGTATTGCGTCGAAGACGACTTCACCGACGGCTGGCGGGAACCCGACACGATACTGATGCTGCATGGCATCGCGGAGCGCGCCGAGATCTGGCGGGCGTGGACGCCTCAACTCGCGCGCAAGCACCGCGTGCTGCGGGTCGACCTGTGCGGCTTCGGCCGTTCGAGTGCGATGCCGGCGGGCTTCGGCATTGCCGATTGGGCCGACGACATCGAGCAACTGGTTGCCGCGCTCGGACGCAAGCGTGTGCATCTGGTCGCGACGAAGCTCGGCGCGCTGGTCGCTTTCGAACTGGCGCAGCGCCGCCTGCCCTGGATCCGCTCGATGACGCTGGCGGGCATGCTGCCGTCGCCGAACAAGTCGCTGGGGCCGTGGCTCGACGATTGGCTCGCGATGGTCGAAGGTCCTGGCAATGGCGTCGAGCGCTGGGCCGATGCGACGATGCCTGGCCGCATGGGCAGCAGTCTGTCGACCAACGCGCTGCAATGGTGGACGGAACTGATGGGCACCGCGCCCGCCGCGAGCGTGGCGGCGTGTCTGCGGCTGCTGCCCGCGATCGATGGCCCGAGCAATCCGCATCGCGTGCAATGTCCGACGCTGTTCATCGCGGCCGGCGCGCCGCCGGTGGATACCGGCTCGAAGTACCAGCAACGTCCGGCCGCGGCCGACTTGCAGCGTCTGCGTGACAGCGTGCCCGGTTCGGCGTGGACCGAGGTGCCCGCGGATTCGTACCACATCGCAGCAAGCCATCCGGACGATTGCGCGCGCGCGGCCGCGGCATTCATCGACGGCCTTGCCGCCGGACATTAAACAGAAATCAGTCGAAAGGTGAACCTATGAAAGGATGGAGAGCGCGCATCGGCTTCATGGTGCCTCCGGGCAATCCGACCGTCGAGCCGGAGATGTACGGGATGGCGCCGCGTGGTGTATCGCTGCACTTTACGCGCATGAGCGCGAGCGGCGCGGCGGGCACGCACGATGGACAGGACGAGCGCAACCGCAGTCAGATCGAGAGCTTCGACAACTGCATGGAACTGCTCGCGATGGTCTCGCCGAACGTGGTGGTGATGGCGCATACGGCGACGAGCTACACGCTGGGGCGCGCCGCCGAGGCCGAGCTGGTGGCGCGCATCGAAAAGCGCTGGAACATACCGTTCATCACCGCCTTCGGGTCCGTGATGGCGGCGTTTTCGAAGCTCGGCATCAAGCGCATTGCCTATGCGACGCCGTACAGCGAAGCCACCACGTTGCAGGGCGTCGAGCATCTTCGCGTACACGGTATCGACGTGGTGAACTACGGCCGCCTCGCGGATGTGCGCAACATCTACGAAGAGAGCGATGAGCGCGCGTATTCGGTCGCACGCAAGGTCGATGTGCCGGAGGCCGATGCGGTGTTCCTGAGCGGCGTCGGGATGCCGACTTTGGACGTGCTCGAACTGCTCGAACAGGATTTGCGCAAGCCGGTGATATCCGCGGCGTCGGCAATGATGTGGAATGCGCTTCGCGTCAGCGGCATCGGCGAGCCGGTGCAGGGGTTTGGGAGGTTGCTGCGCGAGGTGTGAGGGGTTTTGTTGGGGGTGCGGGGGTGAAGGCTCGCGCCCACCAACACCGAACGATTTTCGGGAGCATGGCGCTTATGCTCACCGCGACGCGTCGCGCGGTGCGCTGCCTTGCGCCAGTAGCAACTGATCCATCAACGAAATCCTCAACGGCTTATCCGCATCGAGCTTCTTCTTCTCGATCACATACTTCCAGCCGTCGCCGTTACCCGGATTGCGATAGAACGCCACCACCGCGACATACTTCGTCTCGGCCTGCATCGGTTGCGACAGGCTCGCCGACGCGCCCGGATTCAGTACCGACGCCATGCTCGCCTGCAGATCCTGCGCGAGCACGGTGCGATCGTTCTTCAGCAGGTCTTCGTACGACGCGCCATCGAACATCTTGCGATCCTTCAACTGATACACGCGCACCGCCACCGATGTCGCGCGGCCGGCGTCGTCCGGATTCAGCGCGTCGCGCGCGGACAGGTCGACATCGAGTACCTTGATCTGCTTGAAAAACACCGCGTGATACGCATTCGACGACGTGTCCGATACGGTTTGCCACGCGCCGCATGCGGACAGCAGCACAACGGAGACCGCACTCAAAATGGTGAAGCGAAGGTTCATTGAAAAGTCCTTTGGCGCGTCGATCATCACGCGAATTGATTCAGATACGGATTGGGCGCGGGCTTCGGAAACGCCTCGTAGACGCCAAGCGCGACGTTGATCAGCCGCTCGGAGGCGGCGGGCAGCACGGTGGTCCAGCCGAGGCGCGGCATCGGATTCGCCGACGCGGTATGAATCGCGTCGTCCGAGTCCGCCGCGCCGATTGACGGCTGCGGAGCAAGCCGCGACGACATCTCCATGCGCAAATGCACGTCGGCCTTCAGGCCCACATACAACTGCACGAACGCGATCAACTCGCGATGCAGCCATGCGCCGGGCAAAAGATCATGCGCCTGCCGCGCATCGGCGGGCCGTAGCGTCACGCGCACCGCGCGGCTGCGATACGCGAGCCGCTTGCCGAGCACATAACCGCCGCCGAGTCCGCGACGCACGCCATCACCAGAAGCCACGGCAGCAGCAGCCGATGACGACGACAGCGGCGGCTGCACGCCCGCCTGCGTCACGACCGGAAAGAACTCATCGACGCGCACGTCAGCCCCACGCACCGCGAGCGCGATCACACCGGCAAGACCCTCCGGCGTGCGCGTACGCTGAATCAGCAGCCCGAGCAGCGCAAGCATTCGCGAGTCGGGCAAGCCCGCGCGTTGCGGCTTGTCACCCCAGCCGAAACCGGCGAGACACAGCAGATTGCGCGAATGCGCGTCGCTGCCGCCGGGACGGAAACTCTCCGCATAGCGATACTTTTTCCACGCGCGATACAGCAGCGTGACGAAGCGATGATTGAACTGATCGAGAAACGCTTCTACCACCTCGTGCCCTTCCTCGCGCAGCACGATCTCGTCGATCATGTGCGACGGCATCGCCGCATCGACGCCGTACAGCCCCATGAAGGTCGTACGCACAGTCGGCGGCGCGGGCGGTCCGAACGCGTCCGGATCGTCGTCGAACTCGACCGCCGCGATCTCGCCCGCCGGAAAGCCAGTACGCGCGCGCGGCCGGAAGCGCACCGGTTCGTGTTCGGCTGTATCGCGCGTGCCGAAGCCTGGCAGCGCCGGTACGCACACCTCCAGCAGCCGGCACAACTGCATGAAATTCATCCGCGGCGCGCGCGCGAGCAGCGCGGCAACCAGCGGTTCGAGATCCGGCGGCTCGTCGCGCGCCGCGAATGCGTTCGTGGAAGCGCTCATAGAGGTGCCCGTTGCGCCTTGCTGCGCGGCCAGACCGTACGGGTCTGCGACGGCAGGCTCACGATCGACAGCTTCGTGAACAGATTGATCTCCGCGTACAGCGCAAAAAAACGTTGCAGCAGTTCGCCGAACAGCATCACATCACCGTCGCCCGCGAACGCGTGCGAATCGAGCGTCACCTCAATATGCACACCGCGCTCGACCGAGCCGCCCGATACTTCCTCGAGCAGTTGCTGCGACACCCACAGAATGCCCGCGAGGCGCCGTCGATTCAGTTCGTCGTTGGTCCAGTCGTAGAGCGCGAGCGCGCCGCGCAGCACTTCCGCATTCATCATCGACAGGAAATTCGGTGCGAGATGCGACAACACACGCCACTGAAAGCGATCGCCGGTCGGCGGATAAAGCGGCAACGTCGGCGCGACCAGATTCTTCACGCCGACGATATTCGGCGTGCTCGTCGCGAGTTCGGCGATGCTCGCCTCGCGCAGCCCCTTGCGCGGCAGCATGCCGTTCGTGCCTGTGACGCGCAGCGACAGGCTTTCCTCCGGCAACGTGTTCATCGTGTCCCATGCGTGACCGCCCAGCACGACCCACGTCTCGTGCAGACCCGCGGCACCCGCGCGCACGCGTGCATGGAAATAACGCTCCGGCGCCTCGTGCCGCAGCATGCCGCCGCGATGCCGGAACGTCGCGAACGGCACGTATTCGTAGCGCTCGGCGGTATCGTGATCGAACGCCTCGATCGCGTCGACCGAATAGGTCTCGACATGCTCGCCCTGATGACCCGCCGGCCGTACGCGGTATTCGGTTTCGTGGTGATCGATCTCGATCGGCTCCGCGTCCAGTTCGAACAGGTTGATCACCGGCGTGCAGAACAGCCGCACGTTGCGCGCATCGAAGCGCTGGTCGGACGGATACGCGTGCTTGAGCACGATTTCGAGTTCGAAGCGCGTCGACTTTTCCGGCAGCTTCAGCACGTCGAGTCCGCATAAATCGACGAACAGGAATTTCTCGCGAAACGTAAAGTATTCGAGCAGCAGTTGATAGCCGGAAAACGCCGCATCGGCTTTCGGCCATAGACGCTCGTCGGCGGAAAAGCCGGCCGGCTCGATCGTCACGTCGGCGAGCGGCACAGGCTCGCCGTCGCGCAGTTCCGGAATGCGCCAATGGATCGTATCGATGTCGCGCGTGAGTGCGAGATGCATCGCAAACGCGGTCGGCAGATCGGCGCTCAGATGCAGTCGCAGACGCGACAGATCGGTTTCCTTGCGACGCGCCGATTCATCGAGTTCGAAGCCCAGCCGGATGATCGAGCGGCCATCGTGGCGCACGCCCGGCCCCGCGTGCGTGATCGATAACGGTTGCAGCGTGACCGGCTGGGTGGTTCGGTACAGACATTGCACGGTCCTTGGCGCCGAGCCCTCGACGCCGCCTGCGGCCGGCACCGCGATCGGCGCGGACCGCACCGGCACGCCCGCCGCCACGATCTCGGTTTTCTGCAGTTTTTCCGCGAGCGGTTGAAGCTCGACGATCGATAGCGACGGAATCATCCGCAGATAATGCGGCCATAGCAGGCTCACCAGGCCTTCGGTCAATTCAGGCAGCTCGTCGTCGAGCTTTTGCTGGAGACGTCCGGTGAGGAACGCAAAGCCCTCATGCAGCCGCTCGACGTATGGATCGCGATCGCCGACGCGATCGAGGTTCAGCATGCGCGCGCGGTCGGGATGCGCGTTCGCGAATTCCTTGCCGGCCTCGCGCAGATAGCGCATTTCGGCTTCGTAATAGCGCAGGATGGGATCGTCGTGTTGCATGCGTGTGAGTTCTTGTGAGACGGCTTATTTATGAAAAAGTCAGCGCCCGCGCCGGATCGAGCACGGTCAGTTCCGCCTGCAGTTCGCCGATACGGCGAGCAAGCGCGGCCTTGTCCGCGTCCTTGCGGTTGCTCAGCGCCTTCAGCGCGCGCAGCAACTGCTGCTTGACCTCGAAGACGAGCGCCGGCTCCCAGTGCGTCAGCGGCAGCGAGCGCGCACGGGTGTCGAGTTCGGTGAGCAGCGCGAGCGCCGTGTCCACGCGGCCGATGTGATCGGCGAGGCGGGCCATCACCAGACGTTGCAGATAGCGATGACGATCGGTCTTCAGACCCGGCAGCGCTTCGAGCCATGCGAACGCGGCTTCGATGCCGTCCTGCGCGGCGACATCGCGTGCCTGCGCTTCGATCTCGGGCCAATCGCCGGTCGCCACGTCGTCGTTGCCGGCCGAGACCGGCAGCGGCGCGACGCTCTCGCCCGCTTCGAGATTGCGCACGACCGCATGGCGCGCGATCCATTCGAGCGTCGCGTCGTCGGAGAACGGCGTGCCGTCGTTGAACGCAAGCCGCTCGATGCCCGGCAGCCGTTCGAGAAACAGCGCGAAATCCGCGCGCAACTGTTCGCGCCACGCGCTATGCGCGCCGGAAGACGTGCCCCGCTGCGACGGCGCGCCGACATGATCGAGCGCGACATGCTGGAAATACTGCAGGTCGAACCACAGGTGATTGACGCCCTCCATGAACGCGCCCTCGACGCGCTCCAGCAGTTCATGCCACTGCTTCTGCAATACCAATCGCTTCATCTGCTGACGCAACTCGCCGCGCGGTGGCGTCAGACGCGTGCGCGACGCCGCATCGGCTGGCGGCACCTCGTGCAGCGTGTCCCAGCGTACGCTGCGCACGAGCCGCACCGACGGCAGGTAGCCGTTCTCCTGATCGCGTAACCAGATCGCCATTGCGCGGGCTTGTTCGAGCAGATCGCGGGTGGATGTAATTGATGCGCTCGATGCATGCGCTGCATTCGTTGCGTTCGCACCGCCCGCTGACGACATGCCTGTCGACGCCGAAGACACGGCGGCATCCGTCTGCGCGCCGCGTGCCGATTCGTCCTTCTGCTCGAAGCGCGCGACCAGCGCAACGAGGTTCGGCAGCGCTGCTTCCGGCCATGCGGCGGTGCGCGTGACGAGCAGATCGAGTGCGGCGATCGCGCGTTCGAGATCGGCCGGTGCGAAAGGACCACGGCTGTCGAGCAGGTCGATCATGCGGGTGGTGGCGAGCATGTCGAGCGCGCCCTTCTTCGCCTCGGCGCGCACGGGCAACACGTTCTCGCCAAAGCGCTCGACGAGCGACGCCGCGAGTTCGAGCCCGTCGGCGAAACCGGCCGCCCCGTCCTGGCGCAGCCGCGCCAACGCGTAGTAACCGGCAACCCGCAGATCCTTGCCGGTCTCCTTGAGCAACTGCTCGCATGAGCGGACGATCAGCGCATCGTCGATGCCGGAAAGTTTTTGGGTTTCTTCGCGCAGCTCGAAGAACACGTCTTCATAGCCCGGATCGCGGCCTACACCATGCTCGCCCGGCAGAGGTTGCAGCCACGTACTCCAGGCATCGAGACGCGCACGTACGCGTTGCTCTTCATCGCGCGATGGAAACAGCGATTTCAGCAGACTGGACAGCATTTATTCGATCTCCGGCAACGCGCCCTGCGGCAACGGCACAGCGGCGTGCTTCGCCGCGCTGAGCGCGGCCGGCGGCAACGGCGGCGGATTGGCGGCCGACATCTTCGGCACGCCCTTCGCGCTACCGGTCACGAAGATCCGCGTGGGCAGCTTGAAATGACGCAGTTCGAGCACCTGTAGCGGTCCCGAGCCCGCTTCGCTGCGTAGCTGCACGCGCAATGGGATGCTCTCGCTCTGATCGGGCAGCCACGACAGCAGATAGCGCGCGCCGTCCTGTTGCGACACCTGCGCGCGTTCGAGCAGGCGAATCAGCCCGAAGCGCCCTTGCGCATCGAGCGCCGAGCGCAAGCCGCCGTGATCGGTTTGCCATTCGATATGCGACAGGTTTTCGAGCGAATCGCCGGGCCACAGAAACGGCGTCCATTCTTCCTTCTGATTGAAGTAGTGCAGCTCGCGGCCCGACAGTACGAAGCGCATGTCGGTGATACCCGGTGTCGGCACCGCGCGCAACTCGTAGCGCACGTGCGCGTCGCCGGCCGGGAACAGCACCGTCGATACGCGCGTCATCCGGTTCAGACCATCGAGGAACGTCGGATCGAGCGTCAACGCGCCGTGGCTCGCGCCTTGCGATGCGACCCAGCGGTCGCCCTGGCGCTCGACGACACCCGCCAGTTGCGTCGTCACGAACTGCGTGATGACGCCGTTGTCCGGGCGCATGAAACGCGCCATTTCCGGTAGAGACGCATCGTTGTCCGAGTCGGCGAACGGATAGCGGCCGCCGAACGCGCCATTCCAGTCGGCGACGATCGCGCTACGCCAGATGTCGTTGAGGCTCGCGGCGGCCGGTTGCACGAGCACCTGCCAGGTCTGATCGAGCGGCGCCTGGAATAGCTGGCCGAACCCGGCCCACTGCTCGCCGAGACTCGCCGCAAGGCGGCTCGCGTAGTCGCGGCTGTCGGCGATGTCCGAAGTCTTGCCTTGCAGCACGGCTTGCGCGGCGATACGTGACATCGCGTCGGTGTCGGGACTCGACACCATCTGCTCGATCTTCAGACGCATCGCGGTCACGCGTTCGAGATAGCGCGCGAGACTCAGATCGCCGGTCGCCGCGATTTGCACGGCGGCAGCCTTGCCGTTGGCCGGCGCGGCGGCAGACGACAGATCGCTGCCGGTCAGGCGCAGGATCGGACCGAACGCGACCGCGAGCGGCGCGAGTTGCGGTTGCGCCCTTTTCGACGGATCTTTCTCGTCGGCGCCGACCAGTTGCTGCGCCTTGCTGATCAGCGTATCGGATAGCGACTGCGTGCTCGCGCCCGTGCCCGCCTGGTAGACGATTGCGTTCATCAGCGTGACGAGCGGCGAGCGTTGCGGATCGCCGAGCAGCGTCAATTGATCGGCGGTGGCGGACAGCGTCGGTGCCGACTGCCAGCGCAGGCTATTGAGGAACTGCCCCCACGCGCGCGCGTAGTCGTCGAAATAGCGCTGTCGCAGCGCGGCTTTCAGCGACGACGGCGGCTCGTTCACAGCCTTAATGTCCGACAGCACCCAGTCGCCAGCGACGTTGCTCTGCTCGCTCGCGTCGTCGATTGCCTTCGCGATGCGCTCGTCCCACGCGGCGCGCGTGAAGACGCCGGGAATCGTCGCGGTCGTGCTGAAGAGGCCGTGGCTCGACGTGTCGCCGAGCAGCGTCGCGAGCGACACGGGCGGGTACTTGGCTTTGGCGTCGTCGAGAATCTGCTGATAGACCGCGTCGGTCGAGTTCTGGATGCCGCGCACGCCGATGATGGTCTGGCGCGCTGCCGCGATCAGGCCATTGTCGGCCACGATCGCCAACGATGAACCAGTCGTTGAAACGCGGCGCCCCAGGTGATTTGCGAAGAATGTGATTGCGTGCTGGCGTAGGTCTTCCCATGCGCCGACTGTGAGCGCTGAGTTGTCCGGGCGCGTGGGGGCTGTTGTTGCGACGAGCTGAGGCGTGAGAAACGCCGCGACCGCGCGCTCAGGCTTTGCGAGCATCATGTAGGCCTTTAGCGTGTCGTAGGCAGCTTGTACCTGGGAGTTACCGCCGCTGGCGATTTCGGCGTCGGTCAGCGATGCCAGTTGATGTAGACGCGCCTCGAGTTTTTCGCGGATCGGGCCGACGAGGATGCGGCCGGCGGCAATTTCGTAGCTAGGCCAGAGGGCGTCGAGTAATGCGGTGTCGTGATTCAGGCCGAAACGGGTGAAGCGTGGCGCGCCGTCGCGTTGGTGCGATTCCAGTGTGTCGATCTGTTTGTCGAGGCTTTCGAGAGTTTGTAGCGACTGAGTGCTGTTCTGTGGGTTGGCGAGTGTTGCTAGCGTGGTGCCGGCGGTGTGGATCGTCGCGCGGTTGGTGAAGCCGGAGAGCATCGTGCCGGTGATCCACAGGGCCACTGCCGCGGTGGTTGCCCAGGCGGCGGCGGTCGACAGGGAGAAGCCGACGCGGCGGCCGTGGAGGTTGCGGCTGTGGGTGGCGATGGTTTGCCAGATTGTTCGGGATTTCAGCGTTACCGGATCAGCTTCTGCTCCATCAGACGTTTTATCCGTGGATGCGGCCAAAGTCAGTTCCCGCGGCGTGAAAAGCGGTGTGAACAGAAGACCATGCACCGCATGTCGCCAGTAACGCGAGCGGGCCGTCTGCAGTACGAGCCCCGACAACGCGCTGCCCAACGTTTCAATGTGCCGGGACAGTTCGGCCGGATAGCGGTCAACTGCGTTCCTGGCGACACGGACGACTCCCGCGTCTGCGAGGTTGCTGCTGAGATTCCGTAGCGACGCGTCTATTTCGTCGGCGTTCACGCGGACGTTCGCCCACGTGAAACCGATAGCCTCGTCCGGACTTTCATGGCCGGCACCAAAATCCGTCACGTTGAGCAGATAGACCGGCGCGGCCCAGCGTAGCGTGCGGGCATGACGGGCAAGTCGTCGGGCGAGCCCGTCGGCATCGAATGGCGCATTTACCGAACCGCGATTACGCGTCACCGCCACGATCGCATCGACCGGACGACGGCGTCGCATGCGGCGGATCTTGTCGAGCCAGGTAGTGTCGAGCATGTCGCCTGTCTGCTTCGCATAGAGCAACACCGCGTCGTTGGTAATCAAGTAGCCTGTGTCGACAAGACCCGGCGCCAGGCGCTTGACAAGCGGCTCATCGCCGACGACAAGCAGCCAGCGGTCACGATAGCGCCACCAGGATCCATGGCGGTTTCTCATCGCGTCCGCTAGAGGAAGTGATGTTTCGGTGGCGTCTTTCGGCTTCTGAATGTACTTTTGCTCGTCATATCGCATTAGCCATCGTGTCGCCCGCATGGAAGCGATCCAGAGCAGAATGCCTTCGAAGAACTTCGCGAAAATCAGCGATAACAGCAGCCCGCACAGAAGCAGAAGCTCGACAATGATGAGCCTCTCCGTATTCCACCTCTGCTCCCGCGCGACAATCAACGTCGCAAAGGCAAGAACAAGAAACAGAATAACGAGTGCAATACCGATAAAAAACGCTGCGGGCCGTGGTTTGTGTTCTTTCATATCTGCTTCTCGCATACCAGTGCAAGCGTTTCATCACCTTCTTGCACGGTGATTAGCTGCGGTTCATTCGTCAGCGCAGCATTTGCAGTTGCCAGCGTCGTAGCCAGCCAGGCGCTTGCGACGCCCGCCTTTCCTATAGTCGTGTCGAGATCGACCGTTTCCATCCCGCTCGCGAAGTGGCATGACGAGTGGATTATTCGTGCGGTTTCGCCGGCAAGACCGGTGCGCCAGATCGCCCCGATGTTGTCGAACGATGCTCTTCCCCAACGAATGGCTAACTTGAGTGTGTCGGCCACTTGCTCCGCCATATCCGTCGCCGGGCGATGGATGCATAGCGGTGATAGCTCGCCCATTTTTCGGGCAACCGAAGGAGCCGAAACGAGCAACATACTTCCCGCTTCGGCAACTCCATCGATCAGGACTTCGCTTGTCGCCTTACGCAATTGAACGGCCACCAGCAGTTTGATTTCATCGGAACGCATGTCATCGAACCACGAGTCCATGTGAAATAACGACAACGCGCTCTTCGGCGGATTGATGTCGATGCGCGAAGTGCGGAACGTGTCCTGAAGAAGGGAAAGCACGCGCTTACCGACGGTTTCCGCGTCCAATACAGAGTCGATACAAAGATCGACATTCATCGACACTCCTGCGGGAAGCCCAGCAAACTGACGAACCAAGTCGTGCACTAACTGATTGAGCAACCACTCGCAAACAGCGGCTTGACGGGCATGCTCGGTCAACGCATTACCCGCGTAAAAACGACGACCGGGCACATCGAGCCATCGGGCAATGACGTCGGTGTTGGGCGCGGCTTGACTCGATACCGGACGTAGCTTTGTTTTTCCCTCAATCAGCGCATCGATGCCATTTTCCCCATCGCTAGAACTGAATCTCCATGCGTGCCCCAGTACGGCAAGTGGCTGACTCGACGACTCGTGACATTGCGTTTCGATTGCGTCGCTGGTCCTGTTGGTCGCCAATACCGCGTTGACGCAACCGTACATATAGGCGAATCGACAACTCAGCAGGAAACTCCATGCCAGAATCGGAAGACCAACCGCGCAAAACCAGAACAACAGGCTGTCTGGCTTGCCTGCCGGCCGGATAACGACCGCCACGGCAGTACTCCCCGCGAGCATCAGGCAAAGCAATAACGCCCACGCCAGAATCGAAGGCTGGGAGACATTTGGCACATCGCTTCTTGGAGGGATGCGCAAAAAATCGACAGGCATGAGTCTTAGCGGACCTTTGCGCCATCGGAGGACGCAATCAGAACGCTGCCGCACTGCGTTGCGTCGCCGTCTCTGGATAACGGTGTACCTGCGTCCTTCATCCGACTGCTCCCCTCGACGATCGGGTTGTCGCCGTGGATTGGGCACGATACGAGGACGCCGACCTTTGCGGCACGCCGGCCGTTCACTTTGATACGGTCGGAGCCTGAGAGGACTTTGCCGCCGTGGCTCGTGCTGTCACCTTCGTAGGCGAGGTTTTTCATTTTTCAATGGTCTTCTTTTGGGTCGGTCTGGTTGATTTCCTGCCCCTCTACGATTACGGATGCCATTGACGTAGCACATCCAGCAAACGATTTAGAAGTTGCTTATCACGAGCCGAAACCGAGTGAACTGCATGATCCGGATCGCTGCGCCTCGCGGAACCGCCATTAATGCTGACAACGAGTTTTCCCCCTTTAAGCATCAAATAAACCGGTGCATAGCAATATGGATTCTCACCCTCATCGGCAGGCCTTTTGTCAAGAAGGACGAAATCTCCTGCCCTAAGCATTGACATGTCTATCGGGCTGCAAAGACTGCGTGAACGAAACTTATCCGGAATTTCCATATTTGGAGTTTTTTCAAGCACACTCTTTTTTATGAATCTACCGTAATTTAATCTAGCGAAAATCCTAGCGTTAGAGTCGACGATCCACACGACATTGTCCTCGTCAGAGCCGCTGCTTCTGCATTGAATCAGGTATTTCCCGTCCCCCGGGGTCCAAGTAACTGAAAAATCAGATGAATTACACAATTTATCCTGTGTTGGAACCGGATTTTTCAAAAAAACCACGCATTCGTTTGCGTCGCTGCAGTTTCCTGATACAACCTCATATGCAATGGCGTTTTGGACGAGTCCCATCGAGGTCCAAGTTATCAACAACACCAACAGCAATTTTTTACAAATTATGCTCATGATTTTATATGCCCTGAATCGGCGGCTTCTTGCGGCTTAGCCACCAAACCCAACTTTCGCAGCGTAAGTCATCCGCGCGCACGGTCCTTATTTTTTAAAAATTTTCTCAAAGCATTGGCGCTCTTCAGTTGAAATGAAACCTGCCGACCCTCTTGATATCCGTCCATCCCCGACATTGCACTATTATTAATTAACACTTTATTTTCTTTCAGCCCACCGCGCCCATCCAAAACGTACGCATATACTTGATAATAATTTCCGTACGTTCCAACACCTCGCGAATTGACCTCCCAATGAACAATAACAAAGACGTTAGGCACCCTGTCAAAACGCATGAAAAATATCGAATCAACATTCGGGTTGCCGCCGTCTTTCGAATATCTTGCAAACGTTGTCTTTTTACATTCACTTCCGGTCAAACGATATAGTGACAAGATTATTGGATATTCCCCATTGTCTTTTTTAATTTCAATAGTCGATTTTTTGTATATTTTTTCGCTAGAAAGTATACTAGCGGCAGGTGCTGCGATGGGACAGACAGGTCGTTCCTCGGCGCTTGCGGAAACAAGCGTTGCAGATAACAGCAATGCATTACCAAACAAACATCCAAATATCAGTCTAATCTTGCTCCTGCAAAAGACCCAGGAGGACAGAAATCTTTTTATATGCCCCGTGTGTTTCTGCGATTCCATTTCACCCTTCGTTAATCTCTTGCATGATCGTCATGGCATTCCGCTATACGCGATTGAATTCGCGCTTCGGGTTGCGACTCAATAGAGGAAAGCTGATTTTCCCGCCGCCTTCGCACGTGAGATTCTTCAAACAGGTTAAAACCTCTTCCCTCAAGAAGCCATTACAGATTTTCGAGATCGGCAGCTTTCATCCATTTTATCAACGCCACTCCATTTCTTGAGACATACTTAATTTTCATCCAGCCATCAGGTGTCGATTGAATTTCATGAACGACGTCATTTTTCACCAAATACATCTTTGACTTACTTTGCTCGCTCCGGTCGCCGTAAAGCGGAGCCCTCTCGATTTGAACTCGCCATTTCAAAGATCTGACACCGCTTACACCCAACTTCCCTTCTATATATTTAGCCTCTCCTGTATAAAACTCATTATTCAACTGTCGCGCGATATCCACATAATATGATTTATTTTTATCAGTAACAGGGTCACAAATCAGAATATTTTCCACACCCAAGTTTTCAAACATCAAATCATGCATTTTTATCGTGACAATCTGATCGGAAAACTTGATCCACAAATGCTGCGCCCCAATCGTCGTCCTATTCAACATTTCCGGTGTTTTATCTACACTTCCATCAAACCACCTGTCATGCATCGCCGACCACTTTCCCCCACATACCTCTCCTGTCGGCATACTGATAACACATCCAGTATGGAGCTCCACAACAGGACAGTACTCTCTACCTTGTACCTTTGAATTCTCGCCCGGCATATCCAGAATGCCTTGTCTTACTAATGGCAAAACCGCGTAGTCACCGCTTGGGGAGATATTGCTTCGATCAAATCGCTCAAAAACTACTCCACCAGTATTAGTTAGCCGTTCATCCTGAAATAGTTGAATGAGGCTCTCATCTTTCGTGTGTAAAAATGCGGTGACCCAACCATCTCCAAAAATAGATCTATTCTTCTCTGTCAATGGATCAGCCAAACGAATCGGTAAGGCTGCATCCGTCCCAATCGCAATGTCATGCGCCTCACACGGTGATGCGAACATCAACAGAATCAACGACGACATCAAAATCAATTTCCGAAAAATATTTACCATCACGTCGTTTTTAAAACCAATCTACTCGCAATTGCTGCTCAATAGCACTGACCGGATCCTGCCACTTCGCGGGATTGGTCCATTCGGTCTCATGCTTCGGAATCAGACGCGAAGTCCGGAACGCACCCACGGAAATCCGGGACCCTCCGCGCTTTGCTACTGGATAGTTCGTCAGCGTCATGAGTACCGTCACCAGCCGGAAAAAACTCACTATGCTTCTTAGGCCTCTCGTTACCAATAGCAATGGAACTAGCGGATCGCATCACGGTGCAATCACCAGTTGGTCGGCCTTGATCCATCTAAGCAGATGTTTTCCAGAAGCGCTGACGTAATCCACATAGGCCCAGCCGGACGGTGATTGCTTTAATACAGTCACCGAGTCATTCTGGACCAAATAGGCTCGACTCGGATGAGCATCATCAGGTGCCGTATAAAGCGTCGCTTTTTGCGCCGATACGGTCGCCGTACGATCTTCGTTTTTCGCAGTTTTTAGCTCTGACGTACCACCGACGCCGACTTCCGTTTCAGAAATCGCAGCGTCGATCAGCCGCGCGTCGTAACTAGCACCTGCCGCATGCAAGATGCTCGCAATCTTCTGATAGACATCACGATTCGCCGGCGACGGCGGATCGCACCGTAGGAGATTGTCGGCACCAGAATTAGTATCGACAAGTAACTGCGGTGACTGACCAGCATTGATAAAGTGCAGCAACCGGCCAGCCGACGGACGATCGCTCTTGAGCATTAAACTTGTCTGGTCGTTTGTTCCCCATTGCGCATGCTGGCCAGCCTGCCATCCCTCTCCACATATTTCGCCGGTTTGGTCAGCAGTGATACATCCCGAGCGAATCTCAATGGCCGAACAGTATTCACGACTCGCGTTAAACTCCGGCTGCCCCGGCCCCGACGATACAAGCCCAGACTCGATTCGCGCGATGACAACATATCGGCCAGACGGGGAAATATTGCTCTCGCTCGGCGGTTCAATCTCTGTACCGCCCGCGTTCGATTTGCCGGCTCTTGGCAGCAGGCTGAACGTCGCTCCGCTTGGAAAATAAAATACCGCCTGTTGCCAGGCACGTTCGGGCAGTGGCGCTTGAGGGTTCGAGGCCTTGCTATAGAGAATAGCCGCCCCACCCGGCAAAGCGAACCGGAACGTGGATAACGGCGCAAAAGCGAGTGCTGGCTTGGAAGCACCATCTGTCAGCAGCAAGACGGTGGTAATCACTGCACCGATACGAACGGCATGGACACTCAGTAAGCCGGTGCCAAACGGTTGAATACTTGTCTTCATCAATTTTGAAGTCGCACTTTTCAAGATGGTATTTCCACGACCTGAATCGAATGGTGATATCGCTAGGGCGCGGTCGAACGTGGCGCTGCACTGCGTTCATATAATCGGAAGTTCGGAGTTGCCCTATACGCTCACTTCCTTCAATGATTATTAAGGCCGTCTGTTATGTCCAAGGTTCCCCACGGTACACCTTGTCGCGTTTTTTGCGAATATGGAATGTATCCAGTACCTTTACACGCTTTGTCAAACACGAGCTTCCCCTTTCTCACGACATACACTTCACCCGGAACAAGAGCATTCGATACAACGTAGTGGTAGTCACCATTCTTGAATTTGAGATGTGTGCCAATTCCCGCGGAAAGTCTGGAGACGTCAACGATGGAAAATATATTCTGCGGTGGCACAAACGATTCCGGATATCTAAATTCAATTTGAGATCTGGTTCCATATCGATATTGCACATAGCCATCATTAGGCGACGTGTTCTGCGCAGCACAGATAGACACAACCTTGTTTGTATCCTCTATTTCGCAGCTAAAGTAGATATCTTCACTATCTGCACAGAGAGACGTAGATCGTTGCGGATCAATCAAATCAGCATGACACCAATTGAATGCGAAAATCAAATAGGCAAAGGCCATATTGCCAAATAATCTAAACATCACTGTAGACCTCCCCAATTATCGATTTCACTGAAGTTAGTTCGCCGTCCAGTAATACTTGCGGTTTTCTGTGAACTTGGTGCTCCGTGAAACAATCCTGGATTTACAACTCTCGTGACATTGTCAACAACGGTCAATGCCGAACCAGCATCCGCCACATTGTATAGACGGTTCACCACCCAAAAATAGCAGGCTGAACGAACGGCGAACTTCACTTGGCCCACTATGTCAGGAGTTTCTTCGAAATTTATATTCTCGTCTGCAATCCAGTTTTCACCATTTTGACGATGCCAAAGAGTAAAGCGTCTATATCCACCTCTATGCGTCAACTGAATCATCCCTCGGCCTCGATAGCGATATCCATCGCCAGTCAAAATACCGCCGTTTCCATCTTGCCCAGCGTATGCATGGTTAGCAATAGCCTCTTGATTTGCAGGATGTTGGTTTGTTCTTCCATACGTCTGCGCGTCTGCCGGATGAGAAGTGAAGTAGGTATATATTCCACCAGTTGCCAGTGCCGTGGCGGAATAATTTAGACTTTCGTCGTCAATTGCCAAGCTGGGTCCAACCTCCTGTTTAACCTGTGCGAAGAAATGATTACGACGGACAAGGCTGTCCAACCTGAATAGATCTAGATGGGGATTAAGCTCGTCTATAACCTGTTGCAGAATCACCGAGTTCGCGTTAGGAAACATGTGCTGCATCATCGGCAGGGTAAAGCGAAAACCACCTTGGCAAAAATTCCCCACCAGCCCAACCGGATGAATATGAAAAACATCCGACCCCGGAAACCCCTGCACACCCGCCTGGACCTCATCCCACCAGACCAGATTGGCAATACGCTTCTTTTCCTCTTCGTGTTCAGGTTTCGGGCCGGTGTGCTGCTCAATCGCACTGACCAATTCCTGCCATTTCGCGGGGTTGGCCCATTCGCTCTCATGCTTCGGAATCAGACGTGAAGCCCGGAACGCAACCCACGGAAATCCAGAACCCTGTGGGCCCTGCCCTATGTCGGCCAGTTCGTCGGCAGCATGAGCACCGTCACCAGTCGGAAAGAGCTCACTGTAGATTGCGGCCATGAGTGGGCTAAGCTTGTCTTTGGAGCCCGGGTTAGGCGTCTGCTTATCGGTCTTGTAGTCGACATAGTCCTGGCTCGCCGCAAAAATGGTATGTGTTGGATCATGGTCCTCGTCGTGACAGACAAAATCTACCCAGCTTTGCGCATGCTCGCTGGCAACCATACCGCCGGCGAAGCTCTGCTCACGCACCCATCCTGAAATGGGATTGCGTTGTATATCCGCGCTGTCGACTTTCCACCAATTGCGCTTCTGTCCGTCATTGCCAGTAGCGGTTTCCGCGACCATGTGATTGGAATCACGCGGCAGTGACGCAAGCTGATAAACCTGTATCACATCGGTCTGCTTCTGGTCCTGACCAGGTTGCCCGGGTGGCGGTGCCTGGTACAGTTGCACTCCAGTGCCGACGCGCAGGATCGTTGGCTGCGATGACAACCCCAGTTGACTCCACTGGGACGCGTTCCCAACATTGCTGTTGACCCAAGCCCGTCCTGCCGCGATGAACTGCTTGATACTGTCATCGCAGAACACCTCGATATGCACCATCCGGGTCGAGGTTGAATCGCGCAAGGAGTCGTAGCGCCCCAGGAAACCGACCACGTCACCAGCCTTGACCTTGACCCGCTTCTCCTCGGGTACGACATTCACACAGTCAAAGGACGAATCCGGCACGACGTTTTTCACGACGGGACCCTCGCGGCCGATCTCCTTGCCCAAAAAAATCCACCGATCTTTCGCAACGCTGGATGGCACATATGTACCGATCGTGGGCGGATATAACGCACCCGGATCGTCCGCTATTTGCCCCCAGTTCCCCTCCCGCCTGGAAAGACTCACCTGCGTACCCTGCGGGAGAATGCCGAGAACGGCTCCGTTAGGCTTGCTGACATGGACATTCAGTCCTGTCTGTCCACCCGGCACTGGCTGCCCGTTTGCGCCGGGATTCGGTTTGTCAATAGTGTCCTGTGTCACTTCGACCTTGGCAGCCCAATAAGCCGGCCAAGGAAGCGTCGGGTCGCTTTCATAACCAGCGTAGTCCTGCAGATGCATGTACAGGCTGAAGAACGTGAGCTTCGTGCCCGGCGGAAACTCCATCGTGTGTTTGACCAATGCAAAACCCGTGCTGTACGGCGCCTGGACTGCGGATTGTCCATCATGAGCCGGGATCTCGCTGACTGGGTAGGCACGATTCAGACGCCACGCGACGACTTCGCCATCAGCAATGCAGCGTATCCCACCCTGGATATCCATCGACTGACCGGCGCCCGCCTCGGTGATGTGAATACCTCCGTGCCACATCCCGCCGCTGCTAACCGGGAAAGCGCCTGAAGACTCCTGTTTCAGAAGTTGGTATATCTCGTGCTCGTCAGTAAAGTCTGTCGCCGCACCTCCGTTCGTCTGTCCTTTCTTGCGAAACGGAAACGCAAACGAAAGCAGCTTCACGGGCGTGCTAGGCGGATTCGGTGGAGTCGTATTTGCCATGATTACTTTTACTCCGAAAACCCGAAACTCATGTTCCCTTTGACATCTTTGACAGGAACACCAGACCAACTTGGGAACGCGAAATTCCCACCAGCCGGACCATCCACTTCCAGGTTGCCCTTCACGTCGACCTGCCCGCTCGGGCTGGCCAGTTCAATCCGTCCGTTCGCGATCTTGACGTAGGCTCCCGCGCCGTCACCCAACGTGATGCCCTTCGATGCCGTGATCTTCACCTCATCGGTCGATGAACTGATCGTCATGCTTTTGAGTGCCATCAGCTCCATTGCGTCGCCTTGCGCCTGCATTTGAACCTTGCCTTTCGCGGCGAAAATGCGGATGCCGAATCTGGCTGCAAAAACGGAAATCGCTTCGCCCGCGGCGATCGCAATGCGCTTCATCACGCCGATATCGAGCCCGTCGCCAGCGGTAAGAAACAGTTGCTTACGCGCCGCGAGTTGAAAGTCGCTGCCGCTCGCAAGGCCCATCCCGTCTGGCGCAGTCGCGACTACCACAGACTTCTTCAGTTGAGACAGATTCTGTTCGACAAGAGCACGTTGTCTTGTGACTTCCGCCAACAATGCCTTTGCCGCATCAGCACTTTCATTGAGCGACCTCAGAATGTCTTCGGATTGCCGGAACGTGTCGTCGGCATCCTGCATCGCGAGCTGCTGACCAGCCGCGGCGGCTTGCTGTTCGGCCGAAATCAACACCCCCTTCGCCCCACGCACCGCCACGTGCTCATCCGTGCGCAGCTCCGCCCCCCGCCCCCGCTCCTTCCGATCGGCATCGACCATATGCCCAAGATTGAGCTCACTGGTCTGAAACGGCGTAGTGAGATGAATATGCTCAACCCCTTCCTTATCTTCCATCCGCATCTCATTCTGAGCAGCGGTACGAACGATATTCCGGGTGTTATTGAGGTTATTGACGAGATCCAGATGCAGACTATCGTGCATCGCGCCGATGATCACAGGCCGATCCGGATCGCCGGCGGTAAACACGATCGCCACTTCCGCCCCGTCAATCAGCGGAAAATGATGCCCATAGTCATCCCCACTATAGGGCTTGGCAAACCGCACTGGCCGACTCGTCCCACCCGGACTCCACGTGTCCAGATCGAACGGCAACACGATCACATACCAGCCCTGCTCGGTCAGATACGCATACTTATAGCTACCCGGCGACGTCACCCGCGCCGGCAAAATGCCATCGATAGCAGGCCGCTGAATCGACTCCATCGAAGTGCGCCACACCCGATCCGAAGGAATCCCCTCGAACGTCACCCGATACGCCTGATTCCGCGCCCCATGCGAGCGCACTGACGTAACGAAGATCCCGTACTTAGCATCGGCCGGATTCGGATCGACGGCCATGACCTCGCCCGCCTCAAGCCAGAACGGATTGCCAGTCCCGATAAAAGTAATCTGTTTAGCCAGATGCGCTTCATGCCGCAACTGTGCAATGCGCTGACCTTCTTCCGGCGTTTCGTAATGCTCGCCCCAGTGATAATCGACGGCATTCGTCGTGTCGTCACCGCGCGACGTATTCTGTTCGACGAGCAGCGAAACCCCAGCCTGCCGATGGTTATAGTCGTGCAACCGCACCGACTCGGGCACCCGTCGCGTGCGTCGCCGAAGCGTCTTGATCGCATCGGCACCCACACTCTCGAGCCCCGTATCGCGTCGAAACGGCACCGTCCGTTGCTTGCGCGCGTACGCGTCGAGATCGTCGCCAAACACAATCGTCGCGCGATCCTTCTTCTGCTCCCAGCGGAACCAGATCCCTTCGCGCGCGCACAAGCGCTGAATAAACGCGAACGTCGTCTCGTGATACTGCGTGACGTACTCGTGGCGTTTGTACTGACCACGCAGCTGAAATACAAAATCCACTCCGCTTCGATACCCGAAGTGCCGCAACGTATCGGTGATGATTTCCTCGACCGATTGCTTCTGAAACAGCCGACTCGTCACACCTCGATCGAGATCGGCGAGCTTCGGCTCGACGATCACCCGATAACGCGTTTCATCCTCCGACGTGTCGAATTCGTCGAACTTCGTCACAATGCCGTGGATCGTATGCGCCGGCGGCTTCGTGCTGAACTTCTCGGCGTTCTCGCCGAACATCTTGCGCAGATAGTCGATATTCGGATCGCCCGGCTCGACAGTGAACCGTGCCGGACGCCCGAGAACCTGATCCATCGGAATACCCGCTACCGCGCTTGTGAATTCAATCTCGTACCTGTACAGCTCACTGACGCGATCGACGCCAGTGAACTTCAGGATCGAGAACGGCGCCGGATGCGGCGCCAGTTTCAATTCATAAGCCTGCAACGGCATAACCATCGACATGCAATTCCCTCCGGATACGCAATCAAAGCAGCACCACCGGGGCACGCACGAGTGCCCCGGCAGTTCACACCGAAAACCTCGGATCAGCTCTTCGCTTTCGGCATCTGCGACACCAGAGAAAGCCCGATGTCCATGCCCTCAACCTGGAAGTGCGGGATGATGAACAGCTTGATGCGGAAGAAGCCGGGGTTGTCCTCGATATCCTCGACCGTCACTTTCGCCTCGCGCAGCGGATGCGATGCCTGCAACTCATCGCCCGGGTCCTTCATTTCGGTCACGAGACCCTTGATCCAGTTGTTCAGCTCGATTTCGAGCAGACGCCGGTCTTTGGTCGTGCCGATGTTCTCGCGCTGAATCAGCTTCAGGTAATGCGCGATACGCGACAGCAGGAAGATGTACGGCAGCCGCGCATTGATGCGGCTGTTCGCGGTGGCTTCCTTCGTCTCGTAGAGCGCGGGCTTCTGCGTCGAATTGGCCGAGAAGAAGCATGCAAAGTCGTGGTTCTTGTAGAACGACAGCGGAATGAAGCCGAGATTGGCAAATTCGAACTCGCGGGTTTCCGGAATCAGCACTTCCGTTGGAATCTTCGGCTGTACGCCCGTGCCGAGGTCATACAGATGAACCGGCAGGTCCTCGACCTTGCCGCCAGCCTGCGGACCGCGAATCTGCACGCACCAGCCGTTGTTGACAAAGCTGCGGGTCATGTTGGCCGCGAACGCAAACGATGCATTGACCCACAGGTAACGGTCGTGATCCGGACCCTTGACCGCTTCCTCGTAGTTGAACGCACGCACCGGTGTCGTGTCCTTACCGTACGGCAGGCGACCAAGCACTCGCGGCATCGTCAGGCCGACATAACGTGCGTCGTCGGTATCGCGGAAGCTCTTCCACTTGATGTACTCGGCCCGATCGAAGTAGTTGCCGATGTCCTGAATCGCGGCGACCTCCTCCATCGACTTCTTGCCGAAGAACGCGGCCCCCACCGAACCGATGAACGGCATGTGCGCGGCGGCGGCAACCTTCGAGATATTGCGCAACAGCGCGACGTCCTGCGGCGAATTCGCGAACTCGAAATCGCTGATCAGCGCGCTGATCGGCTGACCACCCGGCGTGTCGTATTCCTCGATGTACGTGAGGCGATACAGGCCGCTCTGGATCAGTTCCGGCGTATCTTCGAAGTCGCGTTGCAGCGCCTCCTTCGACACATCGAGCACTTCGATGCGCGCGTTCTTACGGAAGTCCGTGCGCGACACGAGCATCTTCAGGCCGCGCCAGCGGCCTTCGAGCGCCTGGAACTCGGGCGTGTGCAGCACCGCGTCGAGTTGGCGGCCGATCTGCCGGTCGAGCTGGCCGATATGAAAGTCGAGCAACGACTTGTCGAGACGATCGACCGGCTGGCTCGATTGCGCGACCAGATCGAGAAACGCGCCGATGCCGCGCGCGATGCGCTCGTCGGCCGAGGCCTCGGAGAGCATGTCGTTGTCGCGGAACGCCTCGAGCGGACGTGCTTCGGACACGGGCTTGAGGTTGATCTTATTGCACAGCGATGCATACACGCTGTCACCGGCGACCGACGCTTCCTGCGCTGCGTTGAGCACAACGGTCTCGGTTGCACCCCGGCGGGATTCGTTCTGTTCCATGGTTGTTCCTGTCTGCGTTCCTGGAGCTAGGTGGGTACGAAATGCGGTAAAGGCGGTCTTCGATCGGCGCCGCTCAGGCATGGCCTTCCGGCTGGGTAGCGGCCGTCGCGATCTGCGCGAGTTCGCCGCGCAGCCTGTCCGACAGGCGCTTGTCCTTCAGGATTTTTTCGAACTCGCGGCGGAACGTGCCGTTGTCGAGCAGGTTCGATTTGAGGTCGCGCAGCAGATTGCGCATCGCGAGCAACGCCTGCAGTTCCGGAATCTGCCGAGCCACCTGCTCCGGCTCGAAGTCCTTCATCGAACGGAACGACAGCTTGACCGGCAGCTCGGAACCGTCGTCGGCGAGCGTGTTCTCGGCCGCAATCTTCAGGTCCGGCGCATAGTCGGCGAGCACTGCGTCGAAGTTGTTTTTATCGATGTTCACCTTCTTGCGCTCGGCAAGCGGCGCCTGCTCGCGGCCTGCGCTGAAGTCGCCCGCGACGAGCAGCTTGAGCGGCAGCTCGATCTTCTTCTGGGCGCCGCCGGTGTGCAGATCCAGTGTGATGGAGACGCGACTCTTCGGAATTTCGCGCTGAAAGCTGTCCATTTGTGTTCCTCATGTAATCAGGTTCGAGACGCCCCGCAGAACCCGTCCGTTGCGATGCGGTGACACCTTTCGTGCGCATGCACTCAGACGCGTTTATATGCGACACGCAAAGGAAATAACGCCGACGCCTTATTGCGCGGCAATTCGCGCGACATTTAGCGCAGGCGGTATTAAAACAGGGCTAACGATACATCGCCGAAGCTCATTCTGCACATTTATACACGAACAATTGTCAACAATGGTCACGATCATACTTTTTAAAGATAACGTCGATTTGACTTGTGGTTCATTGTCAGTGTATAGGCGCATCAAAAAATCGCCCAAACCCTTATCTGCAGGCCCTTCCATCTTCCATTGATTTTTTAGATATTCGTTAATTCACCGAACATTGATTTGACATTCATCCGGAAAAGACACACTTCATGACAGATAAAATTGACGATTTCTTCTATATCAAAATAAACTCAATCTGAATATGTGTGAATTTTCTACATAAAATAAAATATGGGTATACGATTAGCAAAAACTCCATATATAATTCGCGCTTCGAATAACCCGACATAATCAACATCCAGCGACACACCACACCTATGCGGATCGACAAACCGCTGTGGCATGAGGGGCTCATCCTCACGCAGCAGCACTTCCAGCAACAGGAACGATGGGCCGGATTCGCGCTGCAGCAATTCGCAACCGCCGCGCTCGCCGAGCCTTGGGGCACGCTCGGCGTCGAAGTCGACGAAGAGGCTTTGGCCACGGGGCGCCTGAAGCTCACACGGCTCAAGCTGCGCTTTCCGGACGGCACGCCAGTCGACACTACCGCGGCCGATGCGTTGCCGCTCGCGCGTGATCTGACGCAAGGTGTGCCCGCCGATCGGCAGAGCGTCGTCGTACTGGCCGCGCTCGCTCTACCCGATGCAAACGGCAACAACTGTCGCTTCGACGAAACGCCGCTTGCGCGTCCACGTCGCGCGTATCGCGAGTTCGTCAAGGTCGCGGATCTGAACGGCAGCGGCGAAACCGAAATCGCCGCGGAACGTCATGCGCTGCGCCTGCTATTCGATTTCGAATCGCACGCGGACGACACGGTCTGTGCGATCGCGCGGCTCGTGCGCACGACCAGCGGTCAGTTCCAGGTCGATCATCGCTTCGTGCCGCCGTGTCTGACGCTCGGCAGTCATCCGCTGCATCTCGAACGCATCAGTCGTGTCGCCGAAATCCTGCAGGCGAAGAGCGCGGCGCTCGGCGCGCGCCGCAGCGAACGGCTCGAACAGGTCGCCGAATATGGCGTCGCCGATGTGCAACTGTTCTGGCTGTTGCATTGCATTCACGCGGCGTGGCCCCAGTTGCGGCTTTACGCATCGCATCCGCGCCGCTCGCCGGAACAGCTGTACGGCACGCTCGCGCAGTTGGCGAGCGCGCTGATGACGTTTTCAACGCTCGCGCAACTCACCGACATTCCCGCCTACGATCACGCGCGTGCCGACGAGATCTTCGCGAAGCTCGAAACGACGATCCGCGATCTGCTCGACGCGATCATTCCGTCGCGCGTGGTGTCGATCGGCCTCACCCGCAAAAGCACGACCACATGGGCCGGCCAGTTCCTCGACGAGCGCATCGTCGAAGGCGCGGCCGACTGGTATCTGTCGGTCAATGCGCCGCTGCCGGCGTTCGAGCTTGCCGAACAGTTCCCGCGCCTATGCAAGATCGGCGCGCCCGACGACGTCGAACACATCATCAATTCAGCGCTGCTCGGCATTCCGCTGAAGGCGGTGCCGCGCGTGCCGGCCGCAATTCCCGTGCGTCTGGACAATCAATACTTCGCGCTCGATCCAGCCAGCGTCGCGCACGCGAAGATGCTCGCGGCGCGCGCATGCCAGATTTATCTGCCGGCGTCGGTGCCCGACGCGTCGCTCGAACTCTATGCGGTGCTGCGCTCATGAACGCACTGACCCGAAGCCACCATGAATCAGCGCTGCTCGACGGCGGTCCCGGCGTGGGCCGCGAGACACGCACGGGTATCCGCGATCTGCTGCGCGACACCGCACTGCTCGTCACGACGTTCGCGCCCAATGGTCAAGCCGATAACCCGGCCGACTTCCGCGACCGTTGCAGACAACTGATCGAGAATTTTTCGAGCGCGCTCGAGCGCCGCGGCTATGCACGCGACGTGCAACAAGACGCGCTCGTCGCGCAATGCGGGCTGCTCGACGAAATCGCGCTACGCCATCTATCCGCTGAAAGCCGCGCCGGCTGGGAGATGAAGCCGCTGCAGGTCGACCGTTTCAACCTGCATGACGCGGGCGAGCGGGTGTTCGAACGTCTCGAAGCGCGTATGCGCGAGGCGTCGCCGCAAGTCGATCTGCTCGAATGCTATGCGGCCATTCTGAGCCTCGGCTTTATCGGCCGTTACGCGCGCGACGGCGAGGCGAAACGCTCGGCGCTGATCGCTTCGCTGAATACACAACTAGAAAAGCTGCGCGCAACGCCGACACAAACCTTTATTGCGGACCGTCCCGGGCGCCGGCTCTCTGACTGGCTTTATCGGTTGTCGCCGTGGGCGATTGCGGGGCTCACGTGCGTCATCGCGGCGATCGTCTGGTTGGTCTGGTCGGCCGCGCTCGACGCGCAAGTGGCCCAGCTCGTGCACGCGAGGATCAACCAGCCGTGAAGTCCGATCTGCCTGTGCTGTCCGCGACGCCGACACGTGTGCCCGATCGTGCTTACGAAGGGCTCGGTTATCCGTTGCGCACGTTGATCGTATTTGCGGCTGCGTTGGCGCTGGCGGTGAGCTGGTTCATGCTGCCGACGGGACACGGTACGGTGTGGGCGCTGACCGCCATCATTGGCCTGGTCGCGTTGGTGCTGGTGGTGTGGCGCAGCGTGTGGCTGTCTCGTGCGCGCGAACAGAGTCAACACGCGCTGGCCGCGCTTGGCGCCGCGACCGTCGATATTCCGCCCAAACTGCGCATCCGCATGCCGCTCATGCTGGTCACGGGCGACGGCTTGCCGGCCATCTTCAACCGCAACGATGAAGAACGCTTCGCGCACGTCGGCGAAGGCGCGATCTGGCTGCGCGTCGACCAGCCGCAGGAGCTACGACATCTCGCGGTCGCCGTCAGGCAGTGGCGGGACGGACGCGCACCCGATGGCGTGGTGTTATCGGTTGCGCCTGCGCTGCATGTCGACACGGACATGCTCACGCAAAAACTGCGCGTCACGCGTCAGGCGCTCGCCGATGCGGCTCGCACGCTCGGCACGCGTCTGCCTGGCTATGTCGCGGTCTATCAGCGGCTTACGCGTGGCACGGCCGATGTTTCAGTGCCCACGTGGTATGGGGCGTCGTCGGCTTCGGGCAGCGTCGATACAGCGCGTTTTGACGCGGTGATCCACGCGGCTGAAACCGAAGTGCAACGCGCGTCCACGGGGAACTGCAGCACCATGAGCGCTGCGAACGCCGGCACGAGCATCGCCGCGACAACAAGCGCGGCGCGCGCCGCAGCTCTGGCGGCGCTGATCGGCTGGACGCAGCGCGTCGTGATCGGCACGCTGACCGACCGTCTGCAACCGGCCACGCCGTGGGCGCTATTCGGCGCGGGCTGGATCGACCGCGGTCCCGCGAGCGGCCCGCCCAATCCGTGGGAACGCGACGTGCAGCGGCAAACGTGCGTGACGCTCGCCGCCGTCGCCGCATCACCACTGCCGTGGCCATTGCCGCAGCCGCTGATCGAGGCGATGCCGCGGCGCTACTGGATATCGCCGCGCAGCGCCGCCCTCGCGCATGCGCTCGCGCTGCTCGCCTGCGCGGCAGCCGTCACGTTCTGGTCCAGCGCGAAAAACAACGAAGCACTGTTCGGCCGCATCAGCGCCGATCTCGGTCGCTATTCGATGATCCCCGCCGCGCACGATGCGGCGAAGCGCGACGCGCTGCAAGCGCTCGTTAGCGACCGTGACCGGCTCGATCGTTACGCGCGCATCGGCGTGCCACTGCATCTGTCGTTCGGCATGTATCGCGGCGCGCGATTGCTGCCGGCGCTCAATGATGCGATCGGATCGTACGTGCCGCCGCCCCCACCGCCGGCGATCGTCACGCTCGACAGCATGTCGCTGTTCGACAGTGGCCGTGCGCAACTGAAGCCCGGTTCGACGCGCGCGATGGTCGGCGCGCTCGAAATGATCAAGACGCATCCGGACAAGCGGATTCTGGTTGCCGGTCATACCGACGACGTCGGCAATCCGCAGAGCAACCTGAAGCTCTCCACGGCGCGCGCCGAGGCTGTGCGCGATTGGCTGACCGATGCATCAGGTATCGCGGCCACGCAATTCGCGATCCAGGGATACGGCGATACGCGCCCGATCGCGAGTAACGAAACACCGGAGGGTCGCGCGAAAAACCGGCGCGTGGAGATCACGCTCGTGCCGGACGCCGGGAAGTAGTCCCCCCTCCTCAGGCAAACAGATCTTTAGTCCCCGAAGCACCGCGCTTCGGGATTCTGAAGCTCGGGGGCTAGCTCCGGGCGGTTGTCGTAGCAGTAAAGATAGGAGTAAAGCATGGCAATTCCAGCCTACATGTGGCTCAAGGACGATGGCGGCGCCGACATCAAGGGGTCGGTGACGGTGCAGGAACGCGAAGGCAGCGTCGAACTCGTCGCGTTCGATCATGGCGTCCATATTCCAACCGACGGCAACACCGGCAAGCTGACCGGAACGCGCGTGCACAAGCCGATCACGCTGACGAAGGAAACCGATGCGTCGACGCCCTATCTGTACAAGGCAGTGACGAGCGGCCAGACGCTGAAGTCGGTCGAAATCAAGTGGTACAAGATCGACGATGCCGGCAAGGAGAAGGAGTACTTCAACACCAAGCTGGATAACGTGAAGATCGTCGCGGTGCGGCCGAAAATGTTCGACATCAAGAACCCGGACTACGAGAAGCACAACCATCTCGAAGACGTCGAGTTGCGCTACGAGACGATCACGTGGTCGTACAAGGACGGCAACATCATCCATAAGGACACGTGGAACGAGCGTTCCTGAGATCCGCGCGTTTGAGCATGCACGAGCAGCCGGTGTGTTGCGGCCGGCCTGTTGATGCAACCGGTACGCCGACGCGTCAATGCACCGTTGCATTGACGCACTGACGTGCATCAACGCATGCCGACCAGTCCGCATCCCGGGCTGGTCCCTTATTCCTTTTCTGGCGGCGAGCGAATCTGGCGCCCGCCATTGCCTTCCGCGACCGGACTGCCGACATGACCTTGCGCGACGACCGAAGAAACGCCCTTTGGGACACCACTCATCTGCTGCGCCGACTCAATCCGCACTGCGCGAAAGCACTGGAAGCGGCGGCGAGTCTTTGCCAGACGCGGCTCGCCGACGAGATCACCGTCGAGCACTGGCTGCTGAAGCTGATCGAAGCCGCCGACGGCGACATCCCGGCGATCCTGCGGCATTACACGATCGATATCGAAGCGGTTTGGGATGCGCTGCTCGCCGCGATCGATCATCTGCCGCGTAACCTGCGCGGCAAGCCGGCGCTCGCGCCGCAACTCGCCGCGTTGCTCAAGGATGCATGGGTGCATGCATCGTCGCAGACTGACGACGCGCAGATCCGCTCAGCTAATCTGTTGCAGGCGCTCGCCGATGCGCCGCATCTGCTGCGCGCACAGAACGCATGGCCGCTGTTGTCGGTCAGCAGCGCGCAGGTCCAGCGGGTGCTGCCGCGTATCGCGCATCGATCGTGTGAAAGCGAACCGGAAGAGCCCGCGGTGGACGATTCCGAGCCTGCAACACCCACGTCGGCGGACGGTCCGATCACCGCAGTGCATGCAGGTAACGTGCGAACACCCCAACGCGCGGAAAACACGTCAACTACAACGGGCGAGACGCGAGCAAAACAGACATCATTTGCCAGCGCCGACGCCCTCGCCCGCTTCGCCATCGATCTGACCGACAAGGCCAGGCGCGGCGGCATCGATCCGGTGTTCGGCCGCGATCGCGAAATCCAGCAGATGGTCGACGTGCTCGCGCGACGCCGCAAGAACAATCCGATCCTCGTCGGCGAGCCGGGCGTCGGCAAGACGGCGCTCGTCGAAGGTCTCGCGCTGCGCGTCGCCGAAGGCAGCGTGCCGAACGTGATTCGCGACGTACGCATCCTCACGCTCGATCTCGGACTGTTGCAGGCGGGCGCCGGCGTCAAGGGCGAATTCGAACAGCGGCTGAAGAACGTGATCGATGAAGTACAGGCATCGGCCGAGCCGATCCTGCTCTTTATCGACGAAGCACATACGCTGATCGGCGCGGGCAACGCGGCCGGCGGCGCCGATGCCGCGAATCTGCTGAAGCCGGCGCTCGCGCGCGGCGAGTTGCGCACAATCGCTGCAACCACCTGGTCCGAATACAAGGAGTTCTTCGAGCGCGACGCCGCGCTCGAACGCCGCTTCCAGATGATCAAAGTGGATGAGCCGGACGACGACGCGGCCTGCCTGATGCTACGCGGCCTGAAGAGCCGCTATGCGACGTACCACAACGTGCATATCCGCGACGAAGCACTGATCGCTGCCGTCAAACTGTCGCGCCGCTACATCCCCGCGCGGCAACTGCCGGACAAGGCCGTCGATCTGATCGACACTGCCGCCGCGCGCGTACGCATGGGTCTGGAGGCGCCGCCCGCGGAACTGCAACGCGCGCGCGCGGTGGTCGCGGCGCTGGAACTCGAACATGCGACCCTCGACGATGACAGCCGCGCCGGCATCGACGCGCTCGAAGCACGTCACAACACGCTCGACGCCGCGCTCGCCACGGCCCACGCCGACCTCGCCGACCTGCAAGCGCGTTACGACAGGGAACGCGAACTCGTCCAGACACTGCATCTGCAGCGCGACGGCGATCCCGCCACACGCGATGCCGTGGCGTTCACTCAGGCCCGTCATGCACTCGCGCGCGCTCAAGGCAAGGCGCCGCTGATCTTCGCGGACGTCGACGCACAGGCCATCGCGCGCGTCGTCGCCGAATGGACCGGTGTGCCGGTCGGCAGTCTTGTCGAAGACGAACTGCAAAGCCTGCTCACGCTGGAAGCACAGCTCGCGGCACGCGTCGTCGCGCAAGACGATGCGCTCGCGGCGTTGTCGGAAAGCCTGCGCACCGGCAAGGCCGGGCTGTCGAATGAACATGCGCCACTCGGCGTGTTTCTGCTTGCTGGACCGTCCGGTGTCGGCAAGACCGAGACGGCGCTGGCGCTCGCCGACCTGCTGTTCGGCGGCGAAGCCGCGCTCACGACGATCAACATGTCGGAATATCAGGAGTCGCACACGGTCTCGCAACTTAAAGGCTCGCCGCCCGGCTACGTCGGTTACGGTCGCGGTGGCGTCCTGACCGAAGCGGTACGGCAACGGCCGTATAGCGTGGTACTGCTCGATGAAGTCGAAAAAGCACATCGCGACGTGCTCGACATGTTCTATCAGGTGTTCGATCGCGGCATGATGCGCGACGGCGAAGGGCGCGAGATCGACTTCCGCCATTGCGTGATCTTGATGACGTCGAATCTCGGCAGCGCGCAGATCGACGAAGCGACCACGGAGAACCCGGTGGTCTCGCAGAGCGAACTGCTCGACGCGATTCATCCGCAGCTCGTCGCGCATTTTCAGCCGGCGCTGCTCGCGCGCTTCCAGACGCTCGTGTATCGGCCACTCGATGCAATCGCGCTTGCGTCGATCGTGCGTCTGAAGCTCGCGAAGATCACGGAGCGCTTGCGCCGCGTGCACGATGTCGAACTGAGCTGCGATGAATCGCTGATCGACGCGATCGCACAGTTGTGTCTGGCGCGCGAATCGGGTGCGCGCAACGTCGATGCTTTTCTTAATCAGCGCATCCTGCCCACGATATCGCGTGAATTGCTCGCGCGCATGGCAAGCGGTACCCCGTCCGCAAAAATTCAACTGACCAGTTCGCCGGAAGGCAATTTGACGATCGACTTTGTGGACCGTGAAGAGGCCGCGGTGGAGCATACGACGACAACACCGGTGATCGCTTGACAGGAGCCGCATCATGCCCGCCGGACCCTCTCTCTATGACATGCTGCTCGGCCAGATCGGCGGCGAGTCGCTCGACGCATACGACGATCGCACACTCGAATGCCTGAGCGTGCAGCAGAACGTACAGCGCATCCTGAACACGCGCGCGGGCGCGCTCAAGCATCTGCCCGACTACGGGCTACCGGATATGACGAATATCTACAAGGCGCTGCCGTCGTCGGCGCACGCGCTCCGGCAGCAGATGGAGGCGACGCTGCTGAAATATGAGCCACGTATTCGCGCAATCGATATCGACATTCTCGAGGATGGGGACCCCGGTGTGCTCGTCAGTTTCGAAATGACGTGCCATCTAAAGAAAGCCGGGCTTGTGCGGTTCGGAACTTACTTCGAGCCGCCGGGGCGGTTGTATGTGAGGCGACGGATACAGGAGCGGGTGTAAGGCGCGCCATACACGTATTGACCTGCGCAAACCCGCGCGTTCAATGGCTCTGTTTCGCCGTCGTAGACGACGTGTCCGTTGTTTGTAGCCCGTGTCGTCGCAAAACGATAGAAACGACAAACCACATCTGATTATTTACCTGCTGCGATAGCGTCGCCATATAGTTGGCCGTGTTGCTGTCTCGCATCGCCACGGTCCACCTTTGCATGACGGGATCTTGCAGCATCGTTATTAGATGCCTCAGTTCATCATCGGAGAACTTTGCGTCTTCTACGAAGTATCTTGTTAGAAGCGCTTGCTCTCCGTATCCCGGTCTGATTTTGTTTGCAATAATCTCATTGACGTCACTGCGAACAGATTTCCACGTGTCGTCCGAAGCCCCGGCATTGAATTTTTTCACAGCATCGATCAGATAGCCTGCCGTTGTCTTTTCCATCGTGGCAGGGTCTCCGCGCTCGGTCAACGAAACGACTCTATCGATCAAAGCCTCTGTAGCCGCATTAGTTTGTACGGCGGCTTGCGCGGATACGCTGAGAAGTACGAGGAGCAGCGAAGCCACTCCTTTTCGTACTCGCCGGGAGCCAAAACTGGTTTGCATCAGTACTCTCCAGGAATCATTCGGTTACCCCCATATGCCTAAAGGTACCGGTACAGCAACGCATATCAACGCTACATTTGTTCACATTCACGCGCTTGAATCTCGATATAGTAGAAGCCGTCGATCACGGGTCCGATCGACTCTCCCGGACAGGCGTTGGAACCTGTCCTTCAGAAGCCTCGATTGCCTGTTTGCTTTCGAGGCTTATTTTTTAGCATCCGAAAGTCATTCAGGTTGCCAATGTGCCGGCTGTCGCATTCATCCGGGCAGGCGGTTGGCGATGATCGGGATTGCCGTCGTCCGCCGTGCCGGCAACGGAGATGAACTGCAGCATCAGACAGAGCAGCACGCCAATCAGCTGAATACTGCGCCGGCTGGAAAAGAAACTGTTTTTGCCTGGGATAAAGAATTTCACCGCGCCGACACGAGGCACCATGCCGACTCCGTAACTCGATTTTTCCGTGGGCCCCTGCAACGCCGCGGGACTGCCGGCAATAAAATTCGCCAGCAAAAGCGCACCCACAAATGCCGAGCCGATATGCAGCGCGATCATCCAGTGAGGTTGCGCGACCGCGTCGGCCTGCCCATTCGCCGTCAGGTTGACGTAAGCCGATATTGCCGCGGCGGCAATCGCGAAACTACCGATAAACAAAATAGATTTTCGAATAATCATTATCGACCCCGCTTTCTTCTTCATCCACGGTTCGCTTGACCCGAGTGATCAACACCTCAAGTCGCGCAATTGTGTTCGTTTGTCGTGATTGCATATCGAACCGGGTGCGCACTTCTCCGTTCTACTTCGTGGCCATTTTAGAGATATCGAACGCACTATAACGATTTAGCGAAGGATTCGGTGTAAAGAAAGGTCAAAGCTGTTGTTTTACACACAATTCGTTGCAAGCGGTCGACAATAGCCCGTCAAGCGCAGCGAGCGGACGAAAAGCACCGCACCGAGGTGGCATAGAGGAACCGTCACACGTAGGCGCGCGTGGTGGCCATGACTTTCCGTGTGTTGCCGTCGTCGGATCTCAAACCGCTACCCGCAGCAAATCTCAAATCTAGTCGAAGCAAAGACTGGTCAATTGCGCTGTCCGTCGGCAGTCGAATTGTCTCGAAATAAAATTTCTTGAAATAGAAGATAGCCGGATATAAACCGTCAAACCGGAACTCGGCTCGCTCAAGCCCGGTCCGAGTATAGTCATTTCATTTCGTGGCGATCCGACGGTGAGTACCGCATCCAGCGCGGCTTGCCACCATCCGTTCGTAGCGTGCGCCGCGAGCGGCGTTGCTGCGGTCCGATTAAAAAGACGCAGTGTCCGGCCGACGCGGTCTACCAGGTTGAATCAAGCAATCATCGTGTTGAACGGCTTTTACCCGTCCACGCGGATATCTCGATCTTTTATCAACCGAAGTAGCTGTGTCGTTCCAGATGCCGTCTCGAATTAAATTACGATGAGCGTATTCCAGATCACAGGTGTGCTGTTCACCATCGTCGCGCTGTTCGGCGTCATCAACTACCGGTTCATCAAGCTGCCCGACACGCTCGGCATCACCGCGGTGGGGCTCGTCGTCTGCCTCGCTATTTCGGCGCTCGGCTTTTACTATCCCGCGATGGCGGTCGCCGCGCGCAAGATCGTCGTGCAGGTCGATTTCGCGGACATCGTGTTTCACGGGCTGCTCAGTCTGCTGTTGTTTGCCGGTGCGTTGCACGTCGATCTGTCGAAGATGCGCACGCAGCGGCGCGCGGTGCTGATGCTGGCCACGGTGGGCGTGCTGATTTCGGTCGCGGTGGTCGGTTTCGGCTTTTTCTACGTCGCGCAATGGCTCGGTCATCCGATCAGTCTGCTGTGGTGTCTGACGTTCGGCGCGCTGATTTCGCCGACCGATCCGATCGCGGTGCTGAGCGTGCTCAAGCGCGCGGCGGCGCCTGAAAGCCTCGAAACCAAGATCACCGGCGAGTCGTTGTTCAATGACGGCACCGCGGTCGTCGCGTTCGTCACGCTGGTCGGGCTCGCGAGCGGCGCGAACGAGTTCTCCGTCAACGCGGTCGCGCTCGAACTGTTCCGCGAAGTCGCGGGCGCGCTGGTGCTCGGCGTGGTACTCGGCTTCGGCGCATCGCTGCTGCTGCGTGGCATCGACAGCTATCCGGTCGAAATTCTGATCACGCTGGCGCTTGCCACCGGTGGCTACAGTCTCGCGGAAGCACTGCATGTTTCGGCGCCGCTCGCGGTCGTCATCATCGGGCTCGTGATCGGCAATCATGGCGCGCTCACGTCGATGTCGGAGAAGACTCGCGAGCATCTGTTCAACTTCTGGGACCTGCTTGACGAACTGCTGAACCTGCTGCTGTTCGGCCTGATTGGGCTCGAAATCATCGCGCTATCGCTGCGCATCCATATCGTGTGGCTCGGACTCGCGGCGATTCCGGTCGTGCTCATCGCGCGCGGCGTCAGCGTCGCGATCCCGTTGCTCGCGCTGCAGAATTTCCGCCGGCTCAATCCACATTCGACGGTCGTGCTGACCTGGGGCGGGCTACGCGGCGGCATTTCGATCGCGCTCGCGCTGTCGTTGCCGGAATTTCATGGGCGTGAAATGTTGATCGGCGTTACTTATCTGGTGGTCGTATTCAGCCTTCTGATTCAGGCAACCACGCTGGGGCTGTTGATCCGGCGGCTCAATTTCGCGGGAACGCAGGCCAGTGCCGTAGCGCCACCACGAAGTCCCGACGTTGCAGCGATGGAATGAACGCGCGACGTGTTTGCGCTCCGTGTCGTGGCTGAGTTGGCGCGCCATGTCGTGCTCGGCAGGCACGGCGCGGGGCTTCACGACGAAGCAAGCTGATCGAAGCTCAACAGGATTTGATCAGCAATGGTCAAGCCGTTCGTCAGGCAAATCGGAGGGTCAACTTTTAGTACTTGCCAGTGTCAAAACACACTCGCTCAGCTCTTCCGCACACCGCGCAAGCCGCAAGCCTTCCCGTGCATCGCACGCGATGCACGCGGTAGGCCCGAACTATCGCCTGCACGAAACGCGTGGAGATCGTAAAGTGGATGCTAACGCGCGGCTGGTCAGCGGAGTACGGCGAGCTGAGCGTAAGCAGCAAAGTTGAAGGGAAAATTCCAAACAGCGTCCGAGACCGGTGCGAACCGCGCAGGAAAGAACCGCGGCACGGTTCGCTTTTGCAGGCAGGCCTAGGACAGGTCGCGCGGGCAGTTCGTGTATCACTTCTGGAGTCGATTTAAGCGCCTTCCGAACAGTGTCAGGCCGCTCGCTCGAACCGTCATTCAGGGTCTACCCGGAAGCCTGTCGAGCGCCCATTCAAGTCATTGCCTGCTCGCGGCGCTGGCCGCGACCGGCTTTGTTCCGGCCATGGTTCTCCACCGTGGTCCTGGCCCCGGCTCCACACGAGCTGTCCCGGCCAGCTTCTGGCATACGTTCAGCCAGCGACCGGCCTGCCGTGTGAACCACGGCACCGGGCATTTCGCCGTAAATGCCGGTTCTCTAACATACCCGGCATTCGCGGTTTGTCATTCTGTCGTTTCGGGCGTCCGAAGGAGTTCGCCATGTCGGTCTATGTCGATGAAGGGTTTCGGCCCTGTGTGACGGAAAGCGAGACGGTCGCGTTCCGCGTGTGCTGCGACGATCGTGCGCAGATTTTCGAAGTGAGCGCGGAGGCACTGGTGGCTTTCTGCGGCGCGGTGAGCAACCGCAGGCAGGACCTGCTGGTTGCGTTCGAGGACGCGCAGGACGAAATCCTGTCGGTCGCCGCGCAGAAATGGAGGTTCGTGCCGACCGAATCGGTACGGCTCGGGCTCGACGAATTCAAGATGGTCAGACATTAGTCCGAATCGCGTGCAATGACCTGGATCGCCGCCCTGCCTATGTACAACGTCACACCCGCGCTCGACCTCGAGTGGCGCGAGTGGCTCGACGACGTGCTACGCCGGGTGAAACCCGCGTGCCGCATCGTCGAACCGGACGAGGAATTGCACGGCTTCTGGCGGCGTCCGAATCTGCTGATTTCGCAAACCTGCGGCTATCCGCTGATGCGCGGCCTGCACGAGCAGGTCCAACTGGTCGCGACGCCCTGCTTCGATGCGCCGGGCTGCGACGGCGCGCATTATTCGAGCGTGCTGATCACGCGCGCCGACGCACAGTTCGACACGCTCGCGTCCTGCCGCGGCGCACGCGCCGCCTACAACCAGGACGATTCGAACAGCGGTATGAATGCGTTTCGTCACGCGGTCGCGCCGCTCGCTCGCGCCGGCATGTTCTTCGGCACCGTGCTGCGCACCGGCTCGCATCTCGGCTCGCTGCGCGCGGTCGCCGACGATCGCGCGGACATCGCCGCAATCGACTGCGTGACGTTCGCTTTCGTTCGCGATGTGTTGCCGGAACTGGCGATGCGAGTTCGCGCGATCGGCATGACCGCCGCGTCGCCGGGTTTGCCGTTGATCGCGGCAGCCAACGTGCCGCCGACCACGATCGCGGCGCTGCGCGACGCACTGAACGACACGCTGACGGTCCGGCCCGAGCGCGCACGGCGCCTGCGTCTAACAGGTTTTTCGACGCTGCCGCTCGCCGACTACGCGCGTATCCGCCAGATGGAAAGTGAAGCGCGCGCCGCGGGGTACGCGCGTCTGGCCTGATTTGATTCGCCTCACTTGCCCGCCTACCCGATCACCTCCTCGTCATCCACCAGCGTCACAACCACCAGCCAGGACGCCGACAGCGTCCAACCACCTTCAACACACGGCACCCACCAGACCCAACCTCAAATCCCACCCCAACCGCAAACCCTCAACCACCCCTCCCCCAACCAATCAGCCGACGCATCCCCACTCCCCAACTCACCCCACATCAAGCACCAGCAACTGCGCACCATCCGTCACCTGATCGCCCACCGCATACAGCACCTCGGCCACGGTACCCGCCGCCGGCGCGCCGATCGTGTGCTCCATCTTCATCGCTTCCATCACGATCAGCGGCGTGCCCTTCTCGACCACCGCGCCCGGCTCCACCAGCACCGCGATCACCTTGCCCGGCATCGGCGCGGTCAACCGTCCTTCGCCGCCCTCAATATCGCCGGCATGCGCGAGCAGGTTCTGCCACTCGAACGCCAAGGTCTCGCCATGACAGAACACATGGAACCTGTCGCCATCGACGAACACGCGCCCGGTCACGCGCGCATCGCCGATCGTCGCGCGGAATTCATGCGCGCCCGTGCCGGCCGACCATGTGAAGTCTTCGCGCACGCCGTCGTGTTCGAGCGACTGCGTGTCGCCATTGCGCGCGAATACGACGGTGAACGCGTCGTCGCTGTCGTCGCGGGCGCTGTCGTCGATCGCGCGCCAGCCGAGCGTTTGCGTATAGCCGCTATTGACGCGCCAGTGCGACAACGCATCCCACGGCGACGCGCCGTGCGCAGTGCCGCCCTCGCGCGTCAGCAGCGCGGCGCACGCGAGCGCCAGCGCTTCCTTGAACGGCTTGTTGGCCGGCGCGAACAGCGCATCGTGATGACGCTCGATCAAACCGGTATCGAGATCGCCGCTCGCAAACGGCTCGCTCGCGACGATCCGCTGCAAGAACTCGACGTTCGTATGCGGCCCGACCACCTCGCACGCATGCAGCGCGCGCGACAGCCGCGCCAGTGCTTCCTCACGCGTCGCGCCATGCACGATCAGCTTCGCGATCATCGGATCGTAAAACGGCGTGATCGTATCGCCCTCGCGCACGCCGCTGTCGATACGCACCGGCGCCTTACGGCCCGGCTCGCCGAGCCCGGCCGCGTCGATCGCGAACTCGACGCCTTCCGGCATGCGCAGATGCTTGAGCGTGCCGGTCGACGGCAGGAAGCCGCGCGCCGGATGCTCGGCGTAGATGCGCGCTTCGATCGCATGGCCGTCGAGCTTCAACTGATCCTGCATCAGCGGCAACGGTTCGCCCGCCGCGACACGTAGTTGCCATTCGACGAGGTCCTGCCCCGTCACCATCTCGGTGACCGGATGCTCGACCTGCAGACGCGTGTTCATCTCCATGAAATAGAACTCGCCGCCCGGCGTCATGATGAACTCGACGGTACCCGCGCCGACATAGTTGACCGCGCGCGCGGCGGCCACCGCCGCTTCGCCCATCGCGCGCTTCACATCGGCTGCGAGCCCCGGCGCGGGTGCTTCCTCGAGCACTTTCTGATGACGCCGCTGCACCGAGCAATCGCGATCGAACAGATAGACCGCGCCGCCGTGCCGGTCGGCGAACACCTGTACTTCGACGTGACGCGGCCGCATCAGATACTTTTCGATCAGCACGCGATCGTTGCCGAAGCTGCTCGCCGCTTCGCGCTTGCACGACTGCAACGCCGCCGCGAAATCCGCGCTGCGCTCGACCACGCGCATGCCCTTGCCGCCGCCGCCCGCGCTCGCCTTCAGCAGCACCGGATAGGCGATCGCATCCGCTTCGCGCTGCAATAGCTGCGGGTCCTGGTCGTCGCCGTGGTAGCCGGGCACGAGCGGCACCGCGGCTGCATGCATCAGCGCTTTCGCGGCGGCCTTCGAACCCATCGCGGCGATCGCCTCGACCGGCGGCCCGATGAACACGATGCCGGCCGCCGCGCACGCATGCGCGAAATCCTCGTTCTCGGACAGAAAGCCGTAGCCCGGATGCACGGCCTGCGCGCCGGTCGCGCGCGCGGCCTCGATGATGCGTTCGATACGCAGATAACTTTCCGCCGCCGTCGAGCCGCCGATATGAACCGCTTCGTCGCAAGCCGCGACGTGTTTCGCGTTGGCATCCGCGTCGGAATAAACGGCCACGCTCGCGATGCCGAGCCGCTTGCAAGTGGCGGCGACGCGGCACGCAATCTCGCCCCGGTTGGCAATCAGGATCTTGTTGAACATAAGTATCTCGATGAAATAGGCGCTACGGGGCGGTTGTTATTAACGAACGGTGCTCAGGCAAACACGCAAAAACCCGCATCAGTTGCGCCAGCCTGGCGTGCGCTTTTCGAGAAACGACGCGACGCCTTCGCGGCCTTCCGCGCCGGCTCGCGTACGCGCGATGCGCGCGGCCGTGTCTTCGATCAGCGCGTCGTTCAGTTCACGGCCCGCGACGTCCTGCACGAGCCGCTTGCACGCGCGCACCGCCTGCGGGCCGTTCGCGCACAGCGTTTGCGCGAGCTTCGCGACGGTCGCATCGAACTGTTCCGCGCTGACCGCTTCGCTGACCAGACCGAGACGCAACGCAGTCGCGCAATCGAATGCTTCCGCGCTGATGAAATAGCGGCGCGATGCCTGCTCGCCGAGCGCGCGAATCACGTACGGCGCGATCGTCGCGGGAATCAGGCCGAGCCGCGCTTCGGACAAACAAAAATGCGCGCTGTCGACGGCCACGACGATATCGCACGCGGCAATCAGGCCCATGCCGCCCGCGTACGCATCGCCGTTCACGCGCGCGATCACCGGCTTGTTGCAGCGATACACCGACGACAGCATGTTCGCGAGCAGCATCGCATCGGCGCGGTTCTCGTCGTCCGAGTAGCCGGCCATCTTCTTCATCCAGTTCAGATCGGCGCCCGCGCAGAACGCCTTGCCGTTCGCGGCCAGCACGACCGCGCGCACGTCGTCGCGCGTATCGAGCGTCGTAAACGCCGACGTCAGCTCGGCGATCATCGTTTCGTTGAAGGCGTTGCGCACGTCCGGACGATTCAGCGTGACCGTCGCGATCTGCCCGGCAAAGTCCACTTTCAGCGTTTCGTATTGCATGCGTGTCACTCCTTCGCGCCGTATCGTTGCGTCATATGCGATCGCGTCATACATCGTTGAGCCATACGTCGTTGCAACAAGCCGATCACATTCTGAACACGCCGAAGCGCGTATCTTCGATCGGCGCGTTCATGCTCGCCGACAGGCCGAGGCCGAGCACGTCGCGTGTTTGCGCCGGGTCGATCACGCCGTCGTCCCACAGACGCGCGCTCGCATAGTACGGATGTCCCTGATGTTCGTATTGCTCGCGAATCGGCTGCTTGAACGCCTCTTCTTCTTCCGGACTCCAGCTTCCGCCCTTCGCCTCGATGCCGTCGCGCTTGACCGTGGCCAGCACCGACGCGGCCTGCTCGCCGCCCATCACCGAGATGCGCGCGTTCGGCCACATCCACAGGAAACGCGGTGAATACGCACGCCCGCACATGCCGTAATTGCCGGCGCCGAACGAGCCGCCGATGATCACCGTGAACTTTGGCACCTTCGCAGTGGCCACCGCCGTAACCATCTTCGCGCCGTTGCGCGCGATGCCTTCGTTTTCGTACTTGCGGCCCACCATAAAGCCGGTGATGTTCTGCAGAAACACCAGCGGAATCTTGCGCTGGCAGCAAAGCTCGATAAAGTGCGTGCCCTTTAACGCCGACTCCGAAAACAGAATGCCGTTGTTCGCGATGATGCCAACCGGATGCCCCCAGATATGCGCAAAGCCGCACACGAGCGTGGTGCCGTAACGTGCCTTGAATTCGTCGAAGGCGGAATCGTCGACGATGCGCGCGATCACTTCGCGGATATCGAACGGCTTGCGCGTATCGACCGGAATCACGCCGTAGAGGCTGTGCGGGTCGTAGCGCGGCGGCTTCGGTTCCTGCAACACGAGCGGTGCCTGCTTCGCGCGATTCAGATTGCCGACGATGCTACGCGCGATACCGAGCGCATGCGCATCGTTCTGCGCGAGATGATCGACGACACCTGACAGCCGCGTATGCACGTCGCCGCCGCCGAGGTCTTCGGCGCTGACCACCTCGCCAGTTGCCGCCTTCACGAGCGGCGGGCCGCCGAGAAAAATCGTCCCCTGGTTCTTCACGATGATCGACTCGTCGCTCATCGCCGGCACATACGCGCCGCCCGCGGTACACGAGCCCATCACGACCGCGATCTGCGGAATGCCGGCCGCCGATAGATTCGCCTGGTTGTAGAAGATGCGGCCGAAGTGATCGCGATCGGGAAACACGTCGTCCTGATTCGGCAGATTCGCGCCGCCGGAGTCGACCAGATACACGCACGGCAAGCGGTTTTCGCTGGCGATTTCCTGCGCGCGCACATGCTTCTTCACGGTGACCGGATAGTAGGTGCCGCCTTTCACGGTCGCGTCGTTGCAGACGATCACGCATTCCTGCCCGGCGATCCTGCCGATACCGGTGATCACCCCGGCGCCCGGCGCGTCGTCGTTATACATGCCGTACGCGGCCAGTTGCGACAGCTCGAGAAACGGCGTGCCCGGATCGAGCAGTTGCGCGATGCGATCGCGCGGCAGCAGTTTGCCGCGGCTCGTGTGTTTGTCGCGCGCGGCCTGGCCACCGCCCTGCGCCAGTTGCTCGACCTTCGCGCGCAGATCCGCGACGAGCGCTTCGAGCGCCGCCGCGTTGGCGCGAAAATCATCCGAGCGCGGGTTCAGTTTCGATTCGATGATCGGCATGACGTGGGTTCTCCGGAAGTCCGGTTTTTTAAGAGCTTTTAGAGCTTTAGAAAAGCCCGCATCACAGCGTTTCGGCAAACAACTCACGGCCGATCAGCATCCGGCGAATCTCACTGGTACCCGCGCCGATTTCGTAGAGCTTCGCGTCGCGCCACAGACGTCCGACCGGATACTCGTTGATATAGCCATTGCCGCCGAGAATCTGGATCGCCTCGCCGGCCATCCACGTCGCCTTTTCGGCGGTATAGAGAATCACGCCGGCGCAGTCCTTGCGCACCTGGCGCACGTGCTCTTTGCCGAGCGTGTCGAGTTGACGGCCCACCGCGTACAGATACGCGCGGCACGCCTGCAACGTCGTATAAAGATCGGCGACCTTGCCCTGGATCAGCTGGAATTCGCCGATCGGCTGACCGAACTGTTTGCGGTCGTGGATATACGGCACGACCGAGTCCATCACCGCGACCATGATGCCGGTCGGGCCGCCCGCGAGCACCGCGCGTTCGTAGTCGAGGCCGCTCATCAGCACCTTCACGCCGCCGTTCAACTGGCCCAGGATGTTTTCTTCCGGCACTTCGACGTCCTGGAACACCAGCTCGCCGGTATGCGAGCCGCGCATGCCGAGCTTGTCGAGCTTCTGTGCAACCGAGAAACCCTTCATGCCCTTCTCGACGATAAACGCGGTAATGCCGCGCGATTGGGCTTCCGGATCGGTCTTTGCATAGACGACCAGCGTGTCGCAATCCGGGCCATTGGTGATCCACATCTTGGTGCCGTTCAGCACGTAGCGGTCGCCCTTCTTTTCGGCGCGCAGTTTCATGCTGACTACGTCCGAGCCCGCGTTCGGCTCGCTCATCGCGAGCGCGCCGACGTGTTCGCCGGACACGAGCTTCGGCAGATACTTCTGCTTCTGCTGCTCCGTGCCGTTGCGATGAATCTGGTTCACGCACAGATTCGAATGCGCGCCGTACGACAGTCCGACCGATGCCGACGCGCGCGAGATTTCCTCCATCGCGACCATGTGCGCGGTGTAGCCCATGTTCGCGCCGCCGTATTCCTCGGCGACGGTCATACCGAGCACGCCGAGATCGCCGAACTTTTTCCACAGATCCATCGGGAACTGGTCGGTATGGTCGATTTCGCCCGCGCGCGGCGCGATTTCTTTGGCGGCGAACGACGCAATGCTGTCGCGCAGCATTTCGATTTCTTCGCCGAGCGGGAATTGCAAACCGGGCAGGTTGAGCATTGCGGTGTCTCCAGGGTTCGGGGCGGCCAGCGGGCAATGGCGGCGGCGCGCGGATCATCGATCGTGTCAACGCGCATTTCACGCCAGATTGACGTATGCGTCAATAGGTATTTTTGAGTGTTACTCAGAAATTTGCCGACAGCCGCTCCAGACAGCGTATTCGGTGCTAGGATCGCGTTCATCGGGCATAGATAGACTCTGCCTCGCCTCCCCCTACGTCACAAATCTGACTTCGACTCATATGACGGTTGCCGTGAAAGCCGGATTGCCCGTATCGCGCCGCGAGCCGGCCGGGCGCAAGTCGCAACAGCGCGTGAAGGAAATTCTTCAGGCGGGCCGCGACGTGTTCTCCGAAAAGGGCTACGAGCGCGCCACGACCGCCGAAATCGCGCAGCGCCTCGGCATTTCGGAGGCCACCGTATTCAGCTACTTCCGCGGCAAGCGCGAGCTATGCGCGCGCGTGATCGGCGACTGGTACGACGAGATCATCGACGCGATCGAAGCGGGCCTACCGCGCGACGGCAGCGTGCGCCAGCAGTTCGCGTTCATCGTGCGCATGCATTTGCGGCTGATGCTCGTGAACGGCACCGATCTATGCGCGCTGGTGCTGTCCGAAGGCCGCGCTCGGCACCACGAATTGAGTGAAGCGCTGACTGAGTTGCAACGCCGCTATACCGCGCCGCTGATGCGGGTGCTCGCGCAAGGCCAGCAAAGCGGCGAGATTCGCGCCGATATGCCGCTGCGTCTGTTGCGCTCGATGGTGTTCGGGCCGATGGAGCACGTGCTGTGGGACGCGACGCTGGCGAACCGGCAGATCGATATCGATGCGACCGCCGATCAACTGATCGACGTGCTGTGGGTTGCGCTGACACCGCCCGCGCTCGACGTCAGCGCATTGCAGCGCTTCAGGGCGGAGGTGGCCGAGGCGAATCGGCGTTTCGAGCTGGCGGCCGGCGCGGCGGGTGTAGCTGGCAGTGCGAAGGCAGGCGGTGTGGTGAAGGCGAGCAGCGCGGCAAAGACCGCGCGGCGCGCGAAAAGCGGCTAATCTACGAGCTTCCCGCCGCAGCCCGAAGGAGAGCCCAAGTGCCCGCAGCGAAAAGCGCGAAGGAAAGCCGCAACAAAAGCGAAAACGCCAGCGAAAAGCAACGCCAACCGCAAGCCGACAAGCCAGCTCGAAAGACGGCCGCGAAGAAAGGCGGGACCGGTGTAAAAGCCGCGCCGGTGTCGAAGGCTGCGTCTGTGCCGAAGGCTGCACGCGCGCCAAAGGCTGCGCCTGCATCGAAAGCCACACCTGCACCAAAGCCTGCCATTCGACCTGAAAAACGCACTACCACTACCACCGCTACAGCCACCACCACCCAGCGCACAACCGAGGCGGCAACCCAAAACGTCCCGCAAACCAAGCCCCAATCCGCATCCACCACCCGCATCCGCGTCGGCATCGGCGGCTGGACTTTCGCGCCATGGCGCGGCCCGTTCTACCCCGCCGATCTGACGCAAAGCCGCGAACTCGAATACGCGAGCCGACAACTGACGTCGATCGAAGTCAACGGCACGTTCTACGGTTCGCAGAAGCCGTCGAGCTATCAGAAGTGGTATCAGGAAACGCCGGACGATTTCGTCTTTTCGCTGAAAGCGCCGCGTTATGCGACCAATCGACGGGTGCTCGCCGAAGCGGGCGAAACGATCGAACGCTTCTTCGCGAGCGGCGTGCTGCTGCTCAAACAGAAGCTCGGCGCGATCAACTGGCAGTTCGCGACCACCAAGAAATTCGATCCCGACGATTTCGAGGCCTTTCTGAAGCTGCTGCCGGCGAGCATCGAAGGACAGCCGCTGCGGCATGCGATCGAAGTCCGTCACGAGTCGTTCAAGACGCCGGAATTCATCGCGCTCGCGCGCAAATACCAGGTCGCGGTCGTGCTCGCGGCCGACAGCGACTATCCGCAGATCGCCGATATCACTGCGCCGTTCGTGTACGCGCGCATCATGGGCACGAGCGAAAAGGAAGCACACGGCTATTCGGCGAAAGCGCTCGACGCATGGGCCGAACGCGCGCACCAGCTTGCCGCCGGCACCACGCCCGACGATCTGGAAACCTGCGGCGAGCCGCTCGCGAAAACGACCGCTAAAGCAGCCGCGCGCGACGTCTATCTGTACGTGATCAGCGGCTTCAAGGAGCGCAATCCGGCCGCCGCGATGGCGCTGCTGCGCAAGCTCTGACACGTCACGCTGCGTACCGTCACGCGCGGGTGTCATAATCGCGCCAGCGCAGCCGTGCGCTGGCGTTCCGACTTCGCCTCAGCCTCGCTCCCGCTTGCCTGCCTGGGTCCCAGTTCATTGCCGGTTCGGGTAGAGCCCGGCGCGAGATGCCGCGCAAACGCGCAAAGTCCCGGGCGAGGTTCGCGCGCGAATCGTTTCCCGATCATCGCGCGCTCGATCTCGCCAAGCCACGCACGGCCCACGTCAAACCCACGCAGCGCCTGTGCGCCGGCTCGGACCGGCAACTGCCACGACCGGCTCGCGCTGCCGCCTTATCCATCGATTCCGGAGAATATCTTGAGCGCCCTCGACAATCCGCTGCACGATCAGGAAGTCGGCTCGGCCGACGCCACCCAGGACACTACACGCATCGACGACGTGCGGATCGGCGCGGTCCGTCCGCTGATCTCGCCCGCGCTGCTGCAGGACGAACTGCCCGTGCCGCCCACGGTGCAAACGCTGGTCGAGAAGACCCGCGTCGAAATCGCCGACGTGCTGCACGGCCGCGACGACCGTCTCGTGCTGATCACGGGCCCCTGCTCGATCCACGACCACGACCAGGCGATCGAATACGCACGCAAGCTGAAAGCCGCCGCCGATCACTACAAGGACGATCTGCTGATCGTGATGCGCGTGTACTTCGAGAAGCCGCGCACGACCGTCGGCTGGAAAGGCTATATCAACGATCCGCGCCTCGACGGCAGCTTCCGCATCAACGAAGGGCTGCGTCTCGCGCGGCAACTGCTGCTCGACATCAACGGTCTGGGGCTGCCCGTCGCGACCGAATTCCTCGATCTGTTGAGCCCGCAATACATCGCCGACCTGGTCGCGTGGGGCGCGATCGGCGCGCGCACGACCGAGAGCCAGAGTCATCGTCAGCTCGCGTCGGGTCTGAGCTGCCCGATCGGTTTCAAGAACGGCACCGACGGCGGCGTGCAGATCGCGGCGGACGCGATCGTCGCGGCGCGCGCGAGTCACGCGTTCATGGGCATGACGAAAATGGGCATGGCCGCGATCTTCGAAACGCGCGGCAACGATGACGCTCACGTGATTCTGCGCGGCGGCAAGCGAGGCTCGAACTACGATGCCGCGTCGGTGCAAGCCACCTGCGAATCGCTGCGTTCAGCGGGTCTGCGTGAACAGGTGATGATCGATTGCTCGCATGCGAACTCGAACAAGTCGCACTTGCGGCAGATCGAAGTGGCGGAGGATATCGCGCGGCAATTGTCCGATGGCGATCGCCGCATCATCGGTGTGATGCTCGAAAGTCATCTGGAAGAGGGCCGTCAGGATCTGAAGGAAGGCGTGCCGTTGCGTTACGGCGTATCGATTACCGATGCGTGTGTGAGCTGGGCGCAAACGGAGCCGGTGCTCGCCACGCTCGCCGATGCCGCGCGCAAGCGTCGCGCAAGCTGACAGAGATGGCAAGGGCGCCGCGCAAGGCGGCGTCCAAGGTGTCCGGTCCTGCCTGACTATCTCCCCTGACTACAGAGCCCGCTGAAGCCCCAGGCAGGCAGCCAGATGGAAAGCCAACCGAGGCCAACCGAAGCCAACTGAATACCCGGCTAAAGAGCCAGGCACACGCGCCGCGCCAGCCGTCTGGCGGGACCGCCAGGGTCTGGTCGCGCAGCGCGTGATGCTTCTCGCCCGATCGATCGTCTGTTGCGCGCGTTGCAGCAGGCTGCGCAGCGCACCGTCGATACCGCGGCGTGAAGCGCGTTGCATTACGACGCGTTGACGGCTTCCTTGAACGCCTTGCCCGCGGTGAACTTCACCGTCTTGGCGGCAGCGATCTGGATTTCCTCGCCGGTCGACGGATTGCGGCCCACGCGTGCAGCGCGCGCGCCGGTCGAGAAAGAACCGAAACCGACCAGTTGCACCGTATCGCCGCTCACCACTGCCTTGGTCACCGCTTCGACGATCGCGTCGATGGTCTGGCCGGTGGCCGCTTTGCTTTCGCCCGTCGCTGCGGCGACTGCGTCAATCAGTTCCTGTTTGTTCATAGCACTTCCCGTATGGTAATCATGGAACCGGCGCCACTCTATGGCGCCGGGACCGACACGTTAACGCATAGGCGTGCTTTCGCGCAAACCCCTTGGTGTAAGGCTTGTATCACCGGCCCAGAGCCAATTTGACGATTTTGCGCGGCAAAGTGCCATAAGAATCGCGGGCTTATCCGCGCGTACCGTTTTGCACGCGCCGCCCGCGCATCACAATCCGTTGCAATTTCAGTGCTTTAGCGCACTGCGAGCGAATGCGGCAGGTGTTCCGGCAGCGCGGCGCGGCACACGATGAAGCGGCACGGCACTTGCATAACCGGGTGCAAGTTAACTTTCCGCAAGAAACAAAAAAAGTGAAAAATCGCCTGATTGCAACATGCGTATTGCTCGCCGCGCTCTGTCCGGCGCTCGCCACGGCCGCTGACGAAAGCTGCGCGACACTCGTCGGCGCCGGTCATTCCGAGTCGCCGCAAGGGTTCCAGTTACGCGACGGCGAACCGGTCGACTTCGTCAGCGCCACCAAAACGGTTCACGGCAAACTGCTCGTTTTCAGCAACGGCGACATGTTCCGCGTGTACTGGCAGCCCGACGATCGCCCCCAGAAATACGTACTCGCGAATGCGGATACCAATGCGGTGCGACTGGTCGAATCCGCGCCACAGGGCAGCCCCGCGCCCAACGGCGGCCCCGGCGTCACGATGCCGCCGCAACACGTACTGTCCTGCCCCGCGCTTTGAAAAACATCACGTTGTGCAGTGCGTTTTTCGCATCACGCTCCACGCCCTGCGCTCTAAGGTTCACATCAGATCCGGCAGAAACGACTGATTCTCACTCTCTCGAGCTCAACACCAGGTAGCACTTACCGAACCTCCCCCTATTCGTCATCGCTCGCTCACCCGCCGACACGCTCAAGATAAATTCAGACGCGCCGTTATCAATAGATGCGCTTGGTACGGAAACAGGGATGACATGGCGATGGTTCGACTAGCCAGATTGAAAGAAGCGCTCTCGGTCACGCAAAGCGACCCGGGACTCGTGCGCGCGCAATTGCAGGCATTCAGCCGGCAAGTGCCGCTTCTTTATTTCATTCTGCTGGTCAACACCGCGGCGGTTGCGATCACGCATGTGGGCAGCGCGCCGCTGTGGTTATCGGTGTATATCCCCGCGGCGCTCGGCGCGCTGTGTTTGATGCGCTGCTGGCACTGGTGGCGGGTTCGTCATCGCGTGTTGACGCGCGAACAGGCGATGCCCGAATTGCGCAAGCTCACGTGGCTCGTCGGACTATTCGGCGTCGCGTTCAGTAGCTGGTCGTTGCTGCTGCTTCCGTACGGCAGCGCGTTCGAACAAACGCAGGTCGCGTTTTATATGGGCACGACGCTGGTCGGCTGCGTGTTCTGCCTGATCCATCTGCGCGTGCCCTCGCTGCTGCTGATCGGCATCGTCACCGCGAGTCTTTCGGTGTTTCTCGTGTTCACCGGGCGCCCGGTGTTCATCGCAATCGCCGTCGATATGACGCTCGTCGGCGTCGCGCTTGCGCTCGTGATCCAGCTGTATTGCCGGACCTTCGCCGACGCCGTTCATGCGCAGCACGAATTACAGGCGAGTCAGCACAACACGCAACGCCTGAGCGACGACAACCACCGGCTCGCGAACCTCGACAGTTTGACCGGCCTGCCGAACCGCCGCAGTTTCTTCGCATCGCTGCGCGCGCTGGCCGAGCATACGCTCGCCGACGGCGGCGGCTTCAACGTTGGCGTGATCGATCTGGACGGCTTCAAGCAGGTCAACGATATCTACGGACACGCGAGCGGCGATCTCGTGCTGCAGGAAGTCGGCACGCGGCTGCTGTCGCTCGGCGAAACGGGCGTCACGTTCGCGCGTCTCGGCGGCGATGAATTCGGCGTGGTGGTGCAGCACCGCTTGTCGAACGAAGCGCTCGTCGCACTGGGGCAGCGCATCTGCGATGCGCTCAGTCAATCGTATCTGGTCGCGGATAACGTCGCGGATCTGTCGGGCACGATCGGCTGGGCCGCGTTTCCCGAAGCAGGCGCGACGGTCGCGCAGGTCTTCGAGCGCGCGGACGCCGCGCTCTACGTCGGCAAGGAAAATCGCCGCGGCAGACCGGTGATCTTTTCGGCCGAACACGAAACGCGCATGCGACGCCTGAGCCTCGTCACGCAGGAGCTGCGCCATGCCGATCTCGAGACGGAACTGTTTCTCGAGTTCCAGCCGATCTACGATCTGCTCACGCGTCGCCCGATCGGACTCGAAGCGCTCGGCCGCTGGCATAACGCGCGGCTCGGCATGGTCAGACCGGAAGAGTTCATCCGTATTGCTGAGCGTACCGAACTGATTCTGAGTATCACCGACGAACTGCTGCGCCAGGCGCTCGCGGAAGTCGCGCATTGGCCTTCGCAACCGTATCTGTCGTTCAATCTGTCCGCGGTCGATATCTCGACTTCGGCGCGCGCGCGCCGCTTGATCGACATCGTCGCGGCGAGCGGCGTAGTGCCGTATCGCGTCACGTTCGAGATCACCGAGACCGCGTTGACGCGTGATTTCGCGCAGGCGCACAGCGCGATCACGATGCTCAAGCAGGCCGGCTGCCGCGTGTCGCTCGACGATTTCGGCACCGGCTATTCGAGCCTCAGCTACGTGCACCGCCTGCCGTTCGACGCGATCAAAATCGACCGTAGCTTCGTGACCGATGTCGACACGAATAGCGCATCGAAGAAGATCGTCAAGTCGGTGATCGACCTGTGCCGCAACCTCGGCCTCGAATGCGTGGTGGAAGGACTCGAAACGCCGGCGCAGGCCGCGGTCGTGAAAGCGCTCGGCGCACGCGCGGTGCAGGGGTATCTGTTCAGCCTGCCGATGAGCGCGAGCTCGGTGGGCACTTATCTGTGGACCGAGCTGGCGCAGGCGCATACGGAGACGCAGGCGTAGGCGTAGGCACACGTCGCGCTGCATGCATGTGAGCTTCCGCCGAAGTTTCTTTTTCCGGCGAGCCATGCTCGCATACCACGTTATTCAATCTCAAAAAATCGATTCGGTCATCTTGTAACGCTTGTTCACACATCCGTTGGCAATTGCAGACGCGGATCGTGACCTGCATTGACGTTTCTCCCTCCTCAATTCCTAATTCGATACTTCGCAATCCGCGATTCGGAGAATGACCTCCGATTCCCGCGGTTTCGCCTCATTGCTTTCAACGAATCGGAATGCATATGAATGCTGTGACAAAGCGTTTCACGGATGCCCTACGCCATCCAGGCGCACGCCTGACCCAGCATCTTCGAATCTGGATCGGTACGCTCGATGTCGGCCTCGACGTGCTCGATTTCAAAATTCACGCGGGCTTCTGCGATGACTACACGGTCGACGTAACGGTTACGTCGACACAACTGGATATCGACGGCAAGCTCTGCGTTGGGCGGCGGGCGGGACTCCAGATCGATGAACTGGCCGCGGTCCCTTCAGTGAATTACGTCGATCCTGTCAACCATGAGGCGGCTACCTTCAATGGGATTGTCACGCGCTGGAAACGCATCCGCACGAGCCGCGACGAAGCTGCCTACCGGCTGCGTATCGAGCCGCGCTTCGCGGCGCTCCTCAAGCGCGTGCACAAGTCCGAAACGTTCAGGGACAGGACGTTTCAGGAAATCGTCACCGAGCTGGTCGTCGACCGCAAAAACTTCGATGCCTTCGATATCGAGTTCAATCTCGAAGGCGCGCAGGAAAGGCTCGAACAGGTCGTCATGTACGAGGAGTCGGTGTGGGCATTTATTGCCCGGCACGCGAAGCGCAAAGGTATCTTCTGGTTCTACAAGCAGGGACGCGGCCAGGCAGGCAAGCTCGACACGATCGTATTCGCGGATAATCCGCGCGCCTATATCCGCTCGCTCGAACTTCCGCTGATGCCGGATTCAGGTCTGACAGGTAACTGGCACGAAGCGGTACTCGAGGTCAACAGTCAACGCACGCTGGTCGCCGCCGCCGTCGAGCTGTGGGAGCGCAACTACCGTACGCCCGATGACCCGCTACGGGCGACGGCGAACATCTCCAGCGAAGCTGACGACCGCTCGGTATTCGGAACGATCAGTCGCAGCGCGGAGTTCCATCTGACGCTTGAACAGGGCGAAACACTGGCGCAGGTACGGCGCGACGAACAGGTCGCGCGGCAGGTCACGCTATCCGGTACGACCAATGCCTTAGGCGTGACGCCGGGCATCGTCATGAAGCTGACCAACACGAAGCTCGCGAGCGCCGAATATGGCCTCGTGGTCACTTCGATGAAGATGAAAGGCAGCCGCACGAAGCCCGCCTATACGAAGTTCAAGGCGATGCCCGCGCACCTCGCCTATCGTCCGGAATTCATTTACGAGCGGGACTGGAGATTCCTGGGCGGCCCCGTCGTCGGCGTGGTGACGACGTTTGATGCCGCACCTTATGCGTGTCTCGACGAATACGGACGCTACCCCGTCCTCCCGAAGTTCCTCCAGGGCTCGGCGAGCGCCGAAAAGCAGGTGCTCTATCTGCGCCTGCTGCGTCCGTCGTCGTCCTATCAGGGCGGCTTTCACTCGCCACTGCTTCCGAGCACCGAGGTTCTGCTCGAAGCGGCCCACAACGATGTCGACCGTCTCCATATATCCGGCGCCCTTCACGACTATTCGCACCCTGACGTCGTCCATGGCGCGCAGGCGATGTTTAGCTACGCGATATGGCGCTCGCCGCTGCGCGGCGCGGAGATCGTCTTCAACGATCTGCAGAAAAAGGAAAGCGCGCGCATCGCGACCGTGTATAGCCAGTCGGCGATCAATCTCGGTTATCTGCTCAACAGCAAAAAACTGCAACGCGGTGAAGGGTTCGAAATTTCCACACAGGCGTGGGGCACGATGCGCGCGCCTAAAGGGCTATTCCTTTCGGCGGACGCGGCAGCCGGCGCTGACACGCCGCATCTTGAGATGGCTGCCGCCGTCGCGCAACTCAAGACGGCATTGCAGCGTGTAACGGAATTGGCAGCGGCGACGAAGCAGGCCGCCGCCGAACCAGCCGATCGCGCTACGCAAGCGGCGCTGCTCGATGGGCTCAACGGGCTTCGAGATGCGGGGCTACTTGCCAGTGCTCCCGGCGGCATGGCGTTCGTGACGCCGAAGTCGGCGCAGCACTCGGCGGGCGAGAACGTGATCGCGACCGCGGGGAAAGACATGGACGTGAGCGTGGCGAAGCGTTTGCGCATGGTGGCGGGCGAGCTCATCTCGCTGTGCGCACACAAGCTTGGCATCAGCCTCACCGCAGCGAAGGGGAAGGTTTCGGTTGCAGCGCTGACGGACGGCATGGACCTGTTTGCGCAGAAGCAGTTACGCGTCGCGAGCGAAAGCGCGGACGTGCAGGTCGCAGCGAAGTCGAAAATCACACTCAACAGTGGCGGTGCTTCGCTTGTGATCGAGAACGGCAACATGACATTTCACTGTCCTGGCGCGTTCACCATCAAGGCCGGTTCATTCACCTTTGTCGGCCCCGACAATGTGCCCGCCGTCCTGCCCGTCCTGCCGAAAAGCGATCTGACGCTCAACGAGCGGTACTCCCATACGAACTGACATCTCATGATTATCAGCCCTCCGTTTTTGCCGGAATCCGGTCTCACCTCTGCTGACGGATCGAAGCCCGACCCTATGATGGACACGGTCGACAAATTCGAACTCGCCCATGGCATTTACCCGATCGCGTTCGACCGGCGCTGGCATTGCGGTGTCCATCTGGCGCCCGACGTGCATGGCCCGGTCCATGCGATTGCCGATGGTCAGGTCGTCGCGTACCGGGTCTGCCAGAACGCGATTGACTCGGGCAATAGCAACGCGGGCTTCGTCCTGCTCAGGCATTCGACCGAAACGGGCGATGGTCGCAACCTGACGTTCTATTCGCTGTATATGCATCTGCTGCCACTCGCCGAGTACCAGTCGTTCGGGCACGACGGGAGACGGTTGCCCGAGTTTCTACGCAAACCTACCGGTCAGGTTGCCGAAGGCGCGGTGGAACCTGCGGTGGCCGACGGTAACAACACGGTGCGGCGCAAGGACGTCATCGGGTTTCTCGGGCGCTACGAGGGCGTGACCTACACGCACTTCGAAATCTTCATGACGTCCCATGATTTCGATACGTACTTTGGCAATACGCAACTCGATAGCGCCGCGCCGGACACGCCGACAGGTTCAGACTGCTGGGGGCACACGTACTACACGATTCCGGCCGGACAGCAGTTCTTTGCACTGCCGCCGGGAACGGACGCGCACAACAAACTGCATGGCATCGCGTTCGAAGCCGGCCAGACGGATACGAACGCGTCACCGCTCGTTGTCGAGGCCTACTTCAGCAAGGGGACGAAATACACCAACGTCTGGAGCGTCGCGACAGACGGCTCGCGCACATTGCTGACGGAGCAGCCAGTCGCCGAGGCCGATTACGAATACGATCTTTATCGCCGTGCGACAGCCCTCTACGGAGCGTGCCCGAGCGACGGCTACGAGATGCTGCGCTTCGGACGCATTCTCTCAACGCCCGCGACCCTTTCCGGGACAGCCTGTGCAACGTGGGTGAAAGTGACCTACGCGGCGGGAAAGCACGGCTATATCGACATCAACAGGTCGGAGATCAAAAAGCTGTCCGACGCTGATTTCCCGTCGTTCATGGGCTGGCAAAAAATCAGCGAGGGTAATACGCCGTTCGCCAACGATGGAATGTGTGATATCGACGAGCTCAAAAAGCTCGTCAAGGATGCCGCGGAAAACGCACAGCCTGCGGAGTCGGCACAGACGACGGAAGTGCAACGGGCGGATGCGCTTTCGGGTTACGTCAGGAGCCGCGATGGGGTACGGCAGGCGTTACGTGGTTTTATCTGCAATGCGCCCAGTGAATGGAATAGCAGGAACAACGATACGCGTTATGCGGGGCTGCTCGGTGAGGGTGGTTTTTATTACGGCAACGAGACGGGTTATAACAAGTTTCTCGATTACCTGAAACAGATTCAATTTTGGGAGGTTACTGGGTTGCCGGATGAGGAGAATTTGTGGTTCTTTCATCCGCTTGCGTTTATTCGGCAGTTTAGAACGTGTGGATGGATTGGGACAGAGGAGTTGCAGCAATTAATCCCAGCGCACGCATGGCTAACTCAAAGCGGATCGCTTCGAACACCGACGTCTAATACGCTGACGTCGACACAAGTAGTTGCCCGAATTTCCCCGCATCTTTCAAGTCTGAACAAGACGATTAGAAAATACTCACTTAACTCCTCTCCGGAAAGGCTTGCGATTTTTTTGGCACAAACATATCTCGAGACCGATCGATGGAAGACCTTCAAGGAATATGGACAAGGTGCTACCAACCCCAATATTCCGGGAGCCCAATACTATGCCGCATTCTATGGTCGAGGGATCATGCAGTTGACATGGGCTAGTGCATATGAAGCGTATGGGAAATTTTCAGCAAAATCAGATAATCCTGGGGTGTATATTGATCCACGAATTACCCAAACATCTCTTCATTATTTTGACGACCCAAGACATAAAGATGCTAATGGGCACATTACTATAGTTGGAATCCCGAAGCGTTGGGGGCCGCGGCATGATCCCGACGCCGTTGGGACTAATTCGTTGACGGCATGTGATAGCGGAGGATTCTTTTGGGTTTGGAAGCATCATGACGGGAGCAGAAATATTAACCGAGTTGCCGACTTGGGCATTTCACCGGAAACAATTCACAGAGTTAATATTCTTGTGAATGGTGGTTTTTTCGGCTATTTTGAAAGATTTGCTTTTACCTGGTATGCGAGAGATATATTTACCGACTGGCTACCTTCTGCTACGAGCGTTAATGTAGCAACCCCGAGACATACTACAGTCGCAATTGATCTGACGCGACCCGCATAAAGGACTATTTCCATGAAAATTGCTTTCTTCATTTTTTTACTGACATCTATGGCGCTTGTATCCGGCGGTACGTTTTCACAGACGCCGGCTGCTGATATTTACACACAGTGTATAGCCCGGACGAAACATGATCGCCTTAGTTGTCAGACTGGCTGCGGAATGATTGTTCAGCAATGCTACGACGAAGGAATTGCGGACATAAACAATCAGATAACCAAGCTAAAAAATGATATCAAGACCAGAAATGGGATTGCATGCGCAAACCTTGCAGATAACTATTTAACTGAAGCCTCGCATATGGAAAGCATGATCGAAAAACAAACCGCCAATCTGACGGGGTGGATTGGTAGCGAATTATCCCTCAATTTCGCACGACAGCGCCTGGCCAATGTCTCCCTGATTAATAAATCATGCAAATCATAGAACTTGAAGTAATGAAGCGTCAACTTGTTATGCTTTGTTTGCTATTGACCTCCGTGGTTTATGGTCAGTCGAAGTCTGATGCAGCTCACATTCAGGGGGTTGGCAGTAATCCCACCAATCCAAAGGTGGTCGATCAGTGCGGGATGTCATTTGACACTCCCGATTTAAAAAGTGTATCTGATCAAACTATTGGATTTGGATGCACGGGTTCGTACAAGAACGGCGAAAAAGCAGTTATGGATATGGATTTTCAATATGATCCAAATTTTAATCCGCGCGGCGGAGACAATATTAGCTTCATTGTTGAACAAGTGAGTGTTGACAAGAAAATATCTGACGGACGCGGTAGCATATTTCAGATAAGCCTTGATGGCGACCATCTTAATTTGTCTCCCGAAGTTGCGTACAAGGAATCGAATTGCGGGAACCCTGTAATCAAGACAACAATTTCACCGATTAGGAGAGGAAATTGGCACGGCTGGATCGCCGAAGAATCATTCTCCAAAGCGAGCGGGCGCTGTGTACCGGCCAAGGAATATACAGACCGCTACAGATGCATTCATGTAATGGTGGGTAACGACAAAATGTCTGCGCAATTGAACGGCGTTTGCTTATTACGGAAGCGCGAATATAGCTTGGAAAACGGATTTAGTTATGATTTGTTTTTCAATATGATGAAAACCCTTCGATTTAGCGAAAATTGAGGAGATTTCAAAATATTTTATCTCAACGACCCGCATCCGCGCAGATTGAATTCGGAGATTGATATTTTTGAAATCAAAAAATTACAACAATTAATAATAAATTAAAATGGCGATTATATCGATTTTGATCAACATCTTGATCTCCTCCACTCTGACAAATATATCACTTCGGGAGAGTTCGAAAATGCACGAAATCGAAAAAGGTTTGTTTGCGTTGGCATCGATTTTTATCGTCGGAATCGCATATGCAAATACTACTTACCAGGTAGCAGAATCATCACTAAAAATCGACGATTCTAGAATGTGTTTGCTTGATAAGACTCCGCTTTACGCAGTCGAGAGCTTCGACAAATCGGCGGTCATAGTCTCTGAGGCAGGCTATGTCACGAAACAAGAACTGACTAATTGTCGGATTGGACGAGCGGTACACGTCCTCTCGATTCCATCGAACGTGGGTGTGCTATCCGATATAAACCTCTCGAAAGGTATCTATGTTGCCCTCGATTTTGTTAGCACGCAGCCATTCGCATATCTAGCTACCGTTGCCCATATTGGAACATCGCGAAACCTTGTGTCGTTAAAGGGCGCGTATGTTAAAGGCCAGAAATTTAGCGAACTGCAGAAAGCCGCTTTTGGTGGTAGCGGCGAGGCGGGAACTGCAATCATCTCTCCCGACGGGCGTTATGTTGCGCCCACTGGGCAAATGGACTGCTCACAAGATGCGTATCCGGGAGTGTGGGACGTCTATCGCAACCGACATGTCGTGGCGACGGATGACGCCTGCTCCGCACTCTTTAAATGAAAATGAAATCGTCGAAATGAAATCCCCCATCCGCAAAGGCGACAAACTCGAAAACGGCGGCGAAGTCACAACCGGCTCACCCTGGACCGAATTCATGGGCCGCCCACTCGCGCGCAAAGGCGACACCGCGCTTTGCGACAGACACGGTCCGACCATCATCGACGAGGGCTACGACAAATTCCCCGACCGCGACGGTAAGCCAGTCGCTATGCACCACCACCATTGCGCATGTGGATGCCGCCTGATCTCATCGCTTCAGAACGTCAATATCGAATAATGCCGGTCGACCTTTCTGCAGCGGGACGCCCGAGCGCTTATCCGCGTCGGCCCCGGTTCTGGCCATGGTGGTTCTGCATCTGGCTCGCCTGCAACTTGTGCGGCGTTGCCATCGCGATGCTGCTCTGGCCGAAGGGCCTGGCGGCTAGCGGAGCATGGTTCTGGTTTTGCTTCGTCGCGGCCCCTAACGGCGTGTTCCTGATTCTGTTTGCCATCGAGCGCGCCGGCTACGAAGGCCTCTGGTACCGCGCGTATTGGCGCAATCATCATCGTAGCCGGTGGTTGGCGGAACGCCTACGCACAGCGCGCAAGCCGCTCCAGGTACTCGGCGTCGGCTACTGCCTGCCGCTCGGCGAACAGACACTCGCCGATGCGATTGTCTCGGGGAAGCGTCTGCCCATGGCGCAGATACCGCGTTCCGGTTCGGAACTCGTTATTCACGCCCGCTTCAACGAAGCGAACTGGATGGTCGACGAGCCCGTTATGTCTAGTCCCAATCCTGGCGAAGAACACATTGGCTCGGAGCAACCGTCAAAAAAGATTCAGCTGCTGACGCTCAAGATCGCGCAGGCACTTGCCCCTCTGGAGACGAGTCTGCGCGCCCTGACGTGCTACGAGCGGGTGTGGTGGCCGCAGGTTCGCGTACTGAGCGCCCAAGGCAGCGAGCAGGCAGACGTCGCGCGGGTAACCGAGGCGCTACGCATCGCAGACCTGCCGCCACTCGCGGTCCAGGCGACGTCCGATGCAGAGGGGTTGATGGTCGCCGATGCATGGCTCGACGCGCAGGAAGCACGACCGCTGCTCGTCGTAGCAACCGCATGGCATGAGGCTGGTCCGCCTGAAGGCAGCGCCGAAGGATGCGTCGCCGTACTTCTTGCGACGGGATATCTTCAGTTGCCGGACACGGTCAAGGTCGCCGCACTACTACATCGTCCCGTCGCGGGACTCGCCACGGAAGTCGAATATGGCTTTGCAAACGCCGCGGTATGGGGCAACGCTGACTTCGCCTCGATCGTAAGCGCGTGGATAACCCGTCCGGTAGATGGATGCGACAAGGCATTGCGCGCGGCCAATATGAATGCCATTGCAAAAGACGAGGCGCAGCGGCGCCCCGACCGTATCGTCGGTGACTTCGGTCACGGGAATGGCTGGCTTTCCGTCGCGGCGGCCATCGAGTCAGGCGCGGCAGACGGGCCACAACTCGTCATAGACGGCGCACAGTCCGCGCTGCTGCACATAACGCCTGCAACAACAGATAACAACCGGAATACTGATGACAGACCCCAGGCTTACCCTGCATTCGCTTGAGCCCGCTGCTGCGACAGAGGGAACCGCGCCGTCGAGCCGTCTCGCGATCTGGGGGCTACCCGTCGCGGCCTTCGTCGTCGCGCTGCTTGCCATCGGCATCGTATCGCTGCGCGGCGACATGGTTGGCGTGACCGCGGGCGAGCCGCGACTCAAAGCGATTATCGCCATTCTCATCACTCTCGCGATCGTCGTCATCGCTCATCTCGTGCTGTTCGCGACCGGCGCTTACCGCTTCACGGAACGGGTCTTTCGCGGCGAGACCGGCGATCGCACGACCGCGGCGAAGCCACTCAAGCGCGACGCTCGTCTGCAACGCATTTACGACGAACTGCGCGTCTCGCACGGCTGGCTCTGGCGTCGCCGCCTGCGCTGGCTGCTGATCAACGGCGCGGACGAACACATCGATCGGATAGCGCCCGGACTCAAGCAGCAGGGCATCATGCATATGGACGAAACCATCCTCGTGCATGTGTCACCGGATGGAGTCGAGACGGCGAAGTGGCTCGGCCAGATCCGGCAGTTGCGTCGCCGCCGTCCAGTCGATGCTGTCGTGCATGTCGCCCGCGCGGACCACACGGAAACCGAACTGCCCCGCGCACTCTCGGGCATCGCGACCGCGCTCGGCTGGGCCGCGCCCGTTACGCTTCTGTATCCGGTCGACGCACATGGCAACCCGTCGGAGCGCTTCGATGCCGTCGGCGCGTTCATGCCGAACAATTCGCGCAGACAGACAGAGGCCGTCGCCAGACTACCCAGACTGCTGAACGAGATCGAGCAGAAGTCCGCGGACGCGGGCCTGGTCCTTTGCACGCGGAATAACCTTCGGGTGATATGGCTGATCGAAGTCTCGAAGTACGTCGGCGATCATAGCGCGCGCATCGTCGAAGGCCTGCGGAAACTCGCTGCGTCGAACTGGCTGCGCGCACCACTCGCAGGCGTCATGTTTGCGCCGGTTTTTCCGGGGTCAACCGCCGTACCGATGCCGGTAGCCAATGGCGACGGAACACCCGACGAGCCCGCCAACGCACCGCTCGCAATAACCGTGACGCGCACGCAGCCCGCCGCGCTGTTGCCCGTATGGCGCGAAATCGCGGACGGATCGCCCCAATACCGGGGCCGCCGCGTCGGCTTCTACTGGCCCAACGCAATCGCGACACTGGTCACCGCAGCGGCAATCGCGTGGTGTGCGTGGATGACGGTCTCCTTTATCGGCAACCGGCAACTGGCGCGCGTGGCAAATCACACAGCGCAGACCGCTGTCGATGCAAAACCGCAAACCGCCGAATCCTGGCGCGCCCAACTTGCGCTTCAGCAACTGATGGAACAACTCGAATACCGTCGGCAGCACGGCGCGCCGTGGTACCTGCGCGCCGGCCTTGCTTCCAACGACGCGCTGCTGGATACCCTGTGGCAGCCATACCGTACCGTCGCGACCCGCAATCTACAGGCGCCGGTCGTACGAACCATCACCGATCTGCTCGAGGCTGCGGGTAAAGCCCGCGTCGATGCACTGCAATCGCAGGACGCTCGCGGCAGCACCTATAACGCGCTCAAGACCTACCTGATGCTCGGCGATCCCGCTCACGCCGATGCGAAGTTTCTCCAACGCACGCTCGTCTCCCTGTGGCGACGTCCAGTAGAAATGTCCGAAGGCGAGCGCGACGATACGGGCCGTCGGCTTGTGACCTTCTATGCGGATCATCTGAAGACCCATCCCGAATGGCGCATCACACCCGACGACATCCTCGTGAGTACGACCCGCAACATGCTGGTCACGCAGATGGGACTCGCGTCAGCCGACGACACCGTGTACCAGAGCATTCTCGACGACGTCAAAGGCAAATACGCGGATACGTCGCTGCAAACGTTGCTCAACGGCGCGGACGCGCAGGGGCTTTTCAATACGTCCCAGACGGTGCCAGGCATCTACACGCGGGCTGCATGGGACGGCATCATCGCGGATGCCATCGACAAGGCCGCAAGCGAGCGACGCGTGAGTGGCGACTGGGTGTTGACCGGCGCGCAGCCGTCGCAGACCATCGGTAACACGCTTGCACAGGGATCGATCCGCACCGGCGCCGCGAGCGATGAAAAGCGGGCCGCCGAAGCACTGAAGCAGCGGCTCACCGCACGGTACTTCGCGGAGTACACCGCGGCCTGGCAGACCATGCTCAACAGCCTCCAGTGGCAGCCAGCGACGAACCTGAATGGCGCAATCGATCAACTCACCCGCCTCGCCGACGCGCAGACCTCGCCGCTGATCGCGTTGATGAAGTCGGTGCAGTATCAGGCACAGGCGGGACGCCCCTCGCAGGCACTCACCGACAAGCTGGTGCGCAAGGCGCAAAGTCTGATCCCCCAAGGGGACTTTCTGCAGGGCGTCGGCAACGACGACAACGCGCAGGCATCGACCGTCAATCCGCTGAACAAATCATTCGGCCCGCTGCTCGCATTGATGGGAGAGACTGGCGGCGCCGCGATGGACGGCGCGAACGGCACAAGCGGCAACGCAGGGACGTCGGCGAATATCGCGTTGAATGGCGTGAGCCTGTCACGCTATCTGACGGCCCTCACGACGATGCGCCTGAAGCTGCAGCAGATCGCGAGCAGTCCCGACGCGCAGGCGATGGCGCGCTCGCTTGCACAGGCAGTATTTCAGGGCAAGCTCTCCGAGTTGTCGCAAGCCCGCGATGACGCGGCACTGACAGCCGCAAGTCTCGGCTCCTCATGGGCGGGCTTCGGCAACGCGGCGTTTGAGCAGCCGCTCGAAGCCGCGTGGCAAACGATCCTGCAACCGGCCGCGGCAAGTCTGAACGAAGCATGGCGCACCAGCGTCGCCGCACCGTTCAATGCCGCGATGAGCGGCCGCTACCCGTTCTTCGATACGCAGGCCGATGCATCCTTCGCCGAACTCGGCCGTTTCGTGCGTCCCGACACCGGACTGATCGTCCGTTTCATGTCGACGCAACTGGCAGGTGTGCTGAAGCTCGAAGGCGATCACTGGGCACCGAACGAACTGGCGCCGCAGGCACTGCAATTCGATCCGAAGTTTCTTGCGGGGCTGCGCCAGCTATCGACGGTCGGCGCGCAGTTCTACATGAAGGGCGATGCCAACGAACGCTTCGAGATCATGGCCTTGCCGACGCCGAACGTGACGCGCTCGGAACTGTCGATCGACGGCAAGCAGATCGTCTACTTCAACCAGCAGGAAAGCTGGACGCCGCTCGCATGGCCCGGTGACGGCCTCAACGGGCACGCCGGTCTGACGTGGCAGACAATCAACGCGGGCCTCAGGCAGGCGTTCGATTCGACGGGCGACTGGGCGTTCCTGCGCCTGCTCGCGAAAGCCGACGTGAAGCAACTGGACAGCACCCGCTACCAGCTCATGTGGAACGATGCGAATGGTGACCCGTTGCGCTACGTGCTGCGCACGCAGGTCGGAGCCGGTCCGCTCGAACTGCTGAAGCTGCGCGGGTTCCAGATGCCCGAAAGAATTTTTGTTGTCGGCAAGGCGGGGGCCGCACCGATGCTGCCTCCCCTGCCGCCGGAATTGCAGCCATGACCGCATACTTCGGCACGTCGGCTCCAATGGTTCGACCCCACCACAATGCAGCTCAATACTCCAGCCTCGGATACCAATCAGTCCCACGCCCACCCGGCGTCGTATCCAGAATCGTCCATAACGGCATCAAATCAGGCGCGCCGCGCGGATCCTGCCCAGGGTCCGCGGTCGACGGTCCCATCTCCTCCGCCCAGAAGTGCCGGATCACGCCGCCCGAACGCGTGAAGACGTTGAACGCGGGATTGTCATCGCCGGCCGGATCTTCGCCCGCATAGTCGCGATTGAACGTGTTGCCGCCCGACGAATAAATCCGCAGATGCCGCCAGCCGCGCTCCTGTTTGAACGCGACCAGTTTGTCGATCGGCGCGCGGCCAATCACCGCGAACGCGACACGTTGCAGGATGTCGGGCATTTCGCCATCCCAGGCACTCAGCAGCGACGCGCACATCGGGCACGACCGCGCGCGTTGCGGACCGAACATCCAGTTGTACGTGATCAGCGTGTCGTGGCTGCCGAACATCTGCGATAGCGTGACCGGCCCCGCTTCACCGTCGAAGCGGTAATCCTCGGGCACGATGCCACCCGGCGGCAGCGCGCGGCGCTGCTCGGCGACCCGTTCGATCTGGCGGCGCAATTCGATTTCCGCCGCGAGCAATTCGTTGCGCGCGCGCCGGTATTCGGCGCTCTCGCCAGGAAAACGCGACGGCATGTCGGCCAGTTCGCGGGCCGGTTTCAGGATTTGCGTCGATACGTGTGCGTCAGTCATCAGCTATCTCCTCGTGAGAAATCGGGCGAAAAACGGACGAAAGGCGAGCGGCCGCGCGAGATGTCGGCCGCCCCTGCAATGACGACGAATGGGGCGACGGTGAATCGACAGTCGTTGTGAAAATTGTTGCGGCGGTTTTTTGCAGCGCCACTTGCTGGAGGCTTTTGCAGCGCGAGATGCCGCGCGACAGCGGCACCCACCGCAATCTCCCAGCGCGATTTGCCAGCCCGGCCGCTGCACGCTCGACAAACGCCGCCACAAGGTATGCTTGCGCGACACGACACATGCCACATGCCATCCGCCACTGCGACACGGCCCACGCGACGGCCGCCCTGGGGAACGCTTATGCCGCTTCGTCTGCCACCTTTGCCCGCGCTGCGTTTTTTCGAAGCGGCCGGCAGGCATCAGAGTTTCAAGCTCGCGGCCGCCGAGCTGAATGTCACGCCGAGCGCGATCAGCCATGGCATCGTCGGTCTCGAAGCGGCGCTCGGCGTCGAACTGTTCGTGCGCGAGCCGCGCGGCATCTCGCTGACCGCGGTCGGCGCCGATTATCTGTCGTATGTCGCCGAAGCTTTTTCGCTGATCGCGATCGGCACGCAACGTCTGCCGAATCATCGCGCCGATCGTCCGATCGCGCTCAGTTGCGCGCCGACCTTCGCGTCGCGCTGGCTGCTGCCGCGTCTCGCCGCGTTTCGCGCGCGCTGGCCGAACGTCCATGTCAGCGTGGACACGTCGCATCGGCAAGTGGGCTTCCCGGTCGATGGCTTCGATTTCGCGGTGCGCATGAGCCGCGCACCGGTCGCCGGCACCGCGTGGACGCGTCTGTTCGGCGAGCGGCTGGTGCCGGTATGCAGCCCCGCCTATCTGGACACATTGCGCGACGAACGCGGCGAAATCAGCCTGCGACACGCGACGCTGATTCACGTGAACGCCGCGAGCGAGGACTGGCGGGCATGGCTCGACGCGACCGGCACCGAGGGCATCGACGCGGCGGCCGGCGGCCTGCGCGTCGACACGATCCAGCTGGCGTTCGAAGCGGCCAGCATGGGCTTGGGTGTCGCGCTCGGTCGCCAGCCGCTGGTCGACAGCGATCTCGCGAGCGGCACGCTGGTCGCCGCGCATACGGCCGCGATCGAATCGAGCACCGCCTACTGGCTGGTCAGCGCCGAGAACGCGGAAAGCGCGATCCGGCGGCCCGAACTGGCCGCCTTCAAGCACTGGCTGGCCGACGAGGCGGCGCAATTCGACGCGCCGCCATCGGCCGACAGCTAGCGCGGCCGGGGAACGGTCAGTTCGGCACATATAGGTGAGCCGCGCTCACCTGTCGTCGAAAATTTTTCTTTTGCCGCCCGCGCGGCGGGCTGACACGATGATGGCCAAGGAGAAACCATCATGTCGACTGCCTCTAGCAAACGCTACGCCCCCGCTCTCAATCCCACGACAACCACGCTGGTGATCATCGCCGGCGCGCTCGTTCTGAGCGCCGCGATGGGCATCCGGCAGACCTTCGGCCTGTTCATCGGGCCGTTCTCGTTCGATCGCGGCGTACCCGTCACGCAGATCGCGTTCGCGATCGCGCTGCACAATCTCGTGTGGGGTTTCGCGCAGCCGTTCGCGGGCGCGGCCGCCGATCGCTACGGCTCGGCGCCGGTCGTCGCGTTCGGCGCGACGACGTTCGCGGCCGGCCTCGGGATCGCGGCCGTCGCGCCAGGCGGTGCGCTGCTGATCGTCGGCATGGGGCTGCTGGTCGGCATCGGCGTCAGTTGCACGACGTTTGGCGTGGTGCTGCCGGCGGTCGGCCGCATCGCGTCGCCCGAAAAACGCAGTGTCGCGATGGGACTCGTCAGCGCCGGCGGCTCCGTGGGGCAGGTGCTGATGGTGCCGCTCGTGCAGGTGGTCCGGCTGCATGGCGGCATCGCGACGTCGCTCGTCGTGCTCGCGTTCGTGATGCTGCTGGTCGCGCCGCTCGGCATCGTGCTCGACCGCCGCAATCCGGCACGCGCGGCCGGCCAGCTTCAGGACTCAACGGAGGAAAAAGCCGTGCCGCTGCGCGAGGTGCTCGCGCAGGCCACGCGCCATCGCGGCTATCTGCTGCTGACGCTCGGCTTTTTCACCTGCGGCTTCCAGCTCGCGTTTATCGCGACGCATCTGCCCGAATATCTGACGCTGTGCCATATGCCGCTCGGACTCGGCGCGACCGCGCTCGCGCTGATCGGGCTGTTCAATATGGCCGGCAGTTGGGCATGCGGCTGGCTGGGCGGCCGGTATCGTCAGCATCATGTGCTCGGCTGGCTGTACGTGGTCCGCAGCGTAACGATCGGCGCGTTTTTCCTGCTGCCGAAAAGCCCGACCTCCGTAGTGATTTTCGCGGCGGTGATGGGGCTCACATGGCTCGGCACCGTGCCGCTGACGAGCGGACTCGTCGCCAAAGTGTTCGGCACGCGCCATCTCGGCACGCTGTTCGGCATATGCTTTCTGAGCCATCAGATCGGCTCGTTTCTCGGCGCGTGGCTCGGCGGCCTCGTGTTCGATCTGACCGGCTCGTATGCGTTGCTGTGGGACGCAACGGTCATCGCCGGCCTGATGGCCGCGATGCTGCACTTTCCGATCAACGATACGGCGGTGCGAACCGGCGCGCCGCATGCGGAACCCGCGCGCGGCTAACGTGGCCGGACTGCTTCGATGCCGCCGTTGCGTTGCTATATCCAGCCGACGCTATTTTTTCGGCGCATCCGCGACGGCTTTCGGCACGCGTCCCATCAGGTAGAACTCGTCGTTCGGACGCATCGAGATCACATTGGCCATCCGGTTCGACAGACCGAAAAACGCGGTGATTGCCGCGATGTCCCAGATGTCTTCATCCGTGAAGCCATGGCCGCGCAGCGTCTGGAAATCTTCTTCGCCGACGGTGCCGGACGCGCGGCACACCTTCAGCGCGAAATCGAGCATCGCTTTCTGACGCTCGGTGATATCGGCCTTGCGATGGTTGACCGCGACCTGATCGGCAAGCAGTGGCGCCTTCTCGTAGATGCGCAGAATCGCGCCGTGGGCCACCACGCAATACAGGCAATCGTTGACCGCGCTCGTCGCGACCACGATCATCTCGCGCTCGCCTTTGGTCAGGCCGCCTTCCTTCAACATCAACGCATCGTGATAGGCGAAAAACGCGCGGAATTCGTCGGGCCGATGCGCGAGCGTCAGAAACACGTTCGGTACGAAACCCGCTTTTTCCTGCACTTCGAGGATACGGGCGCTGATGTCCGCGGGCCACTCGGCGGGCTCCGGCACCGGGTAACGGCTGATCGGCTGAAGGGGGGTCATACGCTGTCTCCGTGACGTCTGTATGGGTATGGGGACGATTCTAGCAACGCGCGCTGCACTGTGCGGCTCATGGTCCACTGCGGCTGCATTGCGTCGGACATTGCCGCCTGTATCGTCTAGACTTCCAGTTCGGCATGCGTGAGCCGCACGACGCGGCGACCACTACAGGAGTGACCATGTCCAACGATACGCGCGACGCGCGAGCACGCGTCGTCAAGGTACGCCCCGAGCACGAAATGGCGACGATGCAGCGGCTGCCCTACTTCGTCGGTATTTCGGCGAGCACCGCGGGCACTACGGGCCTGTCGATGTATATGGTCGTCGTGCCGCCGGGCGGCCATGCGGAGCCGCACTATCACGCCGACTACGAAACCGCGATCTATCAGCTCGAAGGCAGGATCGAAACGCGCTACGGGCCGGGTTTGCGCGAGTCGATCATCACCGAAGCGGGCGACTTTCTGTTCATTGCGCCGGGCGTTCCGCATCAGCCGTTCAATCTCGACGCTACCCACGCCGCGCGCGCGATCGTCGCGCGCAACCATGCGGACGAACATGAACGCGTGGTGCCGTACGATCCGTCAGAGGATGACTGAGCCTGCTTGAGCAGTTAGGCCGCGATGTAAGCCGCGTTTGCGTTCATCTGTTAAGCAGCTCGTTGCAGATGGTCTGAGCGCTGGCATCGCATCGCCGCCGTGCGTGCTCGCCGTTCGTGACCCCACAGGCTCGTATCCTTTCACAACGCCTGCGCGTCACCTGTGCTTAAATCCGTGTTTCGCGCCGGCGCGCGTGATGCCGCCGTGTGTGTCAGCCGCATGCCTGCGAGCTTGCATCGCTTCGTTCGAGCTATGCAACGCACGCAACGCAAGCACGCGTGAATCTTTCCCCTCTCTTTCCCTGCTTTCACAGGAGCGCGGTTGTGTGGCATTTCCCGGTTGCTATTCCACCTACCCTCGGCGTATGGGCCGTCTTCATGAGCGTGCTGGTTACGCAACTCGGCCTGCCGGTACCGGCCGCGCCGATGCTGATTCTCGCGGGAACCATGGCCGAGATGGGACAAACCTCGTATGCCAGCGTGATCGGCGCGGCGGTCGGCGCGACACTGCTCGCTGATACGCTATGGTTTTTCACCGGCCGCGCGTATGGCCGCCGTCTGTTGAATGCTTTGGTGCGCTTCTCGCTGTCGCTCGATACAGCCGTAGGCATCGCGCGCAATACCTATGAACGCTATGGCGCGCCGATTCTGACGATCGCGAAGTTTCTGCCGGGGCTCGGGCTCGTTTCCGCGCCGCTGCTCGGCACGACGGCCATCGGTATCGGCGTATTCCTGTGGTGGGATCTGGTCGGCGCGACGCTGTGGGCGAGCGCATGGATCATCGGCGGTGGCGCGCTGCACGATCAGATCGTGCAATTGATGCTGCTCGTGCGGCACAACGGCGGCACGATCTTCGATACGTTCGCGGCAATCTTCGCGGCGGTGCTGCTTTATCGCTGGCTGCGCCGTTTGCAGTTTCGCCGCTGGCTCGCGCATGTGCGCATTTCGCCCGACCAGCTCGACGAGATGATGAAGTCGAACGAACCGCCGCTGATTCTCGATGCGCGTCCCGCCACCGTGCGCGACAAGGAATCGCATCGTATTGCCGGCGCGCGGCCGCTCGATCTCGAGTCTCCCGATCCGATTCATCCGGCGTATCTGAAGCGGCCGATCGTCGTCTATTGCGTGTGCCCGAACGAAGCAACCGCCAAGCATATCGTCAAACAATTGCATCGCAAGAACATCCATCATGTGCGCGCGCTGAAGGGCGGCCTCGATGCATGGGAAAAGCGCGGTTATCCGGTCGAGCCGCTGCCGCCCGACTTCAATACGGCGATGGCGCATTTGCTCGAAGACCAGGGCAACGAAGGCGAATACACGGTGCGCGCGCGGCTCGCGGAATAACGGGAAATAACGCAGGAGTAACGCTTATCGCGCCCGATGCCACGGGTCGCAATAACAAAAATAAATTGACGGCATTAATGGCTCGTATATGCTTGCTATCAGGTGTTCGTCGTGGCTGCATCGATAAAACAATGAAACAGATACTGTATTAAGTACTGTCCTATGTTTTACTGTGCCGCGAATCCGTTTCGCATTCGCTGACGACGATCACCGCGCGTCCTGCTTCTTCAATGTCCATCGTTGTTCGAATCAGGCCGCACCATACCCTCAACAACGCAGAGTGTCATCGTGAGAGTCCGAGGCCCCTTGGTGAGCTGGAATCGCAGTCACGCGAGTGGTATCCGCGCTGACCGCGCCATCGCCGACGGCAGCAACGGCAGCCTTGCGTTTCGCCGCTTCCTGTCCGTCCTCACAGTCCCGTCGCGCCGTTGCATTCGGCGCCGCAATACGATCTCCCGCGCCTTCATCGCCGTGCGCAAAGACGACGTCGCTTCGCTGCTGCCGTAGCGCCTCTCTCCTTTCGCTGTTCGATTCGTTTGTTTGCCCGTTGGCGCTGCGCGTGCGTGCATGCGTGGCCGGCAAATTGTCGGCTTGCGTTCGCGTAATCCACGCGATGCACGCGATGTGTTCGGCCGCCTATACGTTTTTGCGCGGCATTAGCTGGGCAACGAACTGAATTGAACCGCCTTTTCGTCTGATAAGCGCTGCACGGTCTGGTATTCGCTTTTGCGTTTTTTGCCAAACGTCTGCTTTTAATCGTTCGCGCTTATTCAACACCGTTCACTCGATGCACGGTGTCGGCTCAACACGTCTATTCGCTTTACCTATTCGTTTTACCTATCCGTTATGCGAGACAAACCACTCGTGGCAATCAGTGCCGACAGAACCCTGATCGGTCCGCATCCGGTCCATGCGGTCGGCGAGAAATACATCGCCGCGATCGTCGATGGCGCTCAGGCTCTCGCGATGCTGCTGCCGGCACTCGGCGAACGTCAGCGCATCGATCACGTTCTCGCTGAGGTCGATGGCCTGCTGTTCACCGGCAGCTATACGAACGTCGAACCCCAGCACTATGACGGTGTTCCCAGCGCGACGGGAACACCGCACGACGCCGCGCGCGATGCGACTACGTTGCCGCTGCTGCGCGCAGCGATCGACCGGGGTATCCCAGTGCTTGCGATCTGCCGCGGCTTGCAGGAGATGAACGTCGCGTTCGGCGGCAGCCTGCATCAAAGCATTCATGCGGTGGCGGGACTGAACGACCATCGCGAGAACAAGGACGATCCACTGGACACGCAATACGCCGCGTCGCACACGATCACATTGACGGCAGGCGGTCTATTGCAACGCATCGCGGGCGGGGCGAGCGAAGCGCGTGTGAATTCGCTGCATGGCCAGGGCATCGATCGGCTCGGCGCAAGGCTCACGGTTGAAGCCACCGCGACAGACGGTCTGATCGAAGCCATCAGCGTGCGCGACGCGCGTGCTTTCGCGCTCGGCGTGCAATGGCACCCGGAATGGAAGCATGCCGACGACGCGTTATCGAGCGCGATATTCCGCGCATTCGGCGACGCCTGCCGCCAGCGCATGCTCGCGCGCAACGCTCACGACACTCACAACACTCGTCACGCGACAGAAACGCCATGCACACGCGAGTCATTCGCGGATCAAAACAGCGAGAACAATCATGCATGACATCGATGAATTCCTTAAGAAGCACCACGTCACCGAAATCGAAGCGATCATTCCGGACATGGCCGGCATCGCGCGCGGCAAGATCATTCCGCGCAGCAAGTTCGAATCCGGCGAGTCGATGCGTCTGCCGCAAGCGGTGATGGTGCAGACCGTGACCGGCGAGTATCCGGAAGGCGGCTCGCTCACCGGCGTGACCGACCCCGACATGGTGTGCGTGCCCGACGCGAGCACGATCCGGATGATCCCGTGGGCGGTCGATCCCACCGCGCAGGTGATTCACGATTGCGTTCATTTCGATGGCACGCCGGTCGAAATCTCGCCACGCTGCGTACTGCGCCGCGTGCTCGATCTTTATAAAGCGCGCGGCTGGAAGCCGGTGATCGCGCCGGAACTCGAGTTCTATCTGGTCGATATGAATCGCGACCCCGACCTGCCACTGCAGCCGCCAATCGGCCGTACCGGTCGCGCGGAAACGGGACGCCAGGCGTATTCGATCGAAGCGGTCAACGAATTCGATCCGCTGTTCGAAGACATCTACGAGTACTGCGACGTGCAGGAGCTCGAAGTCGATACGCTGATTCACGAAGTCGGCGCCGCGCAGATGGAAATCAACTTCATGCACGGCGATCCGTTGAAACTGGCGGACAGTGTGTTTCTGTTCAAGCGCACGGTGCGCGAAGCGGCATTGCGCCACAAGATGTACGCGACGTTCATGGCGAAGCCGATGGAAGGCGAACCCGGTTCGGCGATGCATATGCACCAGAGTCTCGTCGACGCGGAAACCGGCCGCAATCTGTTCACAGCCGCCGACGGCGAGCCGACCGCGCTGTTTACCAGCTATATCGGCGGTTTGCAGAAATACACGCCCGCGCTGATGCCGATCTTCGCGCCGTATATCAATTCATACCGGCGGCTGTCGCGCTTTATGGCCGCGCCGATCAATGTCGCGTGGGGTTACGACAATCGCACGGTGGGCTTCCGGGTTCCGCATTCGGGGCCGGCCGCACGCCGTGTCGAGAATCGCATTCCGGGGGTGGACTGCAATCCTTATCTGGCGATAGCCGGGACGCTGGCCGCCGGCTATCTGGGTATCACACAGCGGCTCGCCGCGACCGAACCGCTCGCCAGCGACGGCTACGCACTGCCCTATCAGTTGCCACGCAATCTCGAAGACGGCCTCACGTTGATGAACGCGTGCGAGCCGCTCGCCGAAGTGCTCGGCGACAAATTCGTGAAAGCCTATCTCGCGTTGAAAGAGACCGAATACGAGGCGTTCTTCCGCGTGATCAGCTCGTGGGAACGCCGCCATTTGCTGCTGCACGTGTGAGTGCAATAAGTGAAGGTCACGTCGAAAAATACGGAGAGCAACATGAGCTACAACGAAGCAATCGCGTGCACGCAAACGCTCGAAAAAGCCACGCATGAACCCACAGGCTCGCAAACGCGGCAAAGCTCCTCGCGCAGCACCGCCGAATACCGCGCACTCGATGCCGCGCATCATCTTCATCCGTTCTCGGATATGGGCGCGCTCAATCGCAGCGGCAGCCGCGTGATCGTGAAAGCACAGGACGTGTATCTATGGGATTCGGACGGCAACAAGATCATCGACGGCATGGCCGGGCTGTGGTGCGTGAATGTCGGCTATGGCCGCGAGGAACTGGCCGATGCCGCGTATCGGCAGATGCGCGAACTGCCGTACTACAACACGTTCTTCAAGACCACGCATCCGCCGGTGATCGAACTATCGGCGCTGCTCGCGGAGCTGGCGCCCGAACCGTTCAATCACTTCTTCTACTGCAATAGCGGCTCGGAAGGCAACGACACGGTGCTGCGCATCGTCCATCAATACTGGGCAACGCAGCGCCAGCCTGCGAAGAAGGTCGTGATTGCGCGCAACAACGCTTATCACGGTTCGACGATTGCAGGCGGCACGCTCGGCGGCATGGCCTATATGCACGAGCAGATGCCGTCGAAAGTCGAGAACATCGTCCATATCGATCAGCCGTATTTCTTCGGCGAGGCCGCTGCCGATCAAACGCCGGAAGAATTCGCGCTGGCCCGCGCGCGTCAGCTCGAAGCGAAGATCCTCGAACTCGGCGCGAACAACGTCGCCGCGTTTATCGGTGAGCCTTTCCAGGGAGCAGGCGGCGTGATCTTTCCGGCCGCTAGCTACTGGCCCGAGATTCAGCGCATCTGTCGCAAATACGATGTGCTGCTCGTCGCCGACGAAGTGATCGGCGGCTTCGGCCGTACCGGCGAATGGTTCGCGCATCAGCATTTCGGCTTCGAACCCGACCTGATCACGCTTGCGAAGGGGCTAACCAGCGGTTATGTGCCGATGGGCGCCGTGGGTCTGCATGATCGCATCGCCCGCGCGCTGATCGACAACGGCGACTTCAACCATGGGCTCACCTACTCCGGACATCCTGTCGCGGCCGCTGTCGCGCTCGCGAATCTGAAGCTGCTGCGCGACGAGAAGATCGTCGAGCGCGTGAAAACGGATACGGGTCCGTACTTTCAGAGCAAGCTGCGCGATACGTTCGCCGATCATCCGATCGTCGGTGAAATTAGCGGCGCTGGGCTTGTTGCTGGTCTGCAACTTGCCGAGGAGCCACGCATGCGCAAGCGTTTCGCGAATGGCGGCGAAGTCGGCAGCGTATGCCGCGATTTCTGCTTCAACGGCAATCTGATCATGCGCGCGAGCGGCGATCGGATGCTGTTGTCGCCGCCGCTCGTGGTCAGCCGGCCGGAAATCGACGAGATCGTGTCGAAGGCCAAGGTGGCGATCGACGCGACCGCGCGAGCATTTGGCAAGCTGTAACGCGCGATGTCGTTCCGGCACGGGCTTGCGCGCAAGCCCGTGCCGGCTTCTACCGATGAGTCCCCTCACCCTCGACATATCACGCCATGCTGTTTCAGCATGTGGCGTTCCCGCGCGAAACAGTCTTCATCACCGGCTCACGGCCCGCGCAGCGACCGCGTTGGCGCGGCTGTTCAGAAGCCGCGAAATACGCACACGCAAATTCCGATGTACTTTTTAAAAGCCGCCGTCCTATGCTTCAGATGTCGCCGCCCGCGCGTAACTTACGAGCATGCGAAATGCACGGAGCAATCCTGTGAAATTTCTGCGTAACCACGACGATGTAGCCAACGAACTCGCGCATATCAGCGCGATGATCCAGCGACTCGAACAGCTCGTACGGCACGACCATGACCATATCGATCTGCAGGCGACGGTAGTCACGCTGCCCGCTTACTGGCGAGCGCGCATCGAAGCCAATCTCGATGTTCCGCCGGAACTGGAACCTCAGGCCCAGGTATTGCTACATCGACTCGATGCGATCGATGCGGTTATCGAGCAGCGTGCGCATACGCCCGCCGGTTGCTGACGTACTGAATGAACCAGCACAGCGCAAAGCCGGATCTTCCTTACAAAGCGTCAATACCCACGGAGGAAGCAAACGATGATGCGAACCTATCAACACCGCGGATTGATCATCGACGTGGCGGTCGAGTCCGACTTTGTGCTTCGCCCCTGCGAACGCCAAGCGGTCCGCTCGCGCCATGTTGCGATCGTCACCCTGTATCGCAACGGCCACGCGATCGCGATTTTCTCGCCGCTGCGCTTCAGCAATGCGGGCGCGCAACCGTTCGATACCGAGGTCGATGCGCTGATGGGCGGATACAGCGCGGGCCGCCGCATCATCGACGACATGGTCGAGCACGACAACGACGCCGCGACTCCGGTCATGAGCATGGCCGTCCACGCATAGCTTCCTCTCACCGATGTCACGCCGCGCCTGACGGCGTATTAACAATGCGCGCCTGGCGGCCGGCGCATGGGCTCACGCCGCGGGTTGTTCTCCGGTCCGCTGTCCGCGTGGCTGTCAGACTTGTTCTGCGCGCCGTCTGCCGGCTTACGCTGCTGCTCGTGCAACTGGCCTCCGTAGCCCGCCCGGTCCAGTCCCGATGCAATGCGACTCGCCGCCTGCGCGGCATATCCAGCGCATCGCCCCACGACACGTGGCCGCATACACCTCTGCGCTCCACAAGCGTGCGATGTTCGCCGGTACGCTCGGTCACGAGCACGACCCATTGAAACGCTCCCTCCGAATCGCGGATGACTGTCGAGGTCACGAGGAAGTCCGCTATTTCTATCGTCTGCACGCGCATGGTCAGCTCCTTGCCCGCTCGCCTTTGAACCACGCGCATCGCGCGTGCCCGACATGACGTGCACGGATTTTTTCGCGCATGTTTGCGTCTATAACCAGGCTGGTCGCACGCATGGCCGGATGCCGGCCGGATGCCGGATCTTGAGATAGAAATACCAAGCCGGTCATGCTGCGGCAACAGACCCGCCCGATCATGGAATCGCTATCCGGTCAACTTCATAAGGCTATTCAGCAATGAACGAATACTGCATGTTCAAGGGCAAGCTTCTGCGCGCGGCGCCGTTCAAGGATTCGTATGTGGGCAGCCCGCACTACGTGATCACGATCTGCGCGGCGGACAACGTGCCATTCAACCTCGTCGTGAATTCCGCTTCGACGGAACCAGGAGAAGACGGCAACGACGACGTGTATTTCTATGCCGATCTGAACTTCACCGACCCGTTGACCGCGAAGCTCGAGGCGCTCGATCCCGGCCTCTACACGAGCGGCTTTCCGCGGCTCGACTACTGGCAGGACAGCAGCCTGCTCGACATCCACCGGATGCGTCCGGTGCCGTATGAAGATGAAAACGGCCAGCGCGCGGACGTCAACGACATCATCGACGAAATCCTGACCATCGATGAAAGCCAGCCGTCACAGAGCCTGCCGTTCGACAATGGCAGCGGCCAGTTGCGCAACCGCGATTACTGGACGCCGACAACGGCCGGAATCATCGTGTACGGCTTCGGCTTTCTGTTCCTGCCGAAAAAAGACGGGCTTCACGAGACCCATATGAATCAAGGCAATCCGCCGGGCAAGCACTACAAGGAAAACGGCGCGTTCCAGGACGGCGCGGTGATCGTGCAGCGCCCCGATGGCTTCGCCGCGATGTTCACCGCGTTTCAGACGCAGCAGCTTCCGACCAATGCGAAAGGCAATCCGACTCCGAACGCGCGTCCGTTGCCGGATTTCATTCGGCAAGGTTGAGCACAAACAACACCGCGGTCAGGCCCGAGTGGGGCTGGACCGCGGTACGCCGCTTCGGGGCTCATCAGCAACACCAGCAATAAGCGCCCGCGAATCCGGCGTGCTGTTCGCGCTTGCGCGCTCAGAAGCTATGCCGCAGCCCCGCCATCAAACCGAGCTGCCCCGCTCCCGGCGCCGGCGTCGTGCCGCCGCCACCCTGACTGACCGTATAGGCGGCCTTGTCGCTATTCCACAGATACGCACCCTGCAGATACACGGCGGTACGCTTGGACAGCAGATACGTGGTGCGTAGCGCGGCAATCGTGCCGCGCGCGTCGTCGCGGCTATTGACGATGCGATACACGCCGCTATCGACGATAAACGCCGGCGTCACCGGATATGAGGCCGTCAGATAAAACTGATCGGAATGCACATTCGGCGTGGCCGGCGAGACGGTGTCGACACGTCGGCCGATCCAGCCGCCGCCGAGCTTCAGGTTGCCGACGTGACCATAGCCGTTCAATTGCATGCGCACGTCCGTGTCGTTCGGGTTCGAGAAGTCGAACGAAGGCGTGCCGTCGTACAGATTGGCCAGCGCGCCTGGGCCGCCGTGCTGCTGATCGTAGGCCGCCGCGACGCCATAGCCGTTGCGGTCATAGCGCAGCATCGCCGACCACTCGCGACAGGTGGGTCCATTTCCTGCCGTCGGACCCGCGCACGTGCCCTGTCCCGGCGAATTGCCGGTGCCGGTCGCGTCGCGCCCGAACGACCACGTCGCGCCCAACGTAAAGCCGCCGTAGCTGCCCTTGTACGCGATCGTGTTGTCGCTGCGCGAACTCGGCAGGTATTGATCGAACGACGCGGTTCCGCCGTAGATATCGGGGCCGAACAGATCGGCATCCGACAACGCCCAGAACGTCATCGTGTACTGGCGCCCAAAAGTCAGCGCACCATACGCCGTATTCAGGCCGACCCATGCCTGGCGGCCGAACAATCGGCCGCCCTGATTCAGCGAACCGTTGCGCAGGTTGAAGCCGCTTTCGAGCGCGAAGATCGCCGACACGCCGCCGCCCAATCCTTCCGTGCCGCGTATGCCCCAGCGCGACGGGAATTCGCCGGTGATGCCCGGCATGCGCACGACGCTATCGCCCGCCGCATTCGCATGCGACACATATTCGATGCCGGTATCGACGATGCCATAGAGCGTCACGCTGCTCTGCGCGCACACCATCGTGCTGATGCTCGACAACACCAATGCTGCTGCAATCCGAAGTTTCATAGTCTCCATCGCTTCCTGTTTTAAGGCTTGTTTTGAATGCGCGTCGCGCTGCGCACCCGGCAATTTTTTAGTTCACAACGCGTATCGAATGCGCGTGCGCGATCCCCTCGCGGTACGCGAGGAATGAATGACAGCAGGGGAAAAATCAGATCGTGTCGAGCGGCCCCTCGCGATACGAACACATCGCGAGGGAGCGTCGATCAGTGCGCCGGTGCGGCACCTGCCCGCGGAATATGCCGGCGCACCACCGCCAATGCGACCAGCACCACAGCCATCGCAATACCGAGCATCAGCAGATAACCGAATGCGCCGCCCGCGGTGATCACCGCCGCGCCCGCGAATGCGCTCAGAATCGCGCCGACGCGGCCGAATGCGAGCGCCGACGCGGTGCCCGTGGCCCGCACGCTGGTCGGATAGACGTACGCGCACAGTGCGTACATCGTCGATTGCACTGCATTGACGAACAGGCCATGCAGCGCGAGGCCGACGATCATCAGCGTCGTGCTGTGCGTTGCGCTGACGCCGAGCAGCATCCACGCGCTCGCGACGCCGCCCGCGCAGCACAGCAGCAGCGGCCAGCGCGAACCATAGCGGCCGATCGCCAGCGCGCACAGCACTGCGCCGATCACGCCGCCGAGGTTGTAAGCGCTCAGACCGTAGCCCGCCAGCGAAACGCTGAGGCCTTCGCTCGTCAGCATCGACGGCAACCAGCTAAAGGCCGCATATACCGCGAGCAGACACATGAAGAACGCGCCCCAGATCGCCACGGTGTCGCGCGAACGGCCGTCGCGGAACAACGCGGTGAAGCCGACGTGTTTCTCCGCGCTTTGCTCGCGCACGTCGGTGAAGCTCGCCTCGGCCGGCACGTCGCGCTCCATGCGCCGCAGCAGCTTGACGAGCTCCGGCCAGCGGCGCGGACGGCGAGCGAGAAAGCGCGGCGATTCCGGCAACGCAAACAGCAGCACGATCGCGAGCAGAAGCGGCAGCACGCCGCCCGCGACGAACAGCCCACGCCAGCCATACACCGGCAGCACCTGGGCGGCGAACAGACCCGCGATCATGCCGCCAGCCGGCACGCACAGAATCGTCGCAGTCACCGCGAAGGTACGAAAGCGCGCGGGCGTAAATTCAGCGGTCAGCGTGGTCGACGAAGGCAACGCGCCGCCGATGCCAAGCCCCGCGACAAAGCGCAGCGCCGCGATTGCCGCGACGTTCGGCGCGAGGCTGATCGAGCACGTTGCAATGCCGAACACGAACACGCTGCCGATCACCGCCCAGCGCCGGCCAAAGCGATCGGCGAACAAACCCGCGAATGCGCTGCCGATGCCCATGCCGATCAGCCCCGACGCAACCACCGGTGCAAACGCATTGCGCGTGATATTCCACTCCTTGATCAGCATCGGAATCGCGAAGCCGATCAACTGGCTGTCGAACCCATCGACGATGATCGACAGTGCCGCGAGCACCACCGCGATCTTCTGCAATAGCGTGTACGGACCATCGTCGAGCGCGTGACCGATATCGACCGCGCCGCTGCGCGTGATGCCGGCAAGCGCCGCTTCGTCGCGCGCGCTCGAAGCCGTCGCGGAAGCCGGAGGAACGTAATTCATCAGCTTGTCTCCATGATTTGCGCTGGGTGCGCGTTTATCTTTTTTGGGTGCCGTCAAGTATGGCCAGCGCCGGATGCGATGGGCATTTCCGATTCGCGCAAAAGCCATGACGTTTCGGCATGACTTTGGCCGCGGCTCCGGCGGCTTTACTACGGGCTTTACTACGGGCTTTACTTCGGACTTTGCTTTGACGTGTCAAGACGAGCCGCGCGCGTCGACGGCGCGAGCGCATGCCGCACGTTATCGGCGACGTGCACTTCGTCGAAAGCAAGTGGGTTGTTGGCCTGCGCAACCATCGCGCCCACGCCGGAAACCGCGCTACCCGCAGCCTCCGGCATCGCGACGCTTCGGTTTAGAACGGATAGTGACGCGGCGTCGTTTGCAGCGTGACCCAGCGCAGATCGGTAAATTCCGCGATCCCCGCCTTGCCGCCGAAGCGGCCGAAGCCGCTCGCCTTCACGCCGCCGAACGGCATCTGCGCTTCGTCGTGCACGGTCGGGCCGTTCACATGGCAGATGCCCGATTCGATGCGCTTCGCGACGTTCAACGCGCGCGCCGTGTCGCAGCTGAACACGGCGGCGGATAGCCCGTATTCGTTGTCGTTCGCGCATGCAATCGCGGCGTCTTCGCCGCGCACTCGCACGATCGGCTTCACCGGGCCGAACGATTCGTCGTGGTAGATGCGCATGTCGGGCGTCACGCGATCGAGCAGCGTCGCGGGCATCAGCGTGGTTTCGCTCTTGCCGCCGCATACGAGCGTCGCGCCTTTCGCGAGCGCGTCGTCGATCAGCGCGTTGCAGCGCTCGACGGTACTCATATCGACCACCGAGCCGAGCACGACCGGACCCTTGCGCGGATCGCCGAGCGGCAACGCGCGCGCCCGCGCGGCGAGTTGATCGACGAACATATCGGCGATGCTTTCGTCGACGATGATGCGTTCCGTCGACATGCAGATCTGCCCGGAATTTGCGAACGCGCCGAACACGGCTGCGTTCACCGCCGCGCCGATATCGGCATCGTCGAGCACGACGAGCGGCGCCTTGCCGCCGAGTTCGAGCACCGCGGGCTTCAGATTGCGCGCACAGATCTCGGCGATGATGCGGCCCACGCGCGTCGAGCCAGTGAAGTTCACGCGCCGCACGGCCGGATGTCCGATCATCGCGTCGACGATACGCGCGGCGTCGGCCGGCGCGTTCGTGACGAAGTTCACGGTGCCGCGCGGCAAGCCTGCTTGCTGCATCGCTTCGATGATCAGGCCGTGAGTTGCCGGGCAAATCTCCGAGCCCTTCAGCACCACCGTGTTGCCGCATGCGAGCGGCAGCGCGATCGCACGGACCGCGAGGATCACCGGCGCATTCCACGGTGCCATGCCGAGCACCACGCCCGCCGGCTGGCGCACGCCCATCGCGAGGCTGCCCGGCACATCGGATGGAATCAGTTCGCCGGCCACCTGCGTGGTGAGTGCAGCCGCTTCGATCAAACCCGCCGCCGCCAGATGCACGTTGAAGCCGGCCCAGATACCCGATGCGCCGGTCTCGGCGGCCATCGCGGCGGCAAATGCGTCGGCCTTCGCTTCGAGTGCATGGGCGGCCTTCGTCAGCAACGCGCGGCGCTCGCTCGGGCCCATCGCCGACCACACGGGAAACGCGGCGGCGGCGGCATCGACGGCGGCCACCGCATCTTCGACGCTCGCGGCCGGCGCGCGCGTCGCCACTTCGCCATCGAGCGGGTTGCGGCGCTCGAAGGTCGCGCCGTTACGTGCCTGCACCTGCTCGCCAGCGATCAGCATTGATACGGTCTTCATCGTTTGTCTCCGTTTTGAATGGGAATGCGCGTCACACATCGGCTATTACGCGATGATCACTTCGACCAGCGTCGGGCCGCCGTGCGCGCTATTAGCTGAATCGACCGACAGCGCGTGTCGCAATGTGTCCGCCAGTTGCGCCGCGTCGCTGACCCGCGCACCGGGGCAGCCCATGCCCGCCGCGAGCGTGACGAAGTCGAGGCCCGTCAGATCCGTGCCCTGCACCGTCTCGTGCGGCGCGAAGCCGAAGACCGGCGCGAAATCCTGCAGCGCCGCGTAGCGTGCGTTGTTCAGAATCACGAACGTAATCGGCAGCCGCAATTGCACCGCGCTCCAGATCGCCTGGATCGAGTACATGCTCGAACCGTCGCCGACCAGCGCGATCACGCGCTCGCCCGGTCGTGCCAGCGCAACGCCGACCGCCGCCGGCATCGCATAGCCGAGGCCGCCGCTGTCCATCGTCACGAATGCGCCGGCGCGTGGGATCGGCAGGTAGGTCTGCATCGCGGGCCGCGAGCTGGGCGCTTCCTCGACGACGATGCCATCGGGATCGCGCACCTCGGCGAGCGTCTGCAACGCGAAGGCGGCCGACATCCGCTCGCCTGCGGCCGGCGGCAGAGCGCGCGGCGCTACTGCTCGTGGCGCCGGCAATTCGCGTGCTTTCGGCGCGGCGCGCGCGAGCAGTTCCTGCACGCCGAGCCGCACGTTGCCGGCCGCCGCGATGCCTTGCGGCGTCCACGCGGCGACACCCGGGTCGTCGATCAGCTGACACAGCTGCGCGCCCGCCGGTACATGCGGGCCGCTGCCTTCGACGTGATACGTAAATGCAGGCGCGCCGATCACGAAGATCGCATCGTGCCCGTCGAGCAGTTCGACGATGCGCTCGCGCATCGCAGGCAGAAAGCCCGCGAACAGCCGATGTTGTTCGGGGAAGCTGCAACGCGCGGTCATCGGCGCCACGTAGACGCGCGCGCGATGCCGCTCCGCGAGCTGCACGACATCCGCCGCCGCACCCGCGCGATCGACCGCGCTGCCGACCACGAACGCGGGCCGCTCGCACGCGTCGAGCAGCGCGCCGATGCGCGCGAGCATCGCAGGGTCCGGGCGCATCACGTGCGCGACCTCGCGTTCGGCCACGCGCGCGGCCGGCTGGTCCCAGTCGTCGGCGGGAATCGATACGAACACCGGGCCGCGCGGCTCCTGCATCGCGATCGCGTAAGCGCGCGCGATTGCGAGCGGCACGTCCTCGGCGCGCGCCGGTTCGATGCTCCATTTCACATAGGGCTTCGGCAATTCGGTGGCCTGGGTCGCGGCGAGGAACGGATCGAAAGGAAGAATCGAGCGGGCCTGCTGACCCGCGGTGACGATGAGCGGCGTGCGGTTGCGAAACGCGGTGAAGATGTTGCCCATCGCGTTGCCGACGCCGGCCGCCGAATGCAGATTGACGAGCGCCGCGTTGCCGGTGATCTGTGCGTGGCCGTCGGCCATGCCGACCACCACCGCTTCCTGCAGACCGAGCACGTAGCGGAAATCGGCCGGGAAATCGCGGAACATCGGCAGCTCGGTCGAGCCGGGGTTCGCGAAGATCGTCGTGATGCCGACGCGGCGCGCGAAGTCGATCACCGCGTCGCGAACGGTCCATTGCGGGGTGACCTGAGCCTGAGCGTCCTGAGCGCCCGGTTTGTCCGCCTGCCCGTGATTGTGTTGCGGCGCGCTGCCTGTCATGCGAAGTCTCCTGTCTTGTAACCGCGAAAGATCCGACAGCCATTATCATCGCCGCTTCGCCAACCCAAAATTGCCTATTTTGAGAAAAGGCATTACCTTTCGGCATGACTTATAACCTTCAGCAATTGCAGGCGTTCGCGACGATCGTCGCCAGCGGCAGTCTCGGCCGCGCCGCGGACGCGCTGCATATCACGCAGCCGGCGCTGAGCCGGACCATCCGGCGGCTCGAAGAACAGGTCGGCGCGCCGCTGTTCGAGCGGCACTCGCGCGGCATGCATCTGACCGCGGTCGGCGAGGCACTGCTGCCGCATGCCATTCTGCTGCAACGCGAAGCCGAACAGGCGCGCGAGGAAATCGACGCGCTGCGCGGCCTTGCGCGCGGCACGATCCGCGTGGGCGCGGTGGGCAGTGTCGCGAGCCTCGTGCTGCCGCTCGCGGTGAGCGGCGTGCTCGGCAAGTGGCCGAATCTGCGTGTGCAGATCATCGAAGGCGTGTGGGACCGGCTCGCCGATGCGCTCGTCAAACGCGAAATCGATCTCGCGCTCAGCATGGTGGTGCCCGATACCGACGAGATCACGGCGATCGCCGATTGCCGCTGGGAAGACACCAGCTATGTGGTCGCCGCAACCGATCATCCGTTGCGGAGTAAGTCCGGTCTGACGCTCGCCGATACGCTGAACGAGCGCTGGGCGATTCCGCCGCGCGGCACCGCGCCGTTCGAGCATATGCAAAGCGTGTTTGCCGAGCAGGGGCTGGGACTGCCGAATGTGGTCGTCGAAACGCGCTCGATTACCGCATTGAAAAGTCTGGTTGCGCGCTCCGGCTTCCTGAGCTGGATGGCGTCGACGATGTACGTGACCGAGAGCAAGGCGCGTGTGTTCGATACGCTGGCGATGCCGGGCGCGGTCGGGCGCCGTACGTTGACGGCGTTTCGCCGGCGCCAAGGCATCTTGCCGAGTCCGGCGGTGAAGCTGCTGGAGCAATTGCGGCAGTTGACCACTCAGGGCGATAGCTCAATGGGCGAGCACCTGTAAAGGCGCGCTTTAGCGCGACGCTCATTCGTCCGCTACTCCAGCATCGACCTTCACACATGCGACGCTTGCATCTTCGCGAGCGAGCAAGCGTGTGCGCATCACGTCCGCCCTTCACTGCATTTCCTTCACCACTGCGTTCCATCGCGCAATCGCTCGTCCTGGCGTTTACCCCATAAAAACATTTTCTTAACTATTTATCGATAAATTATCGTGGTAGATTCCGTCGCCGCGCTGACGCGCAACGGCAATACAACGGGGTCATCGGGGAAGATCAAAAGGAGAGTCGGATGGGGGTGTTGATTGGCGTGCCGATCGTGGTACTCGGCTTCGCATTGCGCTTCAATGCGCTGCTGGTGGTGACGATTGCGGGCATCGCAACCGGTATTGCCGGCGGCCTGCACACGGTCGAGATCATCAGCGCATTCGGCAAAGCCTTCGCGGATAACCGCTATATGGGCCTGATCTGGCTCACGCTGCCGGTGATTGCCTTGCTCGAACGCAACGGCCTGAAGGAACAGGCGCGCAATCTGATTTCGCGGCTGCGCGCGGCGACTACCGGCCGTGTGCTGATGCTGTACTTCGTGATCCGGCAGATTACCGCCGCGCTCGGTCTGACGTCGCTCGGCGGTCACGCGCAAATGGTGCGTCCGCTGATCGCGCCGATGGCCGAAGCGGCTGCCGCGAACCGCTACGGCGAACTGCCCGACGCGGTGCGTCAGCAGATTCGCGCGAATGCATCGGCGGTCGACAATATCGCCGTGTTCTTCGGCGAAGACATCTTCATCGCGATTCAATCGATCCTGCTAATCAAGGGCTTTCTCGAACAGAACGGCGTCATCGTCGAGCCGTTGCAGGTGTCGGTATGGGCGATTCCGACCGCGATCGCCGCGCTCGTCATTCATGTCGTGCGTCTGATTCTGCTCGATCGCAATCTGTCGCACAAGATGAACACCCTGGGACGAGGCGCCGCGCGATGATCAAGCTCGAATCGCTGTACGTGCTCGCCGGCCTGATGTTCGCCGCGTTCGCGTTCTTCAATCTGCGCGACCGTTCGAACCCGCGCCGCGTGGTCAACTTTCTGTTCTGGGGCATTTACGCGCTGACGTTCCTGTTCGGCGCGGAACTGCCGCATTTCGTCACCGGCTGCCTCGCGATCGCGCTGGCGCTGATCGCCGGTTCCGGCAAGCTCGGCAAAGGCCGCAACGACAACGCCGGCGAAGCGGCCGCCGCGCGCCGCGAAGCGAACGCGCAACGCTTCGGCAACAAGCTGTTCATCCCTGCGCTGCTGATTCCGGTCATCACGCTGGTGGGCACGTTGACGCTGAAATACGTGCCGTTCGTCGAAGCGAAGAACGTCACGCTGATTTCGCTGGTGCTCGGCACGCTGGTCGCATTCGGCGCGGCGCTGTTCATGCTGCGCGACTCCCCAGTGCATGCGCTGAAGGACGCCCGCCACACGATGGATACCGTCGGCTGGGCCGCGATCCTGCCGCAGATGCTGGCCGCGCTCGGCGCGCTGTTCGCGGTGGCCGGCGTCGGTCATGTCGTGTCGGATCTCGTCAAGACGTGGATACCGGTCGATTCCTCATTCGCGGTCGTCGCGGCTTACACGTTCGGCATGGCGCTCTTTACGATGATCATGGGCAACGCATTCGCCGCGTTTCCGGTGATGACCGCCGGCATCGGCCTGCCGTTGATCGTGCATCAGTTCCACGGCAACCCGGCGATTCTGGGCGCGATCGGCATGCTGTCCGGCTTCTGCGGCACGCTGATGACGCCGATGGCGGCGAACTTCAACATCGTCCCCGCCGCGCTGCTGGAACTGAAAGACCAGAACGGCGTGATCAAGGCGCAATGGCCGACCGCTTTACTATTGCTGATGGTCAACACCATACTGTTGTACCTGTTCGTATTCCGCTTCTGAGGAGCCGCCGATGACTGCCCAACTCACCCGCGAACTCGCATCCAAATTCGCCAATCTCGCGCTTGCGCATCTGACGCGCGAATATCCGAACAAGCTCACGCACTCGCTCGACGGGCCGCAGGACGTGCAGGGTCCGCGCGCGCTGCATCCGATCTTTTACGGCAGCTACGACTGGCATTCGTGCGTGCACGGCTACTGGCTGATCCTGCATCTGCTGGAGCGCTTTCCGGATCTGCCGGAGGCCGCGCGCATCGTCGCGGTGGTCGACGAGCATTTCACCGACGCGAACGTTGCCGGTGAACTCGCCTATCTCGACCTGCCGCACAACCGCGGTTTCGAGCGGCCGTATGGCTGGGCGTGGCTGCTCGCGCTCAGCGCGCAATTGCAGTCGATGAAGATTTCGGAAGCCGCGCGTTGGAACAAATCCTTCGCGCCGCTGACGGCTACCTTCGTCGACCGCTTCGAGGAATTTTTGCCGAAGGCGACCTACCCGCTGCGCGTCGGCACGCACTTCAACATGGCGTTCGCGCTCGCACTGACGCTCGATTTCGCGCGGCAAACCTCGCGCGAATCGCTCGAAGCGCTGATCGTCAGTACCGCGGAGCGCTGGTTTCTGAACGACGTCGCGTGTCAGGCCTGGGAGCCGGCCGGCGACGAATTCCTGTCGCCGTCGCTGATGGAAGCGGAGTTGATGCGCCGCGTGCTGCCGCCCGCGCAGTTCGCCACGTGGTTCGGCCGCTTCCTGCCCGACCTCGGCGCGAAACAGCCGGCGACGCTATTCGAGCCGGCCACCGTAACCGATCGCAGTGACGGCAAGATCGCGCATCTGGACGGCCTGAATCTGAGCCGCGCATGGTGCCAGCGCTCGCTCGCGCGGGCGCTGCCGGCCGGCGACGTGCGCCGCACCGTGCTGTTCGACACCGCCGAACATCATCTGCAAAGCGCGCTGGCGCATGTGGCCGGCGACTACATGGGCGAACACTGGCTGGGTACGTTCGCGACCTTGGCGCTGGAAGCCTGAGCATGCTTGACTGACGGATTGGTGTTTTTCTTCATTGAGGCGCTTCATACGAAGCGCCTTTTTTATTCACCGCACGCTACCCTGCTCTACCCTCTATCGGCCGGTCAAACTACAGAATCCCGCACCTCTGCGGACCTCTGCGTCGCCGCCCACGGCGGTAAAATCGCGCGAGGCGATGACGTCCGATAAAAGGTGGAAGTTTGACTGAGCTTGAGCAGGGTTTCATTCTGACCCGGCATTGGCGGGACACTCCCGCCGGCACGGAGATCGAATTCTGGCTGGCCACGGACAGCGGGCCGCGCCACATCCGCTTGCGCCCTCAACCTTCGGTCGCCTTCATTCCCGCCGAACAGCGCGAACGCGCCGAAACGATCCTGCGCCGCGAAACGCAAACGGAGCTGCGCGCGCTCGACCTGTACGACTTCCAGCATCGGCCGGTCATCGGGCTTTACTGCCCGCAATATCGTCAACTGAAGGGGCTCGAAAAGCGCTTGAGAGAAGGCGGCGTCGACGTCTACGAAGCCGATATCCAGCCTCACGAGCGCTACATGATGGAGCGCTTCATCACCGCGCCCGTGTACTTCACCGGCGACGCGCAACAGAACGGTTCCCCGGCTGCAGCGCCGGCTTCGTTAGTGAATGGCGAACTGAAACCCGCCACCGGTTATCGTCCGCCGCTGAAACTCGTGTCGCTCGATATCGAAACGAGTGCGCACGCGGAGCTGTATTCGATCGCGCTCGAAGGCTGCGGCGAACGGCAGGTCTATATGCTCGGACCGCCAAATGCCGAAGCGGGCCCGCTCGACTTCAAACTCGAATACTGCGACACCCGCGCGCAACTGCTCGAAAAGCTGATCGAATGGATGGAGCGGCACGATCCCGATGCGATCATCGGCTGGAATCTCGTGCAGTTCGATCTGAAAGTGCTGCAGCAACATTCGGAGCAGTATCGGGTGCCGCTGCGCATCGGCCGCGGCGGTGCGGTGATGGAGTGGCGCGAACATGGCGTCACGCGCAATCACTTCTTCGCGGGCGCGGCGGGCCGCTTGATCATTGACGGTATCGAGGCGCTGAAATCGGCGACGTGGACCTTCCCGTCGTTCAGCCTCGAATACGTGTCGCGTTCGGTGCTCGGCGAAGGCAAGGCGATCGACAACCCGTATCAGCGGATGGATGAAATCCAGCGCCGCTTCGACGAGGACAAGCCCGAACTCGCGCGCTACAACCTGAAGGATTGCGAGCTGGTCACGCGCATCTTCGCGAAGACGGAGCTGCTGCCGTTCCTGCTCGAACGCGCGACCGTCACCGGTCTCGCCGCCGATCGCAGCGGCGGCTCGGTTGCGGCATTCACGCATCTGTACATGCCGCGCATGCATCGGCAAGGCTATGTCGCGCCGAATCTCGGCGACGTGGCCGGTGCCGCGAGCCCCGGCGGCTTCGTGATGGACTCGCGGCCTGGCCTCTACGATTCGGTGCTGGTGCTCGACTACAAGAGCCTTTATCCGTCGATCATCCGGACGTTTCTGATCGATCCGCTAGGTCTGATCGAAGGGATGCGGCATCCCGACGATGAGCACTCGGTGCCGGGCTTTCTCGGCGCGCGCTTCTCACGCACGCGCCACTGTCTGCCGTCGGTGGTCACGCAGGTCTGGCAGGCGCGCGAAGCAGCCAAGCGCGAACACAACAAGCCGTTGTCGCAGGCGCTGAAGATCATCATGAACGCGTTCTACGGTGTGCTCGGCTCGACCGGTTGCCGCTTTTTCGACCCACGTCTTGCGTCGTCGATCACGATGCGCGGTCACGAGATCATGCATACGACGCGCGAGCTGATTCAGGCGCAAGGCTATGAAGTGATCTACGGCGACACCGATTCGACCTTCGTGTGGCTGAAGCATGCGCACGGCGAGGACGACGCCGCGCGCATCGGACGCGCGCTGGTCGAACATATCAACGCGGCGTGGCGCGACACACTGCAGGCCCGTTTCGGACTCGACAGCGCACTCGAACTGCAATTCGAGCGGCACTACCGGCGCTTTTTCATGCCGACGGTGCGCGGTGCCGAGGAAGGCAGCAAGAAACGCTATGCGGGTCTCACCGTGCTGCCGGACGGCAGCGAGGACGTCGTCTACAAAGGGCTCGAAACCGTGCGCACGGACTGGACGCCGCTCGCGCAGCAATTCCAGCAGGAGCTATACGGGCGCATCTTCAGACAGCAGCCGTATCAGGATTACGTGCGCGACTATGTACGCGATACGCTCGCGGGCCGGCTCGACGAACAGCTCGTGTATCGCAAGCAGTTGCGCCGGCCAATCGATGCTTACGAACGCAACGTGCCGCCGCATGTGCGCGCCGCGCGCGTTGCCGATGACTTCAACCGCAAGCAGGGACGTCCGCTGCAATATCAGAACGGCGGCTGGATCAGCTACGTGATGACGGTGGCCGGCCCCGAACCGCTCGAAACGCTGAGCTCGGCCATCGACTACGAGCACTATCTGACGCGGCAATTGCAGCCGGTGGCCGATGCGATTCTGCCTATGCTGCGCGACGACTTCACGACGCTGATGTCGGGGCAAAGGCAGTTGTTCTGAACGCGCGCTACTTGCTCGTTACTCGGAGATCTTCTCGAGTTCGAGCCCGTTGGTGCGCGGACCCATCAAACCGATCGCCAGCATCACGATCAGCATCGCGCCGGCGATGAACACGAACACGCCGGTCGTGCCGAAGTTGCGCAGCACGGCCGCGATCATGAACGCGGTGAAAATCGCGGAAAAACGGCTCCACGAGTAGACGAAGCCGACTGCGCGCGCCCGGATGCTGGTCGGGAACAGCTCGGTCTGATACGCGTGATAGCTATACGAAATGATGTTGCCGGCGAGCGTCAGGCACACGCCGAGGCTCACCAGCAGCACCGCGCCCGATGCCTGGCTGAACCATAGCCCGCACACGATATTCACGCCGGCCATCACGACGATCACGGTCTTGCGCTCGAAACGATCGCCGATAAAGAGGCCGATCACCGGACCGATCGGCGCGGCCAGTGCGATCACGCTCGAATACATCAGGCTCGTCGTAATCGTGATGCCCTGCTTGATCAGCAGCGTCGGCACCCAGTTCGCGAAGCCGTAGAAGCCGACCGTCTGGAAGATGTTGAAGATCGTCATCATCAGCGTGCGGCTGCGGTACGGCGGCACCCACATGTCGCGGAAGCTGCCGCGCGGCGCGACCGGCACCGGCGGCGCGGGCGGCGGCAACTCGCGGCCGTATTCGCTGCGTACTTTTGCTTCGAGTGTGCGCATCACGCTATCGGCTTCGGCAAGACGTCCGCGCTGCGCGAGCCAGCGCGGGCTTTCCGGCAGCGCGCGACGAATCCACCACACGAACAACGCGCCGTGCGCGCCGATCAGCACGACCCAGCGCCAGCCGTCGAGACCGAGCAGCGTGCGCGGCACCAGAAACCACGACAGAAACGCGACGACCGGCACCGCGGTAAAACCGACCGCCTGCTCGCACGCGAATGCACGGCCGCGAATCTGCTTGGGGACCAGCTCGGAAATGTAAGTACCGATCGTCACCAGTTCGACGCCGATGCCGACACCCGCGATAAAGCGCCAGAAATTGAGGCCAGTGGCGGTCTCCTGAAACGCCATCACGACATTGGCCGCCGTGTACCACAGCAGCGAATACGTGAACACCGCGCGGCGCCCGAAGCGATCCGCGAGAAAACCGCACGCGATCGTGCCGATAAACAGGCCGCTGAACAGCGCGGCGATAAAGCTCGCGACACCGGTCGAGCCGAACAGCCCGTGCGTGGTCGCGGTGAGTATTCCGCTCTTGACGAGACCCGGCGCGACATAGCCGGAATAAAGCAGGTCGTAGAGTTCGAAGAAGAAGCCGAGGCTCAGCAGCACCACGAACTTCCAGATGGAACGCGTGGCGGGCAGCCTGTCGAGGCGTGCGGAAATGCTGCCTGCGTCGAGCGACGCGGTGGCGCCGGTGGTACCGGGCGTGTCGGCCGTGTCGGCGGATTGAGTCGCCGCGCCGGCGGGATAGGCTGCGTTGCCGCCGCTGCGCGCGACGGACCCCGCTTGGTCGGGGGATGCCATGTTGTGTGTCTCCTTTGTCACGCTGCTGCCGGATCGCGCTGTCAGGCTGCGCTGCCGGGCCGAATTCCGGCCAGCATTCTAGCCGTGCGCGCGCTTCAATTGTTCGAAGGTCATAATTTTTCCGGCCAACGCGCTCGCCGCGACCGTATAGGGACTCGCGAGCCATACATCGCCAGGCCCCGAGCGGCCCGGGAAATTGCGGTTGATCGCGCTGATCGTCACGTCCTTCGCATCGGCCGATTGCCCCGGCCCGCAGTTCGCACACGAGCCGCAGCCCGGCATCACGAGTGTCACGCCCGCGCGTTCGAACACCGGCAGATAGCCCTGCTCTTCACAGTACGCGCGCACCGCCATCGTGCCGAACTGCAGATACAGACGCGTGCCGTCCGCAACGCGAATACCATGCTCGACACCCCAGCGCAGCACCTCGTGATAGAAATCGAAGTCTTCGCGCTTGCCCGCGGTGCACGAGCCGCCGTACGCGATATCGATCGCGACGTCCTCGTTCAGTTGCGGCGCCGGCATGCCGTTGCCGGGGTCGCCCGGACGCGCGAGCATCGGTTCGATTGCGTTCGCATCGATACGGATCGTGTCGTGATAGCTCGCGCCCGCATCGCTTTTCATCCAGCTTTCAAGCGCGAAATCGATGCCACGCCGTTCCTTCAGAAACGCGACCGTGCGTTCGTCAGGCTCGACGATGCCGGTAAAGCCGCCGAGTTCCGCGACCATGTTGGCCAGCGTCGCGCGTTCGTCGATCGACATCGCGCGCACCGCCTCGCCGCCATATTCGAACACGAGACCGATCGCGCCGCCTGAGCGGATCGCATCGAGATGCAACAGATGCAGCACGACGTCCTTCGCGCTGACGCCATCGCGCAGGCGGCCGTCGATCTCGATACGCAGCGTCTGCGGCACCTTGCAGCGCACGTAGCCCGTTACCCAGCTATTCGCGATCTCGGTTGCGCCCGCACCGAACGCGAGGCAGCCGAGCGCGCCCGAATGCGGCGTGTGCGAATCGGTGCCGCACGCGACCTGGCCCGGCAACACGTATTGCTCGGCCATCAACGCATGACAGATCCCTTCCGAACCCGGCGCGCCGTCGAGCGCGCCATGCGCGCGCACCGGATAGTCGCGTGCGAACGACGTATGGCCTTCCATCAGATTCGCGACACCAGGCAGCAAGCCGTCGCGCACGTGCGGAATACTTTGCGGCGCGAGCACCAGATGATCCTGAAACGCGATGATGTGATCGGGCGCATGCAACGGCGCCGGCTTGCCGAACGCGCGATGCATCAGGTGCGCGCACATCCCGGTGAAATAGTCGTGGCTGAAGCGCCAGTCGGCGGCGATGAATACGCCATCGCCCCGTCGCGCGCTCACGGTACCCGGATGCAGATGACGCTCGATGATCTTCTCGACCAGCGTCTTCGGTTCGGTGGACGCCGCATCGATTGCGGTCGCGCTATCGCGCTCGCCCGGCACCGGCCAGTCCGCGAATTTGCTGTACGCGAGCAATCCGCCGCTGCGGATGATCTGTTGCGTCAGCGCATCGCGGCCCTTCAGGAATTCGTCGATCGGCACGGCTTCGCCCGCAACCAGGCGATCGAGCACCGGAAAATCAGTGGTGGTCAGAATGCCGATGTTGTCGCAGTTCTGCTGATAGATCCGCTCGAAGCTCTCCGCGACGATCAGCCGGATACCGGCCGACAACTCCGCGAGCGGACTCGATTCGCGCGACGAACCCTTGCCATAGCGCTTGCCCGCCACCGTCACCTGGAAGCCGCCGTCCTTCACCGCGTTGCGGCCGATCGGCACACGCTCGCCCGCCTTGAAGCCGACGTACGGATACTGGCCGAGGCGCTCGTCGTACGTGAGCATCACGGTGACCGGTGTGATTTCGTCGGTGGAAACGTTGTCGCGCAGCGGCCCTGCCGTCGCGCACGTGAAGTTTTCGCCGGCCAGTTGCGCTTCGATCACCGCCGGGTCCTGCGACAGGTACAGCACACGGCCGTCCAGACGAATCGTATCGCTCATCGAGGCATCTCCTTGCGCCCACTATACGGCGCGCAATGTCGATGCCGAAGTGTTGGTCTGGCAATGCTGCCGTCTCGTTTCGCGAATGCTCGAATGCTGCGCCGCGGTATGAGTTGGCCGCGGTACTTGCGTTGCCCGCGGCGTTCGGCACAGTGTTTTACGTGAGCTGTCTAAGCCTGACTCTGGCCCTGGCTGCCGAGAAACGCGACCAATGCGGCCGCGCTCGCGCTCAACTGCTCGCGTGCCTTGAAGATCATGATCAGATGTCGCTCGGCCCATGCATCGCCGAGCGACAGCAGGCGCACGTCGAGCGTATTCACATACAGCTGCGCGACCTGCTCGGGCACGATCGCAATGCCGAGCCCCGCATGCACCATCCGGCACAGCGCGTCGAGACTGCTCACGCGGATCCGCACATCGAGCGGCCGCCCGGCGCTCGTGGCCTGCTGCGCGAGCAGACGCGTCAGCGCGCTTTCGCTGCGTAGCCCGACGAAGCTGTCGTCGAGCAGTTCATCGAACGCGACGCGCGTGGTGCCCGCGAGCCGATGACCGCCCGGTACCAGCACCGCAAGCCGGTCCTGGCGATACGGCACCTGCTCGAACGCCTCGCTGCCTTCTACCCGGTTGCAGATGCCGAAATCCGCGCCGTGTTCATCGACGATACGCAGCACGTCCGCGCTGTTTTCTTCTTCGAGTTCGATCGACACGTCCGGAAACGCGCGGCCGAACGCGGCGACGTCTTCGGGCAGAAACTGCACGATCGACGACAGATTCGCGACCACCCGCACGCGCCCTTTCACGCCCGACGAAAAGCGCGACAACTCCGCGCTCATCTGCTCGATGTTGCCGATGATCGCGAGCGCGTAGCGCAGCACGGTTTCGCCGACCGGTGTCACGGTGATGCCGCGCGACTGGCGCTGAATGACCGGCAGACCGATCATTGCCTCGATCTCGGCGATGCGCCGGCTCACCGCCGACGATGCGATGAACTCGCGCTCCGCCGCGCGCGCGATGTTGCGCTCCTGACAGACGGCGACGAACAGGCGCAGCGAAGTGAGGTCGAGTTTCTTGAGCAGGTTTTCCATCGGACGTGGCGGCTATTTCGCTGAGCTTCGGGAATCGCTGAAAACGCGGCCTTTATCGTCTCATGGAGCTCGGTGCCGCGCCATTGCCTTTAGAGCGCTTACTGCGCGTCGTGAAAGATGATCCCGACCGTATGCCGATGCCCGGAGCGCAAACGGCTCACGCCATGCCGCAGATTCACGCGATACGGCCCGCGCGTGCCCTGCACCGGCCGACTATTCACGGTAAACACGACCGCGTCGCCCTTCGCGAGCGGCACGACTTCGGCGCGCGATTGCATGCGCGGACGCTGCTCGGTCATCACGAACTCGCCGCCGGTGAAATCACGCCCCGGCTCCGATAGCAGTATCGCGACCTGCAGCGGAAATACATGCTCGCCATAAAGATCCTGATGCAGGCAGTTGTAATCGCCTTCGCCGTATTGCAGGATCAGCGGCGTCGGGCGAACCTGGCCGGCGTCGTGGCAGCGTCGAATGAATTCCGCGTGTTCTTCCGGGTAACGCACGTCGATGCCCATGGCGCGGTTCCAGCGGTTCGCAACCGGCACCAGATGCGGATAGATCGCGCCGCGCAATTCGCCGATGAGCGTCGGCAGCGGATAGGCAAAGTACTTGTATTCGCCGCGGCCGAAACCGTGGCGTGCCATCACGACGCGGCTGCGATAAAGGTCGTCGCGCGGATAGAGCGCCGCGAGCGCGTCGCACTCGCGCGGGCTGATCAGTTGCGGTACGGCGGCACAACCGTATTGATCGAGGTCCTGTTCGATCTGGCGCCAGTCGAGCGCATCGACGCGGCTATCGATGGTTGGCGCGGGGGAGATCGTCGCGGCGAGTGGGGAAGTCGCGGTTCGGTGTGAGTTCATCGTCGGTTGGCTGGCGGCCGGCTTCGCCGGCAGCGCTATGGAAATGGTTCGATACGCTAGTGTACGAGCGCGCCGACGCCAAAACACTCCGGCTCTTGCGGTCAAATTCGGCACGGCTGCACGCAGGGACGATTCACGCTACGCTGTCGCTATTCGTTGCTCCGGCATCCAGTCGGCGCGCCAGCACGTTACTCCCGCAAGGACCGTCATGAAACAGCAGCTCACGATCGATTTCGTCTCCGACATCGCGTGCCCGTGGTGCGCAATCGGCCTGTCGTCGCTTCAGCTCGCGCTCGAGCGCCTGCACGACAGCGTCGACGCACAGATCGTCGTCCATCCGTTCGAACTGAATCCGGAGATGGGACCGGACGGCGAAGACATCGTCGATTATCTCGGCAAGAAATACGGCCGCACGCCCGCGCAAATCGCCGAAACGCAGGCGATGATCCGCGAACGCGGCGCGAGCGTCGGCTTCGATTTCGGCCCGCGCACGCGCACTTACAACACGTTCGACGCGCACCGCCTGCTGCACTGGGCGGGCCTGAAGGGGCAACAGCTGCCGCTCAAGCTCGCGCTGCTGCGCGCCTATCACGCCGACGGCAAGAACCCCGGTAACCATGACGTACTGGTCGAAACGGCTCAATCGGTCGGACTCGATGCCGACGAAGCGCGCGAAGTGCTGACGAGCGGCGCCTATGCCGACGAGGTTCGCGAGGCGGAGCAAAGCAATCAGCAGATGGGCATTCAGTCGGTGCCGTCGATTATCTTCAACCAGCGCTATCTGGTGACGGGCGGACAGCCGGTCGAGCAATTCGTGCAGGCGATCCAGCAGATCGTCGCGAAGGGCGACGCCGAAGAAGCCTGACCCGCGATCAGCCGGATGTCTGATTGCGGATGGCTTGGGTCGGGATCGACGCAAGCCACCAGAACACGCCGGCTGCAATCGACAGCGCGCCCGAAAGCAGTAGCCCGCCGCGCATGCCGCCTGCGATCGAATGCGCGATCGCGATCATGCTCCCCGAAATCGCGACGCCGAGCACCGCGCCGGTCTGACGCGCGGCATTGAGCACCGCCGCCGCGATGCCGGAGCGGCTGCTGTCGACCGATGCCATCAACGTTGCGGTTGTCGCGGGCGTGATCAGACTCGCGGCAACGCCGATCGCGGGCAACGCCAACGCAAACGGCAACGACGGAAAACGGCCAACGATCACCCAGAGGCCGATATAACCCAGCGCCGCAAGCATGCACGCGCCGGCCACGAGACGTCCCGGTCCCAGCCAGCTCACCGCGCGTTTCGACAGCAGACTGCCGATCGGCACGACCACCGTCAGCGGCAAAAATGCGAGTCCGGTCTGCATCGGCGTGTCGCCACGCTGATGCTGGAAGTACAGGCTGAGATCGAACATCAGCCCGTAAAACGCAAACGCCGACACCATCGACACGAAAATCGCGCTGGAAAAGCCGGCATGGCGAAAAAGCACGATGGGCAGCATCGGCTGCGAACGTCTGGTTTCGATTGCAACGAATGCGCAACCCGCCGCCAGCGTAGCCGCAAAGCCGGCGACGATAATCGGCGCCGACCACCCGTAGGCCGGCAATTCAATCACCGTGATATTCAACAGCGCGAGCGTCGCGATGGCCGCGATCTGTCCGGCAATATCGAAACGACGCGAGGCCGTGGCCGACACCTGTGTATCGACTCTGAGCGCGAGCACAATGCCGGCCAGACAGACCGGCACGTTCAGCAGAAAAATGCTGCGCCAACCGATAAGGCCGATCAGCACACCGCCAATCAATGGCCCGGCCGCCATCGCGAGACCACCGAGTGCCGCCCATACGCCGAACGCAGCCGCGCGCTCGCGAGGATGCGGGCACGCGCGATTGATCAGCGCGAGCGATGCGGGCACCAGCAGCGCCGCGCCGATGCCCTGCGCAATGCGCGCGCCGATCAGCATCGCGAGGCCGGACGCAATGCCGCACAGCGCCGACGCGCCGGTGAAAATCGCGAGCCCGGCGATATAGACGTTGCGCGCGCCGACGCGGTCGCCCAGCGTGCCGCCCGACAATAGCAGGCTCGCAAACGTCAGCGTATAGGCGTTGACGACCCATTGCAGACCGCTCAGCCCGCTTGCGAGACTCGTGGCTATCGGCGCGAGCGCGACATTGACGATCGACGTATCGAGGATCACGACGACGTAGCTGATGCTGGTCGCGAGCAGTACGGCACGCTGCTGTATTCGAGTGTTCATCAGGCGATTTCCCGAAGCGAAGCCGGTAAATTCCGGCGGGTATCGCTTCAGTATTCAGGATCGGCCACCCGGGATGCTTCGACACGCGTCGAAGTATGCGACTGCGAGATTCGGCTACGCTGTGAATAAATGTGCAGGAGACAGATATGGACGTTCAACCGAAAGTCGCCGCCACGGCGTTCCTGATCGCGGACGCCGCCCGCGCGGCCATGCTGATGGCCCTCGCGGATGGCCGCGCGCTGCCCGCCGGCGAGTTGGCCTACGCGGCCGGCGTCACGGCGCAGACCGCGAGCAGCCACCTCGCGAAATTGCTGGATGGCGGCCTGCTCAGCGTCGAAAAAGAAGGGCGTCACCGCTACTACCGGCTTGCGGATGCGCAAGTGGCCGCGCTGCTCGAAAACCTTGCGACGATCGCCGCGCGAACGCCAGTGCGCCGCAAACCGCATGGGCGCGAGGCGCGGACACTGCGTGTCGCGCGATGCTGTTACGACCATCTGGCGGGTCAGGTCGGCGTGGCGATCACGCAGCAATTGATGGAGCGCGGTTTTCTCGCGGCCGGAAGCGACAAGCGCTTCGAGGTGACGCCCACCGGCACGCAGTTTTTCGGCGATCTCGGTATCGATGTCGCGACGCTGCGGCCGGGTAAGCATGGCATCGCCCGCCAGTGCCTCGACTGGACCGAGCGGCAGCACCATCTTGCTGGTCCGCTCGGCGCGAAATTCATGTCGACGCTATGCGATAACGGCTGGCTGATGCGTTCGCCTTCGTCGCGCGCGGTGCAGGTTACGCCGCGTGGCTGGGCGCAGTTGTACGAGACGCTGGGGGTGCGGATGAGTGTGGTTGATGAGGCGTAAGCCCGCACCCACTACTGCTTACAGATAGCTGCAAACGTAATCGAGCGTTTCGACCACATCGATATCGAAGCGGCTCTCGCCCGGCACCGAAAACGATTCGCCCGCGGCGTAGGTTTTCCACTCGTCGCTGCCATCGAGGCGAATACGGCACTTGCCGGCCTGCACTTCCATCAGCTCCGGTGCGTCGGTGCCGAAGTTCAGCGTGCCCGGCAGGATCACGCCGAGCGTCTTGCGCGTGCCGTCGGCGAAAAGAACGGTGTGCGACACGCACTTGCCGTCGAAGTAGACGTTGGCTTTCTTAACAACAGAAACCTGATCGAATTGCGTTGCAGCCGTCATGGCGGTGTTCCTCTGGATCATCGTGAATGGATGCGTGGGCGCCGGGTCGGCGCGGCGAGCAGTCTGCTGCCGACCGCTCCCGTGGGCACAGTGCCCGGGCGCGAGCCCGCCATCATACATGGCTCTCGGGCGGGGAAATCGCGAGCTAGCCGTGCGACAGTAGATTCTTTGCAGAGTACAGTGGCCGTCATGCGATAGAGTCCGCATATATCCGGCTCGCGATTCCGGCCTTCGACCCACATCGATTCATTCGACACATGCGTCCTCCGCTTCCCTCCGCTGGCGCCGTCCTCCTGCTGATCGACCTGCAACAGGCGATCGATCATCCCAGCTGGGGAGAACGCAACAACCCTCACGCTGAAACGCAGGTGAGCCGACTACTCGCGTATTGGCGCAGCCGGGGCTGGCCCGTATGGCATATCCGGCACGACTCTACCGAGGCCATGTCCCACTATCGACCCGGCCAACCTGGACATGAATTCAAAGCGTCGAACACACCCATTGCCGGTGAACCCGTTATTGCCAAACAGACGAACAATGCGTTCATCAGGACCGGTCTGGAGGATCGGCTGAGAGCCGCGGGCCACCATACGCTGGTCGTCGCCGGCGTCATCACCAACAACTCCGTGGAAGCTACGGTCCGGATGGCTGGCAATCTCAGTTTCGATACCTACCTCGTTGCCGACGGCTGCTTCACTTTCGCGCGAATCGACTGGAACGGAACGCGTCGCAGCGCGGAAGAGGTTCATGCGATGTCACTCGCGAATCTGCACTTGGAATACTGCACCGTCGTTACCACGGACGCGCTGCTGCGCGAAGACAGCTAGGCACCTTCATTGTGATCGGACATTGCGACTACCAGCCAGCTTTTCGCCAACACGCCAAAAGTCGACATCGTCACTCTGCTTCAACGGACGATGCGCTGCCGTGGCGGGAGGAAGAGGAACGAAGCGGGACTCGGCGAAGCTGAAAATGCATTTGCCGCTGTCACCCGGATCGCCGCGAATAGTCCAGGCAGAGTGACGGTGAGAACAAAGAGAACTGGCGAGCAATAGAACAATGCGCAATTAAACGCATGCCGTATTACGGCAATTGCGGAATACCACGCGAAAAGTACTCAGCCCGGCACGCCTTCGCCGGGCTGATTCAGATCGATGACCGCGCAGCGAGCATGTAGAGCGTGCGCCGTATTCGCCGCGCCACCGCTTCAAGTTCGTCGCTGCGATTACAAGCTACATCACCGCCACACGCGATAGCTGACCATCGGCGCGCGATACGCGTACATACGCGGCTGCCCCCAATAGACCGGCGGCCGATAAACCTGATAAGCAACGGCAGGCGCGACCGGTTGCATCACCGTTTCCACGACCGGCATTTCGTCGTACTGCGGCTGTGCATAGACCGGCACGTACTGCACAGGCGGACGCGGCGCATATTCCTGCTGCACGTACATGGGTTGATTATCGGCGTACATCGGTTGCGGCTGCATCTGCGCATAAGCGGGCGCCTGCTGGTATTGCATAGGCATGGCCGGTGCGTATTGCGGCTCCTGATAAGCCTGCCGATACTGCGGCTGCGGTGCGGGTTGGAGCGGTTGCGCCGGCTGTACGGGTTGCGGCACCTGACGCTGTGCGTATTGCCGAGGTTGCGGCGGAATGCTCGTGTACTTCGAGTTGTCGTCTTCGGGAACGCCACCGGCCGGCAGCGGCGGTACGTCCACCCGCGCGACATCGGTCTTCGCGGGTTGCCGTTGTCCGTGATTGTGCGAGTCGATCATGGCCTGGTAATCGGCCTGATCCTGTTTGCCGCGATTGATATAGCCGTTGCGATAAGCGCGGGCCACTTCGGACATCTTGGCATTCGGATCTTCTTTCATGCCGTCCGCATTGACCTGATACTCGTTCGGACTGAGCGAGCCGGTAGGCACGTCGTCGTCAGCGGTCGCATAAGCCTTTTCCGGTCCGTCGGCCCAGGCTGGGGCACATTGCAGCGTTAACGCCGAGACAACCGCCGTCACCCCAAACCCTAATAGGGTCTTTGTTCTCATGATCCACCTCGCGGCCGATAAGAGTTTTGAAAGCCGAAAACGACTTGCCCCGTGCGGCTATTTCTCGTGCCCGTGCAATTGTTATTTTCTAGCACATTCCATTGAGGTCGGTAGGTTTTTTTATTTACGGATGAGGGGTTTAGCGCATTAGGAGAAACGTGGAGAAGCGACAGGCGATGCGGGAAAACCCGATGAGTACCGATGCGCTCATTGCAATGCGACGGAGAACATTGAGTAAAGCGGAAAAGACTCATTCGCGAATGACTTGCTGCGTTTCACAGAAAAGTCACGACATCCATGCCCTTCGCATATGCGTCGGAATGCGAGTCGAACCGGTGAACACTGCCTGAGGCAACCTGCGCTATGATCCCGGGCTGCCTGCGCACGTGTGTTCTTTAGTGCAGCTCGTGTGTGGCAAAACAAACATAAAGTACCGAACGACTCTTTGCTTCCAATACGCGAATAGCAACTTAGACACTTTTCGGCCGGCACAAAAAACGGGGAAATCGATGTGGTTCTTAGGTAACGCGGACGTACCGCGTCGCGAGTATTACAAGTTCAGGCACATCAAGACAACAAACGCCGTATGGGACAAGGTGGTTTCCCCATACAGCAGCACGCCGCTTAGTATCAATCCTTTGCTATTCGCGTATGCCGCGACGCGCGCCTCGATATTGGGCCCCAGGATCGGATTGAGGGGTCATCTGGCAGGCGCTGGGCTGGCGACGGCGTCACTGTCCTATTTGACGCTCTATCCTCCTAAGGGAATTGCGGCACCGCCCACGAAGCGCATCTATCTGCACCACAATTTCGCAAACGCCAAAGACTTCGTGGCTTCGAGCATCAAAGGAACGATCGGCGCCGCAATTGCATATCTGGAAATGCAGGGACTCGGTTATGCGTGGAGCGGTCATTGGGAGGACTGCGTCGCCTCCACGACGGCTAGCGCGTATCCGGACTTCGTGTTTGCTTCGGCGAATGAGGTTTGTCTCGTCGATGCGAAAGGATCCGCAAGCGCATTCAGCGAGATCGGCGGCATGGCGAAAAGCGAATGGAAACGCCAGATTTACTCGAACGCCAAGGCCAAGATGAAACTCGGTGGAGCGCCGACGGAGGGACGCGTTATCGCTTCCGCTCTCACGCCCACCGGGCTGGATCTCGTCACAGCGCATGGCAAGTTCTCAGCCGGCAGCGCGAAATCCGTCAAGGCAAAGCAGCAAGGTTCTCCTAATCCGGGCGCCGTGCGCTCTGTCCAGCGAGTCAATTACACCAATGCGTTCTTTCTGCTCGGTCTGAATACGCTCGCATCCGCATTGATCCCCTCGGACACGCAAGAAAGAGTTCGTCGGCCTACTCGTACTCAAATCGATGAGCAAAGGTCGACCGCCAAACAGCAAGCCGAGGAAATCGACAACGGCGAGCGTGTTTATCTCGGACCATCGCAAGTACTTGCTACCGGCACGCAGCGCGCATGGACGATGCAACCGTTTTGCCGCACGTCCGTCATCGATGCGGTGGTTCGATGTTTTCTCGACAACGATCCCGACGCTCAGGTGCAGGCGACCGAGTTCATGCTGCCGATAAACGTCGACGCCGCACCGGCAAATGCCGACGGTGACGATGAACTGCCAGACCGCGTCGTTTTTCAGAGTCGTGATGGCGTCGGCATGATCTTCACGCGATTGGGCGAGTGATTCGGCACACTGATACCAGGCAACCGGATCGGCCAACCAGCCCCCGGCGGCTTTAAACCGCCTCGGGCACCTTGCGCGTTTTCAGAAACGCTTCGAGCGTTTCACCGCGCATGCTCGCGTACATGCCGAGGTTCGTGATCTTCACCACGCGCGCAAACTTCTCCAGCACGAAGAAGCACACACCATAGCGCACGAGGCCGATCCAGTCCGTGTTGTCGACCAGTGTGCGCTCTTCCTGCGTGAGTTTCGCCGCATCGTAAGCGGCCGCGCGGTTCTCCAGCCACAGCGTACGCGCCGGCGCTTCGCGCATCTGCCAGAAGAAACGGTTCAGGCGCATCGCCTTGATGCTCTGGCGAATATCGAACGGATAGGTGCCCGTCAGTTCCTCGATGCCGACCAGTTGTGGGTTCATTGCGCCACCTCGTCTTCGTAGATCGTCACGGCCATCGCGGTGCTGGTCGCCAGATAGTAGTTGCGGTGCAGTTCGCGAACCTTGTCGCCGAGCGCGCCGCGCATCGCGAGCCACATGATCGTCTCGACACTCTCCGCGCCGCCGAGGCGCACATAGTCGACATGCTTCATCGCGGCAAGACGCTGCGGATCGCTGACGATCAGATCGAGAAACTCCATATCCCATTCGGTGTTGTTAAAGCCGCTGCGCTCGCCGTGCACTTGATGAGACAGCCCACCCGTTCCGACCACCACGACCTTCAGATCCTGCTCGAACGATTCGATCGCGCGACGCAGCGCCTGACCGAGCCGATAGCAGCGATTCGCGGTGGGCAGCGGATATTGCAACACGTTGACTTCGAGCGGCACCAGCGACAGCGGCCAGCCGTCCCGATGCGGCAGCATCAACGACAGCGGCGAATTGCAGCCATGATCGAGCGGCCGGTCCTGGAAGATCGTCATATCGAACTCGTCGGCAACCAGTTGCTCGGCGATATGAATCGCCAGATCGGGATGACCGGCGATGTCCGGCAGCGGACGCTTGCCCGCGCCTTCATCGGCGAATTCGTGATTAGGTGACACACCCAGCGCGAAGGTCGGATAGCAATCGAAGAAGAAACTGTTGGCGTGATCGTTATAGAACATCACCATCACGTCGGGCTTGCGGTCCGCGAGCCACTGCGCCACCGGCTCATAACCTTTGAACAGCGGCGCCCACGCCGGCTCGTTCTGTTTGCCCTTGTCGTACGCGAGGCCAATAGTGGGCACGTGCGATGTGCCGATACCACCAATGATAATTGCCATATTCACTCTCTTCCGTCACTTCGTGTTGCGTGTCGATCGTGTCCGGGTTGCTGGTTCGTCGCGGGTCGAATGTGAGTCGATCGGATAGGATCGGGTTTTCGCCCTGCTAGCCACAGCAACCACTTTGGGATACAAAGATAGGGATTGTGCCGCTTTTCCGGAAGGACGGGTAAACCTCGATCATCAGCACCATAACCGTAAAACCAGCGTAAATGAGGCTTCGATCAAGATCTTCACATCTCCAGGAGCCGTACCGCGTATGACTCATTTGGTATCCCAAACCCACGCAGCAGACTATGAATCATACTTCTAGAGGCCAATAGCCGATAAATAAAATAGATGCCAAGGAAAACAACTCGCAAGGCACTTATTAACGCTTGGTACGGCGCTGCGCACATGGCTATACTTCGGTGCTCCCGACGAGTTAGACGACGATGAACGAGACGACCCAGCAGGCGATTGTCCAGACCTTACGCGAGAGGATTCTGTCGGGCGAACTGTCGCCCGGCCAACGCCTCGTCGAAGCGCAGCTTGCACAGTGGCTCGGCGTATCGCGCACGCCGTTGCGTTATGCGTTGAGTGTGCTGTCGTCGGAAGGTCTGCTCGATCGTTCCGGCTCGCGTGGTTATGTGGTGCGCCGCTTCAGCGTGCGCGACGTGCTCAACGCCATCGACGTGCGCGGCGTGCTGGAAGGACTCGCCGCGCGCTCGGTCGCGGAAAGCGGCGTGAGCCACGCGCTCGCCGTAGCACTCGACGACTGTCTGCGCGAAGGTGACGACATCTTCAATCAAAAGCATCTGAAGCACGGCGACGACGTGCGCTATGCGCAAATGAATGGCCGCTTTCATGCATTGATCGTCGACGCGGCGCAAAACATGGCTGTCACGGCCGCGCTGAGTCTGAACGACAAGATCCCGTTCGTCGCGCCGTCCACGATCGCATTCGACGAATCCGCGCGAGAACACCAGTTCATAATGCTGACGTACGCGCATCGGCAGCACCATGCAATCGCCGACGCGCTGAAGAAAGGCGAAGGCGCGCGCGTGGATGCGTTGATGAGGGAACACACGCATATTTCGAAAGAGAGCCTGAACCTGTCGCTGCCGGCATTGCATCTGATCGCGGGTGCGGCATGACGAACGACACCGCGCGCGCCGGCACCAAACCGGCAACGGCCAGAACGCCGCCACCGGCAAGCAGCAACGACCTGCTCAATCTCGCGCAATTGCGCGCATTCAAACTCGTCGCCGACATGGGCAGCGCAACGCGCGCGGCTGCCGCATTGTTTCGCGCGCAATCGGCGGTCACGCGTTCCGTGCAGGAACTCGAAACGGCGCTCGGCGAACCGCTATTCGATCGCGGTCCATCGGGCATGCTGCCGACGCCGGTCGGCCGCGCGGTGCTGCATCGTTGCGAGCGCATCTTCGCCGAACTCGAAGAACTCGCGCAATGGTGCGCGGCGCGTCAGACGCGCCGCCGCGCTGTCGCGGACGGCGCACTGCCTGCCTATCTGCTGAATACGCGGCGGCTGCAACTGTTCGTCGCGCTCGCGCGGCATCGGCACATGCCGAGCGCCGCGAAAACGTTCGGCATCAGTCAGCCCGCGGTCAGTACCGCGATTCGCGTGCTCGAAAGCGGCTGTGGTCTGAGTCTGTTTCATCGCAGTCCGCGCGGCCTGCTGCTGACGGCCGAAGGCGAAACATTCGTGCTACATGTGCGCCGCGCGCTGAACGAACTGCGGCACGTGCCCGACGATATCGCCGCGTTGCACGGCAAGATTCAGGGCTCCGTGATAGTCGGCGCATTGCCGCTTGGACGCACGTTGATCCTGCCCAGAGCGATCGCGCGTATGAGCGCCGAGCATCCGGGCGTGCGCGTCGTCACCGACGAAAGCGCGTACGAAACACTCGTGGCCAGTCTGCGCGCGGGCGACGTCGACTTTATTCTGGGCGCGCTGCGCGACAACGATGCAACGAGTGGCCTGAAAAACGAACGGTTGATGTCGGAAGAACTCGTGGTGCTGGTACGGCGCGATCATCCGCTTGCGCGCGCACGCAACCTGACGATCACGGGCCTGCGCGACGCGCAGTGGATTCTGCCGCGCAGCCAGGCACCGACGCGCGCGCTGTTCGACGCGCAATTCAAGCGGCTCAAGGTCAGACCGCCGCTGCCGACCGTCGAGACCGCCGATCTCGCGGTGATTCGCGGCTTGCTGCTCGGCACCGATATGGCGGCCGTGCTGTCGGCGCAGCAGTTGCATCACGAGATTCAAGCCGGGCAACTGGTCGTGCTCGATGTGCCGCTGCACAATACGCGGCGCGATATCGGGCTAACGATGCGCGCGGCGAGCGCGCCGTCGCCGGCCGCGCGCGCGTTGATCGATGCGATCCGTCTGTCGGTCGTCGACGTTGCACGTACCGTCAGCATCGACGCCAACTAGTTGCTTGCGCCGAATCGCTCGATACACGCGCGCCGAACGCGCTCGACCGAATCCGCCCAGCCCTCGCCCGGCGCGCGACGAAACAGCCGCAACGTGTGCGGATACCACGGCGAATCCTCGCGTTCGTGCATCCAGCGCCAATCGACATCCCGCTCCGGCAGCATCATCCAGCACGACTTGCCGAGCGACGCGGCCAGGTGCGCAATCGATGTATCGACACAGATCACCAGATCGAGCTGCGCGACGATAGCCGCGCTGTCGGCGAGATCCGTTACGCGTGATCCGATGTCGAGCAGTGGTTGATCCGCGGGCGGATTGCGCGCCTCATCGTCGCCCTGACCTATTTGCAGGCTCACGAAGCTAAGGCCAGGCACAGTCCACAGCGGTGCGAGCGTGGCCAGTGAAGGCAGCGAGCGATGCACGTCGTTATGGTGCTTTGCGTTGCCCTTCCATACGAGCCCGATTCTGTGGCCAGGCGGTAGCGCGTCGAGCGCCGGAGCCCACTGCTCGATGAGTGCAGGATCGAGTTGCAGCCGCGTGGGCCGTGGAATCGTATCGATGGTCGTGCGCAGATAGAAGGGCACGCTCAGCAGACTCGTCCAGCAATCGTAAGTCGATACACGCGCGAGCGCGGTGCTGTGATCGAGCACGGCATCCACACCGTCGACGTTTGCCATCAGTCGATGCAATGCCGGCGCGCACGCAAAGTCGATACGCGAGGCACCCTGCGCCTTCAGCAACGCGATGTAGCGGCTGAATTGCAGCATGTCGCCGAGACCGTCCTCCTGCCATAGCAACACGGACTTGCCGCCGAGCGAATCACCCGCCCATTGCGAAGCGCCAAGCATTGCCCGCGTCTTGCGATGAATAAAGCCCGGTTGCTCATAGCGGCCTTCGTACAGCGGCCAGCCTTCATCGAAGCGCCCCATGCCGAGCAGCAACACGCCTAGTCCGAAACGCGCTTCCGCGTAATCGGCTCGCAACGCGAGCGCGTCGCGATACGCGCATTCGGCTTCGGCAAAGCGCCTGAGTTGCACCAGCGCAATGGCGAGGTTTGCATGCGCCTGCGCGAGTTGCGGATCGACGACGAGCGCTTGCTGGAAGACCTCGACGGCTTCGGGCAAACGATCGAGCACGCGCAACACGCAACCGAGGTTGTTATACGCATGCGCAAAATCCGGCTGCGCGCGAATCGCATCGCGGTACGCCTGCTCCGCTTCCGCGAAGCGCTGCTGCCCGAACAACGCGACACCGAGGTTGTAATGCGCGTCCGCATAATCCTCACGATGAGTCAGCGCTGTGCGATAAGCCGACTCGGCTTCCGGCACTCGCTGGACTTCGAACAGCACCACGCCGAGGTTCACATGTGCCTCCGCGTAGTCGGGCCGGATAGCCAACGCGAGCCGGAAGGCCAGTTCGGCTTCTGCGAGACGCTGCATCGCTTTCAGCGTGCTGCCGAGATTGTTCAGCGCCTCCGGATACTGCGGTTTCAGTGTGAGTGCCTGGCGAAACGCGGCGTCCGCTTCCTCGATGCGCCCGAGTTGCATCAGCACGCCGCCGAGGTGGTTGTGAGCTTCCGCATGGTCCGGCAGCCCGCGCAACGCGTGGCGGAAAGACGCTTCGGCTTCGTGCAAGTGCCGCAGTTCACGCAATACGACGCCGCGGTTGTAGTGCGCCTCCGCATGGTCGGGACGAAGCGTCACCGCGTCGCGATACGACGCCTGCGCCTCGTCCTTATAGCCGAGTCCGTACAGCACATTGCCCAGCTGATAGTGCGCGTGCGCATCGTGCGGGCGCAGCAACACGAGTTGCCGATACACCGATTTCGCGGCCGACAGGCGGCCAAGCGAACTCAGCAGCGAGCCAAGACTCGCGTACACGTCGGCGTAGTCGGGCTTCAGGTACAGACATTGACGCCAGTAGTGCTCCGCATCCGCGGCCCGGTTCAACGCGAACGCACAGACACCGGCGATATTCAACGCGTCGGCCCGCGCATCGCGCGGCAACGACGCATCGTCGAGAAACGGCGCAACGAGCGGCAACGCCTCGGCGAACTGTCCGGTCGAACAGAGCAAAGCGGCCCGCTGGTTGATGTCGGCGAGCGAAGACGTAGTCGAAGCAACAGGCGTGGGCGTCATGAGTCGTGGCGAAGAAAGTCGCGCGTGTTGTGGTGATGTCGAGCCGCTGCGCCAGTGCCGCGGCAACAACGGACGCACCTTCCGCGATCTTCCAGCTTAGGCGATCCGTCGCGACTCCAGCGCGCCGAACTGAGCGGCTTTTTGCCGTCTAATTCGCCGCTATGCTGCGTATTTCGAAGAAAAAGACCGCGTGGCAGTGCTAGAATCGCCGCGTTCCTCTTTCGACCATCATGACTCCACGTTCTCGCAACCGCTTGACCGCATGGCTTGGCCTCGTCGCCATGTGGCTCGTCGTGTTCGCGCCGCTCGTGAGTCAGTTGCTCGTGTCGAACCAGGCGAACGAGCCTTTCGCCGCGCTGTGTTCCGCGCTTCACCCTTCGGGTACCAACGATACGGGCAGCACCGGCGATGCGAGCTTCGCCGCCCAGACCGGCACCGCGCCCGTGCATCTGAGCCACGCCGATGCATTCGGTGCGTGCGGCTACTGTCATCTGCTCGAACATCACGTCGCAATGCCGACGCTCGCCGCAGTTGAGCCACCGGCCGCGTTGCTGCTGACCGGTACCACGCCGCCCACGCTGTCCACCCGCTTCACACCGCTTGGCGCGTTCCCGTCGGGACGTCCACGAGCCCCGCCACTCGTTTCCTGATCGCTGTCAGTCCTGATCGCGCGTTCGTCGCTTATGCCGACGAGGTCTGCGATCGCCTGTTCAATGCATCGAGGAAACGTTCATGTTCAACTTCGCGTTGCGAAGCTTGCCCTTTCGCGCCCGCCGTGGCGCAGTCTTTCCGCGTCGCCGCATCATCGATCGTGCAGTCCGTTGGCCCGCGCTGGTGCCAACACTCGTTCCCGCACTCGTGCCGGCCTTTATCGCCACGCCCGCGCACGCGGATGCCACCAACACCGACGCCACACTGCCGACTGTCAGCGTCATTGCAAACACAGGCACGAACTCCGCGCCGCGCGCGCTCGATCCGAACCTGCCCGCCTCGGTCGAAACGGTCACACGCGAACAGTTTGCGAACTGGAATGTCGTAAATACCGAAGACGTGCTGAAGTACATGCCGAATCTCGCGGTACGCAAGCGCTTTATCGGCGATCTGAATTCGATCATCGCGGTGCGCGGCACCAGCAACACGCAAAGCGCGCGCGGCCTCGTCTATGCGGACGGCTTGCTGTTGAGCAACCTGCTCGGCAATAGCTATTCGTTTCCGCCGCGCTGGTCGATGGTATTTCCCGACGAGATCCAGCAGGTCGATGTGATCTACGGGCCGTTTTCCGCGCTTTATCCGGGCAATTCGCTGGGCGCGACAGTACTCATCAGCACGCGCATGCCGAAACAGTTCGAGGTCAATGCCGATGTAAAGGCATTCACGCAGCACTTCAGCCTGTTCGGCGTGAACCAGAATTTCAATGGCAGCGAGGCAAGCGCGTCGATTGGCGATCGGATTGGCAAGTTCTCGTATCTGCTCGGTGTCAATCACCTGGAGAACACCAGTCAGCCATTGCAATTCGCGACGCTCGCGCAGTCGGGCACACCCGCGAAACCCGGCGACACGCCGGTCAACGGCGCGTACTTTTACAATAACCAGACCAATGCGCCGACGGTCGTGCTCGGCGTGAACGGCGAAGGCATCGAGCACACGGTGCAGGACCAGTTCAAGCTGAAGATGCAGTACGACTTCACGCCGACCTTGCAAGCCGGCTTCACGCTCGGCTACTGGCATCAAACCTACGACAGCCAGGCGTCGACGTTTCTGCGCGACGCCAATGGCAACCCGGTGTATAGCGGCAATGTTTCGATCAACGGCTACCACTACGCGATTCCAGCGGCCGCGCTGGCGCCGAGCCTCGGTCACAGCGAAAACTGGCTCTATGGAGTCTCGCTGAAAACACGCAACGCGAACGGCTGGAATGGCGAAGCCATCGCGTCGTATTACGACATCGGCAACAGCGTCGCGCGTACCGCGAATGCCGGAGGGCCCGGCAACGGCCCCGGCACCGTACTGTTCGGCGACGGCACAGGCTGGAAAACGCTCGATCTGCGCGGCACGTACACACCCTTCACCAATCAGGCGGGGCTCGGCAATCACGCGCTGAGTTTCGGCTATCACTACGACAACTACTTTCTCGACAACCAGAGCTACAACACATTGAACTGGCGCGACGGCGACGCGACATCGTTTGCCAATGCATTTACCGGCAAGACACAGACGCAGGCACTCTATGCGCAGGACGCGTGGCGCTTTTTGCCGCGCTGGAAGTTCGTCTACGGCGTGCGTTATGAAGACTGGCAAGCGTACGATGGCGCGCAGTCGCTGCCCGGCACAACCGTTCCGTATAGCGATGTCAGTCAGCGCCATTTCTCGCCGAAGGCGTCGCTGTCGTTCGACGTCAGCGATGATCTGACCTTGCGTGCGTCGATTGGCCGCGCGTACCGCTTTCCGACGGTCAGCGAATTGTTCCAGGGGCAAATCAACGGCTCCGCGCTGGTCAACAACAATCCGAATCTGCAACCCGAAGACGATCTTTCAAAAGAACTCAGTGCCGAATGGGCGCACTGGAATGGTGTGTTCCGCTTCTCGCTGTTTCAGGACGACGTGAAGAACACGATCTTCAGTCAGACCGACACGACCGTGATTCCAAACGTGACGAACTTCCAGAACATCGGCAAGGTCCGCTCGCGTGGCGTCGAAACGAGTTATTCCGGCGAGGATGTGCTGATACGTGGCCTCGATCTGCTCGCGAGCGTCGCTTATACGCAATCGAAGATCATCGAGAACGCACAGAACCCGGCCACCGTCGGCAAGTACTTTTACCGTATTCCACTGTGGCGCGCGGATCTTGCCGCGACTTATCACTTCGACGCACGCGCGGCATTGACACTCGCCGCGCGCTACTCGGGTCGCCAGTACAACACGCTGACCAATACCGACACCAATCCGAACGTATTCGGCGGCACCAGTACCTATACGGTGGCCGACGCGAAATTCACGTTCAAGCCGACGAAGCTCAGCGAAATCGGCGTGGGCATCGACAACCTGTTCGATGCGCGCTACTTCGTCTATCACCCGTATCCCGGCCGCACGTTTTATGTGGAAGCGAAGCTGCGCATTTGAGCGACACATGCTGCGTCATACGCACCGCTTCCCGCTTCAAAGCCATCGATCAATCTTGCCCGACGAGGATTTCATGTCCACGACTCACGCTGAAGAACGCATTCGCACGGAAGGCAATCCGACTGCCGACGTGAAGGCCGGCACCGGTTCAAGCACTCGCTCGAACACCGGCACCGCGCACCCCGGCTACAGAACGCTGTGGCGCTGGCACTTTTACGCAGGGCTCTTCGTGATGCCCTTTCTGCTCGTCCTTGCGATTACCGGCACGCTGTACTGTTTCCAGCCGCAAATCGAGCCGCTGCTGTATCCGCATCGCCTGATCGTCGAACCGCAGGCAATCCCGCGGTTGCCCGACAACGCGCTGCTGGCCAAAGCCCGCGCGGCGATGCCGGCGGGCTCCGCTGCGTTGACCGCGGTCATCACACGAGATCCGCAACGCAGCGCCGAATTTGTGTTTCGTGTCGCGGACGGCACGCAACAGAGCGTCTATCTGAATCCGTACAACGGCGAGCTATTGGGCACGCTCAGCGTCGACGATCGCTTGATGCAGGTCGATCGCATGATTCATCGCAAGCTGCTGCTCGGCAAGCCCGGCGAATTGCTGATGGAACTGGTCGCATGCTGGACGCTCGTGATGATCGGCACCGGCCTCGCACTGTGGTGGCCTCGCGCAACGGGCGGCACACGCGCCGTGCTGCTGCCGCGCTTTGCGTTGCGAGGCCGCCCGCTGTGGAAAAGCATCCACGCGGCGCTCGGTATCTGGCTCGCGCTCGGCGCGCTCGCATTCGTGCTGACCGGCCTGCCGTGGACGGGCTCGTGGGGCAAGCAGTTCAAGGCATTCGCCACCGCGACGCATCTCGGCGCGCCGCGCGGCGCGTGGGGCGGGCTCGCGTTGCACTCCACGTTGCCTGGCGCACACGCGGAGCACGCCGCCACCGCAGATGCGCACGCCCCGGACACGACGCATGACCATCACGCCAGCAACGCCGACATGGACTCGATGCCCGGCATGGTGATGGACGACCTGCCGTTGCCGCTCGCGCCATGGGCCGCCGGCAACACACATGTGCCCGCTTCCACGACATCCGGCACCGCGCGGCCGTTATCGCTCGGCCATATCGTCGCGCTCGCGGCTTCGCTCGGCATCACGGACGACTACAACATCGTGCTGCCGGCGTCGGCAAGCGGCGTCTATACCGTGTCGTATTTCCCGTCGAATCCACGCGACGAACGCACGTTGTATGTCGATCAATACAGTGGCGCGATATTGAAAGACATTCGCTACCGCGACTACGGCCCGATCGCCAAGGCCGTGTCGTACGGCACGTCATTGCATATGGGCCGCTACTTCGGTGTCGCGAATCAGATCCTGTGCACGGTCATTTCGCTCGGCCTTGCCACGCTCGCGGTGACCGGTTGCGTGATGTGGTGGAAACGGCGCCCGCAGCGCTCGCTCGGCGCGCCGTCACGCGAACGCGCGGCGCCGCCGATGCTCGGCTGGAAAGCGGGCCTCGTTCTGCTCGGCATCATCTTTCCGCTGATGGGCGCGACGCTCGTCGCGGTCGCGTTGCTCGACTGGCTGATCTTCGGCCGCGCCGCGCGAGGTCTGAAGCGCGCCGTTTAGCGCCTGTCCGCGCCGCTTGCAGCGCTTGATCGTTTACGATACATTTTGCTCGTTTATGATCGTTTTAGATCGGCAAGCGAGGAACGGCGATGCAACGAACGCGACAGGAAGCGATCGATGGGCTGCTGCCTGAACAGCGTGAGGCGCTGATTCTGGAGCGGCTGCACACGCATGGCCGCGTGCTGGCGGCCGAGCTCGCCGCCGAATTGCAGACCTCGGAGCACACGGTGCGCCGTCATCTGCGCGAGCTTGCCGATCAGGGTCACTGCAAGCGCGTGTACGGCGGCGCACTGCTGATGTCGCCGGCGGATAAGCCCGCGGCGGTCCGCATGCACGAAGCCGTCGATCGTAAAGCGCGGCTTGCCGCGGCAGCCGTATCGATCGTTCGGCCGAAGCAGATCGTGCTGCTCGATGCCGGCTCGACGAACGTCGCGATCGCGGCGGCGCTGCCCGACAACGCGGAGCTGACCGTCGTCACGAATTCGCCGGAGGCCTGCGTGCGGCTGCTGAACCGGCCCGGCTTCGACGTGATGCTCGTCGGCGGCCGCATCGCGCAAGGCGCGGCGGGCTCGCTCGGCGCGACCGCGTTGCTGCAAATCCAGCAGATCCGTGCCGATCTCTGTTTTCTCGGCGCGTGCGCGCTCGATCCGCAAGAAGGCGTGGCCGCGTTCGACGCGGAAGATGCCGAACTCAAGCGCGCGATGGTCAAGGCAAGCGGCCAGATCGCGATCGCGTTGACGTCGGAGAAGCTGATGACGGCTGCGCCATTCGCGGTGGCGCCCGCATCGGCGGTCGACTATCTGTTCGTCGAAGCGGACGTACCCGCCAAGCGGCTCGCCAGTCTGAAGAGCGCCTGCGACAACGTAATGGTGGTACGCCGATGAGTGCCACCGCTCGCACGCAGCAGCCGACGCTGGTCAACGAACGCATCGCGACGATCGGCGTTTTTCTCGCCAACGGTTTCGGCATCGGCGCATGGGCAGTCGAGGTGCCGCGTATCAAGGAGAGCCTGTCGCTCGGCGATGCATCGCTTGGCATGGCGCTGTTCTGCTTCGCGCTCGGTGCGATCGTCGCGATGCCGCTCGCGGGACAACTCGCGCCGCGCGTCGGCAGCGGCCGCGCGACCGCGCTGCTCGGTGTGGCCTTCGCGATCGCATTGCCGTTGCCGGCGCTCGCGCCCGGCATGCTCACGCTGTGCATCGTGCTGTTCGCGCTCGGTGCGTCGAACGGCGCGCTCGATGTATCGATGAACGGCCACGCAAGCGCGATCGAAACCCGCTGGCACGCGCCGATCATGTCGTCGTTTCATGCGGCTTGGAGCGCGGGCGGGCTGCTCGGCGCCGCAACCGGCGCGATGCTGCAAAAAGGCGGCGTCGGCGTGATCGGCGGACTGCTCGTACCCGACCTGTTGATCGCGCTACTGATTGTTGTCGCCGCAACGCTGGCGTTGCGCGATATCGGCCCGCGCGCGGCCGCGTCGAGCGGATTCACGTGGCCTGACAGCAGCGTGATGAAGCTGGCAATGCTCGCGTTTCTGTGCATGCTGGTGGAAGGCGCGATTGCCGACTGGAGCGCCGTCTATTTGCGCTCGACGCTGAATCAGGAAGCGAGCGTTGCCGCGATCGGCTATTCCGCGTTCGCGTTTTCGATGGCGGCGTGCCGCATTGCCGGCGATGCGTCGGTGCGCCGCTTCGGTTCGAGCAGGGTCGTCGCGCTCGGCGGTCTGATCGCGCTGGCCGGCCTCGCACTCGTGCTGAGCCGGCCGACGGTATGGACCGCATGCGTCGGCTTCGCGATGGTCGGCGTCGGTCTCGCGAATATCGTTCCGGTAATTTTCAGCGCGGCCGGCCGTTCGACAGCGACACCCGCGATCGGCGTTTCGATGGCGGCCACCGCCGGCTATGCGGGCTTTCTCGTGGGGCCGCCGCTGATCGGCTTCGGAGCGGGGCTGCTGGGCTTGCGCAGCGCGTTGTGCGTACTCGTAATGGCCACGTTGATCGTGTCGCTGCTGGGTGGCAAGGCGGTACGCAATGCGCGGCTCGCGTGATCGCTGTCGGACTCGATGCGTACGGTTCGATTCGATTCGCCAAGGCTCGCGGCGTGGTGAGCCAATTTCGCTTGCTTGCTCAGCACCGCAACCGGCTTGCGAACCGGCATCGCATCGCGCCCCGCGTGTTGCCCCAGCGGCCAGCTGAATGCGCCGAGCACTGAGTGCGGCTGCGTGCCGTCGTCGAGACCGGTAGCCGGCCATTCGTGTTTCGCGGGTATCCAGCGCGTGCCGAACACGTGATCCCACATCGGCAGCAACTGCGCGAAGTTGTGATTCAGATGCTCGGCGCGGATCGAATGATGCAGCCGGTGATATTGCGGGTTGATCACCCAGGTCACGTAGCGGCCGAAGTCCACGCGCAGATTCAGATGCGCGATGTAATTGCCGATCATGAAAACGATCGACGTCGCACCGACGATCCACGGCTCGACTTTGAACAGCACGCCGACGATCGGATAAAGCAGGCACCCTTTGATCAGCACTTCGAGCCAGTGATGTCGCAACGTAATCGTTACGTTGAAATCCACCGCGCTATGGTGCAGCGAATGGAGTTTCCACAGCACGGGCCATGTGTGCTGCAAGCGATGAAACGCGTATTCGAGCAGATCGATCGTCACCAGCACGATGACGAACGACGCAAGCGCGCCCCACCCTCGCGACACGAGTACCACCATGCCGCCGCCGAATGCGTTCACGATCGCGACGCTCGCTGCCGCGGTGAGCGGCTTCACGGCCTCCGTGAGCAACAGATACACGCCTGCATAGGCCATGTTCAAACGCTGCCCCGCGCGCGATTGCAGCAACGTGGCCGGCCAGCGACGCTCCAGCAACGCGCCGACTCCCATCAGCAGCAGCACCAGTGCGTAGGCTTGCAACCACAGCCTCGCGTGGTGCAGCAGTTCAGGAAACGGGCTTGACGCGAACATGGCTTCCCCGGCGTAGAGGATTCGACTGTGCGTTGGCCGCTGCCGTGCGTGCGCTTGCGCATGCGCATGGTGCGCTCGAGACTCCAGCAGCGTTAGTGTGATCTTCGCAGCCCGCCGAGCGGCGCGCAAGCGCGCCTTGATCTCGCGGCGGCCCTGCTTTTAATCTGATTTGATCCCCGCTTTGAACCGACAGACCGCGTGCGCCATCATGGCGAGCGCTGGCCCATCTGCCGGAGCGGAAAAAGTGGCGAGGTCATCGCTTCACGCCGTCACGATCGCGAGTGGCCGATGCTTGCGCATCGCCACTCGCGTCGTCGTTGTTTGTCGACGTCCGTTTCGAGTTGGCCCCGCCGCACCTCGCGAAACGCGTCAACCTCCCCGAACGCGAATCGCGAAGACATTTGCCGCCGTCGGCTTTTATTCACGACATGGATGCCTGAATTCCGGCTGCAATGTGTAGTTCTTGTGAACCTGTTAATGCAACGGCTATGCCATCAGGCGTCAAAGCCTTGCCAGACAATGCCGCGCGCTTGCGCGGGCCGCGTCGAACGCGCCGGATTGCACGCAATGCATCGGAATTGAGACATCGCGGTCGCGCGGCGATGCTTGCGCGCCGCTCCGCAAGCAGCGTTCGACGCGAACGGGAAAACCCGTATGAAGATTGACAGGCAAAGCTTCGACGCACGCACCGGTCATGATTGCCGGTGCGCTATCAACAGAAGTAGCGCTTACCGCACGCGGACCGTGTTGTTGCAAAGCTGAGACGCCGATGCAGGCGGCTCGCTTTATAGCAATGCCGTCAATTGCGCGACACGTGCCTTGAAGTGCTGCAATTCATCCGCGCGCAGACGCTTTTTCCGCGGCAGCTCGACGGTCAGTGGATCGCGCGGCACGCTATTCACATGAACCTCGTAATGCAGATGCGGCCCGGTCGCCCAACCGGTCTCGCCGACATAACCGATCACCTGATCGCGCGTCACATGACTGCCGCGACGCAGTCCCTTCGCGAAACGCGATAGATGCGCGAACGTCGTTGAATAGGGTGCGGGGTTCTGAATGACGACCACCTTTCCGTAGCCTGTCTGACGGCCGATAAAACGCACCACGCCTCGCGCGGTCGCATGGACCGGCGTGCCGGCGGGCGCAGCGAGATCGACGCCATCATGACTTTGCCAGCGATGCAGCACAGGATCGAAACGGTTCAGCGAAAAGCCCGACGATACGCGCGTGAACGTCAATGGATAGCGCTCGAAGGCCGGCTTCGTGTTGATGCCGTCTTTCGAGTAGTAGAACGGTTGACCGCGAAGATCGTGATAGAGAAACACATCGTGCGTGGTCGTTCCGCGGACGATGCGAACCGCGACCGGTTTGCCCGCGGCGCTACTGTTATCGGTGGGCTTGCTTTCGCTACCGACGGTATCGTCGAACACCGCGCTCACATGATCGCCGGCACGTAGATCGCGCGTGAGATCGAGTTCGTTGCGGAACGCGCGCACCAGAGTCGCGGTGGTACGCGCATCGACGCCGATGCTTTTCGCAGCGGCGGCGAAACTGTGATCGATCGACGCTGTTTTAACGGTGAATACGGGAGGCTGAGGAACTGGTACAGCCGGTGCGGCTGGATTGGTTGGCGTGGCTGGTGGCGGATTGCTGGCGGCTTTCGTGGAATCCTTGCTCACTAGCGACACGTCCGGGTCATCGTCGTGCATCGCGCGGTGAGCGGTCATCAGATACGCCGCGCACACCGAGCTCATTGCACACACAACAATGATTTTTCTGGCACGCCCGGGAAGAATGCGGGCTACGGATAGAGGCATTGACTCATGACAAGCGGTCGACCGTCGCGTGCGCGACAGGCGAGCACGTTCAGGTGGGTTCGTTGAATCGGCGTCTCCAGGCACTGCATGAGACGCCGCAGAAGATTGATGGGCCAGCCTATGGGCGCTTTCTTAAGCCAGCCTTAAGCTGCCCCCAATAGACGAAAGTGCAAAACGGCGCGCGAACAACTGCGTTGTCGCGGCCTTACCGGAATCGCACCGGCTGCCGGCTCATCGCGGCGAGCGGCGAAATACAGCGTTGCACCCCGTTCGGCGCAATACGTTGTTCAGTCAGGAGAGTGACGCGAGCATGTTCGACAGGCGTCGGACGTGCGCCTTGAACGCATCGCTTGCTTCGCGATTCGACGTCGGATTCAGATGCGACGTTTCGGCGAGTTGCGCCTGCTCGTGAAAGTCATTGGCGATCTTGCGCTTGATGTCCTCGGGCAACGATCGCACGATGGAAACGAGCAAGGCCTCTTCGGCATGCATCATGCCGAGAATCGAATGAGTGTCCATGCGAGAACCTCCGGTGGAAACATCGGCAGCGCAATCCGGCGTCAGCGCCGATGCACCTCATGTTACCCCGTTGGTCTGTCGCCGTTACTCCGCGACCGAATAGTGCGACGTGCGATTGCGCGTTTGCTTCTCCGCACGCTCGACGCGCGGGCTCGCACCGCGGATAAAGAGGACCGCGCACAACGCGAGCATTGCCCAGATGCAAAGAACTATCGTCAAAGTACTCATTTCAACTTCCGGAACGTCGGGACTGCGGGTTAATACAGGGTCGGCGCCGCGCCGGCCGTCAATGCAACACGGACTCGCCAGGCGCGCCGAACAGCAATTCGTCGATCAGCCCTCTGGCCAGCGTCAACTGCTTCTCGAGCGATTTGCGCGCGGCTTCCGCGCTGACCACGTCGCTGCAGGCGACTGCCGCGTGGGCCTGGGTCGCGAGATGCAACACGGCCTCGGACGCATGCCGCAGTTCGCGCATGGCAGCGGCGTCGGCATCGAGTGACAGGCCGTTCCATTCCGGGGCGGAAATTTCCGGCTGACAGGCGTCGAACCGGCGGGTCTTGGGGTGGCGGGAAGACATCTGAGGCTCCTGGCGCAACGAGCACGATTGGCACGAAGTCAGTGTGCGCCGACCACCTGCTTTTCAATTCATCGAATAGAAGCCGATTGGGAAGCCAATCCGCATTTTCGAAAAATCAAGGGTTTCTACCGAGAAAAACGCCTTTCTGGGCGATGAGGCCGTTCGGCAGGTATCAAGAATCCTGTTGCACCGCAGGAAAACGATAACCTGCGGCGCCTTGAAAGCTGCTTAGGCCGGCACGACCTCGATGTGCAGCGCGTCGCCGCCCGCCGCGATCGCGAGCAGATGGTCGACGTTCGGATGCGCGCCCGGGCGGTTACGCGCGTCGGCCGTATGTTCGGCGAACACCGCGAGGCCGTGTTCCGCCGCCTTCGCGTCCAGTGTGCCGAAGATCCCGCGCAGATAGTTGTACACCGCCAGTGAACCCTGCTTGCCCGGTTTGTTCTCGATGCTGGCGACGACGGCACCCTTGCCGTCGACCAGATCGATGCGCGCGATGCCGTCGATCGCAGGCATCTGGGCGAGATTTTCCTTGAAAACGTTGCTCGTTTGGATCATCGAAACCACTCCTTCCGTTCTAAAAAATGCATGGCGGGCCGTATCTTATCCGATGGGTCGAACCCTCGCGAATCGACGCCCGGGACAATGCTTCGCAGGCCGCAGATGCCAGGGAATCCTCGGCAAATTTTTTGGCTTCGTTGTGGTCGATTAGCGCAAGGAAAACGTTTAACTTAAACCCTCCCCCGACGAGAGAAAATGCGGTACGTGTAATCGTTTTCGAAGCTGATCGATGTGTTGACGAAAGGGTGCGTCAACAGCCAGGACGACGACAACGGTTCGTCGGGCTAAACAATTCTCTGGTGAAAATCGCTCGAGATAATCATCGCCGAGGACGCACCAAAAATCGCGATCAAAAAGAATATTGAGAATGGGGAGTAACTGGACTCATTGCTTGCACCGCGCCAACTTCCATATTTTGAAGCTCTTGCAATCCCCAATGAGATATGATCTCCTATGACTTATCGCAATAATTCTGTAACGACAATCATGGGCTAACGTAATCTCGATGTTGCATTGCAATGAGCATCTAGCCAGGTAAAGCTTTCCAGTATTGGATATGCGCTCAGCAAGAACGACCACGTCCACGGCAGCGAGGGCAAGCATCGGCGCGCTTAGTTTGTTTTATGTCATCAGACGACTGATGTTTACGTGAAAATCCAAAGAACTAAATGAGCTTAAAGCCTCACTCGTTTCAATTAATCCAAAGGAGATAAACCGATAAATCACTGATCTCAAAAAGCATAATCCCGCAGTCAATAAATCAGAATCTGGAGACGAGATGCTTTCACCGAAGAAAACAACACTTGCGTTCGCCCTGAGCGCCGCCACGGCTCTTCTGTTCAGCGCCTGCGGCGGCGGAAACGACAATTCCCCGTCGTCGTCGCCGTCCGCCCCGCCCACGACTTCGCCTTCCACGCCCGATCCGTCGAAAAACGGCGCCATTTCACTGCACGGGGTCGTGTACGGCGCGGCCGACACCAGCGTGCCACCCGAAGCCGGCATTCCGATCACGATGATGGGGCAAATGCGCGCGCTGTTCGATCTGATCAGGAAATCGCCCGACTTCACCCAGGTCGTGATGGATCTCGGCGACGGCAGCCCTGTCCATGTGCTCGATACGAACACCGGCGACAAATTTCTGCCCGGCAAACTCGCGCTCGGCCTGTCGTGGATCCTGATCGATATGAAAACGAAAGGTGACCCCGCCTACGCGGACTACCTGGCGACATATCAGAAAATCACGACCGCGATGATGACGCAGATGAACGGCACCAGCTACACGTATGCGAATACGTCCTGGGGCGAGTACTACTATCTGGTCGCGCTCAACAACTTCCAGGCGCACGGCATGCTGAACGAAGTGTTCAGCGATGCAATGCTGAATACGCTGAAGGCGCGTCTGACCTTCTGCGACATGTTCGGCGCCGACGCGAGCGGCAAGACCGACACCTGCCCGGCGGCCGGTACGCCGATCGACGTCGCGTCGCTCAATACCGCGCAGAACTACTACGCGGTGTCGTACGGCATTGCGGGGCTGCGGCAGAAGCTCGGCTGGAGCAACCCGACGTTTTCGTCGACCACGGACGCAAACGTTGCCACGATGAATGCGCGCGACGCGCTGCTGTACACGCTGACCAAGCACATTCGCAACGATTCCTCGGGCGGCTTCTCCGACGAAGCATCGAACACCCACACGACCTATTACGACCAGGCGCGCTACGACCGTTACAGCACGCTGCTGATCGGCGAAGTCACCGAGCGCACGCTGGAGATGGGCAATCAGGCGAACCTGACGCCGGAACTGAAATCGTATCTGCGCAACTCGGTCAACCTGATTCTTCCGCAGCTCAATACCGATGGCGAGGGCTTCAACTATGGCCGCTCGATCGGCCCGTATGGCGACTCGGCCTTCATGGAAGTACTGACCGCGGCAGCGAACGCGGGCGTGTTGACCGATCAGGAAATGAAGGTCGCCTATACGTACATCTACAAGTCGGCGCTGCGCTTTAGCAACTTCTGGTACGACCCGACGCTGCCGACGCCGTCCGTGAACATGTGGGTCAAGGGCCGCGGTACCGACACCTATCGCGGCAAGCCGCGCGTGATGGGCGAAAACTTCAGCCTGCTGCACCAGTACATGTACGTCAACGCGTGGTGGGACAAGCTTGGTTTCAACGGCAAGGCACCATTGTCCGATGCCGACATGCAGGCTTACCTCGATACGAAGCCGCATTACACGCTGACCTGGTACAACCAGCCGTCCGATACCGCGCATCCGTATAGCGCTGCGCTCGTCACGGTGCGCGACGGCAAGCGCGTGATCAATCTGAACCTGAGTCAGGCACCGGACTACAACTCGTTCACGCCGTACTATCCGACGCCGTCCTCGGACAATCTGGTGTACGGCACGACCGACCTCGCGTACGCACTGCTGATCCCGCAAGTCGCGTATAACGGCAAGACTTATATTCCCGTCACCTACTACAAGAATCTGAACGTGACAGAGAACAATGGTCAGGTCGTCGTCACCTTCGACACGACGAAGTTCAGGCAAGCCACGAAGAACGCCGCGTACACGACGGATCTTGATCTGCAGGTGCATACGGTAATGACATTCAGCCACGGCACGATGACGCGTACCGATACGCTGAGTTCGGGCACGCTGACCGGCAACCTCGCGGTCGAAACCGACTACACGTCGTTCGCGGACTTGCAGAACACGACGGCGAATAGCGATGGTTTCTCGGTCAACTATACGAACAGCCCGACGACGAACTACGCGACCACGGGCTTCGATAGCTGCGCGCTGTCGCAATTCGACACGGTGAGCGGCGCGACGAACCCATTGTCGACCACACCAATCGGACAGTTGCACTCCAGATTCGCGTGTACGACGCAGCCGTTCGCGTTGACGGGCAGCGCGAATCGTACGCTGACGTGGACGCTGAAGTACGCTGACCCGGCCTGACAACGGCGAGTGGCAATGCACCGGTCTTCCCGTTCGTGGGGAGACCGGTTTTCATTTGCGGGTCGATGACGGGTAGCCGTCATACCAGTAGCGGAAGTTGCCTTGTTAAGAAGGCGCGGCGTCGGAACAATGCAGCATCGACACCGCAAGCCTGACAACACATCCGAGCCAGGCCACTTCACTGGAGCAGGAAGCCATGCGCATTTCGCTTTTGCACACGATCGACGGCAACAGGCAGGTATTCGAACACGCAGCGGCCGAAATGGGTCTGCGTCCCGAGGATCTTCGGCATGTCGTACGAGCGGACCTGCGCGAGGCCGTCGAACGCGCGGGGGTGGTCCCCGCCGATATCAAGGCGCAAACGCGCGAGATGCTCGTCGAACTCGCGGACGAGGCCGATGCGGTTATCGTCACTTGTGCGACGCTGGGACCCGTAGTCGCGGAGATTGGTAACGGGCCCGCGCCTGTCGTCAGAGCCGATGTCGCATTGGCCGCCTGGGCCGCGGAATCGGCGCAGGCCGGTGAAAAGATCGCCGTACTGTGTGCCGCGGAAGTCGCGATCGAAGCGAATCGGAAACTCTTTACGCAGTACGCGAGCGATAGCGGCGCATCGGTGGACGTCATTCATGTTCCGCAGGTCTGGACGCTGTTCAAAAGCGGCGACATGAATGCGTGCCTTGCCGCTATTGCATCGGCGGCACAGGATGCCTACGCGGCCGGTGCGACCGTCGTCGCATTTGCGCATCCGTGGATGGCGCCTGCCGCGGGTCTCGTCAGCGATGAAGCGGGCCACGGCAAGCGGCCGCTCGATAGCGCGCGTGCGGCGTTGCGGGTGGCAATGCGGCGTGCTGGCGAGGCAGCAACCGGCGAGGACTGATTGCGCGTGCAACTGCGCGATCAGTTATCAATGCTCTTCGCCCTCAAGCTCGAACGTACCGTCCATCACACTGACGCAGTGTCCGCCCACGCGGACCTGCGCGACACCATCACGCGCACCGACACTCGCTAGCAGCACGCTCGGACGCCCCATATCTACACCCTGAGCGACCCGCAGCGAAAGCTCCGATTGACCGCGAATCTCTGCAATCAGTGCGACGGCGGCTCCGGTCGCGCTGCCGGTGGCAGGATCTTCCGTCATGCGTGGCGTAAACATGCGCGCATCGATATCGCACTGCACTCCGGTTTTCCGATGATCGACGTCCCGCGTATAGGCATAAATCGACACGGCACCGTCGAGCGGCAGTGTTTCGCGGAACGCCACAAGATTCGGTACGCAGCGCCGCAATGCATCGCGTGAAGCAAGTTCGACGACCAGAAACGGGAGACCGACGGACACTACCTGAGGCGCATGCGCATCGACACGGACATCATCCGCAGTGAGCGATAGACAGGCCGCAACCCGCTCGGCCGAAACTTGTGAGCGCCGCGTCAACGATTCCGGCGCAACGAGTTCTGCGCCTACCACGACGCCTTTTTCCTTCAATTGACTCACCGGCACGAGTCCCGCCAGTTCCTCGAATACGAGCAGATCGGGCAACGGTTCGCCGCACGCAGCAGCCTTCGCGGCGAGTACAAATGCGGTACCGATATTCGGATGTCCCGCGAACGGAATCTCGCGAGTTGGGGTAAAAATTCTCACGCGAGCCGTATGGTCAGCGTCGCTCGGCGGTAATACGAACGTCGTTTCGCTGTATACGAATTCGCTTGCGATAGCCTGCATCTGACGCGCCGACAGACCTTGTGCATCGAGCACGATGGCAACAGGATTGCCGTTGAACTTCGTGTCCGTGAATACATCGGCGGTAACATAGCGGCGCTTCATGGCTTCCTCGCTGATCGATCAATCGATAATAAGAACTCCATTATCGACACGTACCGCAATCATCACAGATACACTTCCCCCCACAAAAACCAGGCCAAAAAAAAGCCCGCTTTCGCGGGCAACCCTTCTCCACGCATCGCAACGCGTAAAGACAAACACACTCACCCTTTCGTCGCCCCGAATGTCAGACCCGCGACGAAATGCTTCTGCATCGCAAAGAACATCATCACCGACGGCAGCGCAGCCAGAATCGAACCCGCCGAAACGAGATTCCACGCGGTCGTCCATTGCCCTTTCAGCGCGGCAACCCCGACGGTAATCGGCGCGGCATCATCGCCTTGTGTCAGACACAGTGCCCAGAAATAGTCGTTCCACACAAAGGTAAACACCAGAATCGCCAATGCGGCGAGCGCGGGACGAATCAGCGGCAGCACGATTTTGAAAAACACGGTCCACTCGTTCGCTCCCTCAATGCGTGCCGCCTCGACCAGTTCGAACGGCAACTGCTTGATAAAGTTGCGCAGAAACAGCGCGCAAAAGCCGGTCTGAAACGACACATGAAACAGAATCAGCGCGCCGACCGTATTGAACAGACCAAGCTGCAACGACAGATCGCGCACCGGAATCATCAGTACCTGAATCGGCACGAAATTGCCCGCGACGAAGGTAGCGAACAACGTCGAATTACCGCGAAAACGATAGATTGCTAGCGCGAATCCAGCCATTGCGGCGAGTGCGATCGAGCCCACCACCGAAGGCACCGTGATCAGCACGCTATTCCAGAAGTAATGCAGCATCGGCGACGTGGTCAGCGCCTCGCGATAGTTGTCGAACATCGCGAAGTGTTTCGGCCAGCCCCAATAGTTGCCCTCGCTCAATTCTTCGGTCGAGCGCACCGATGTAACGAGCACCGCGATCATCGGCAGCAACCAGATCACGAGTGCAACCGGCAACGTCAGTTTGTACGCGCGGCGGCTAACGGGCTTCCACTTGTCGATTTGAATCGGAAACATCAGTGGCTCCTTATTGCTCAGTACGCAGCATCCGCCGCAAGTGATAGACGATATACACGAGCATGATGCCGAACAGCACCACCGCAATCGCCGCCGAATAGCCGATGCGGTAGTACTTGATCGCCTGGTCGTACATGAAATACGCGAGTACGGTCGAGCTTTCGAACGGACCACCGCCCGTCATCACCGAGATCAGATCGAAGCTGCGTAACGCGCCGATGATCGTGACGACGATCGCCATGAACGTGGTGGGCCGCAGTTGCGGCAAGATCACATGCCATAGCATCGACCAGCCGTGCGCGCCTTCCATGCGCGCGGCCTCGATCTGCTCGGCGTTCAACGTAGTCAGGCCGGTCAGATAAAGAATCATGCAATACGCGGTTTGCGGCCACAACGCCGCGAATACGATGCCGAGCGTCGCGTAACGCGGATCGCCGAGTACCGGCACGCCGTGGCCGAGCATCATCGCGAGCAGACCGAAAGTCGGATCGTAGAACCACGAGAAGATCAGGCCAACCACGACGCCCGACAACACGAACGGCGCGAAGAACAGCGATTTGACGATGCGAATGCCCGCCACCGCCTGATTCAGATAGAGCGCGACGGCAAGGCCCATCGGCGGAGCGAGCAGGAACAGCACGAGCCAGATCAGGTTGTTCTTCAACGCCGTGTAGAACGTCGGCGTATGAAATAGCTCGATGTAATTTGCGAGACCGATAAACGTCGGCTCGGTCATGCCGTCCCAGTTGAAAAAGCTCAGACGGATCGTCGAGAGGATCGGCCACACCACGTACACCGCCACCATGATGCAAGCGGGCGCCAGAAACAGGAACGCGGCGCGACGCTGCCGCCGCGCGGTCGGCGTGGGACCGCGCCGGCGCGATGCGGCGGGCGAACGCAGCGCGCCGCCGGGCGCGGGCACGCCCGGCCCGCCAGGCTCAACAGGACCGCCGACACTATGGCGGCTGACGGAATGCGACACGATCAATCTCCCGATCCAATCCGTGGCAAGGAACAGCAACGAGTGGCGGCCTGGCTCCAGCGGCCGCCGCCGTTTACTTCTTGTAGATGCGCTGACGCGTCTGCTCGAGCTGCGCGAGGATGTCATCCAGCTTCGAAGGATCGGACACGAACTGCTGCATCCCCTTCATCCCTTCGTCGGCCATCTCCTTGGTCATATCGCGATCGTAGAACTGCGCGATACCGCCCTTGGTATTCGACAGGATCTGGAAACCGATCTTCGAAATCGGATCTTCAGGTTCCGGCGATTTGCTGTTCGCCGACAACGAACCGAGCCCCTTCGCCAGTTGCGCGCCGATCTCCGGCGTTTCGACGAAAGCGAGGAACGTGTGCGCATCGGCCTTGTTCTTCGCCTTCGACGGAATATGCAGCGATTCGACCGGCCCATCCTCGGCGGTCGGCACCTTCGAGTCGATGATCGGGAACTGGAAGTAGCCCATTTGCGACTTCACGTTGTCCGGAAAGCCTGCGGCGATGAACGTGCCCATCAGCATCATGCCGGCCTTGCCCTGGAACAGGAACGGCTGCACCGCGTCGAGATCGTAGGACAGCGAGTTGTTGATGAAATAGCCGTCGTCGATCAACTGCTTCCACGTCGTATACACCTTCTTCACGCGCGGATCGGTGTACGGAATCTCGCCGGCCATCAGCTTCTGATGGAACGCATTGCCGTTCAGACGCAGATCGAGATAGTCGAACCAGCCAGCGAGCGTCCATGCATCGCGGCCCGCCACCGCAATCGGCGTGATGCCGGCGGCTTTCAGCTTCTTCGCTGCATCGAGAAATTCATCCCATGTTTTCGGCTCGCCCTTGATACCGGCTTTCTCGAACAGATCCTTGCGATAGAACATTCCCCACGAGTAATACACGGTCGGTGCCGCGTACTGTTTGCCCTTATACGACGACGCCTCTTTCGTCGACGCATACATGTCGTTCCAACCGTTCTTCTGCCAGTCGCCGCTCAGATCCTCGAACAGACCACGCTGCGCGTAATAGGCCATGCGCTCGCCGTCGTGCCAGTTGACGACATCGGGCGCGACCGTCGACAGCCAGCCCGGCAATTGAACCTTGTAGGCTTCCTCGTCGATGAACGACACCTTCACGTCGATGCCGGGATGCGCTTTCTTGAATTCGTCGACCACCTGCTGCCAGACCGCGCGCTGGCTCGCCCCCTTGTACGCGATGTTGAGCGCGAGCGTACCCGCCTGCGCGGTGCTGACGAAGGACGTTCCCGCAGCAAACGCAGCCAGTGCGAGCGCCAGCAGAATCTTGCGTGGTTTCAGTTTCATTCCGACTGTCTCCTTTATTCGATGGTTTTACGTCGTTGTCGCTTCTAAGTGGCGTACTACATGGAATTGCCGTGGCCAGACCTCTGCTATCGCGACCGATAGATCGCCACGCCCTGCGGCGCAACCGTGCGTGAGCCGATCACGAATGCGTCGTCGGAAGCGTGATCGAGCTGGTGAGCTTCAGCGCCATAGTTGAACACATAGGTAAGCGCCCCACGCCGGCTGATACGCACGCTATCGCCGAGTTGCTCGGTTGCGATACCGGCCTCTTCCGCGATTCGCGCGAACAGACGCACGGTCAATGCATCGTCGAACAGACTCGCGAAATAGTGGAATGCGCCGCTTCGTACATAAGCGGGATGACCGTCGGCAAAACGCGCGCGCACGTCCACCGAAGACGACGCATCCTCGTCGATGAAATCGCGCCAGTGACGCGCGATGCCATCCGCCGCATCCTTTTCTTCGAGACGCACTTCTTCCGTTACGTTCGGCCGCATCGATTCGACCCGCCACACGCGCAGCGGCAGCACGGACGTCAATGCACCCGGCGGCAGATTGGCCGGAATGCGCAGGTCGCGCGTCTTCGAGCCGGTGCGCGGTCCGAGCACCAGCTGCGCGCCCGAGCGCGCGAGACGTTCGCCGAGATCATCGGGAACGATCGGCAGCGGCGGCACGACGATCAGACCATAGCCGTCGAGCTGTGCATCGACCGGCACGATATCGACATCGAGCCCGAGCGCGCGCAACGCCGAGTAGTACTCGAACGCGAAGCGCGGATAGTGAAAGTCCGCGCCCTGCGGATGAATCTCGAACAGCCACTTCGCCTCGTAGTCGTAGACGAGCGCGACTTTCGAGCGGACCGTTGCATTTGCATCGGCATTGGCGGCCAGCACCGTGCGGATATCGGCGGCCACCTGCGACGCTTCGCTACCGCCGACATCGAGCCGGTTATCGGGCGTATTCAGACCCGCATGCATCTGTTCCTGCGCAAACGGCGCCTGCCGCCAGCGGAAATACGACACGCAGCCCGCGCCATGCGCGAACGCCTCCCAGCTCCATAGCCGCACCATGCCCGGCAACGGCGCGGGATTCCATTGCGCCCAGTTCACCGGCCCTGGCTGCTGCTCCATCACCCAGAACGGCAGCTTCGACATGCCGCGATAAACATCGTGATTGAACGATGCGAAATCCGGATGACCGCTGCGCAGCCAGCGTGCCTTCACGTCCGGCGCGAACCATTGTTCCTCGAGCGCGCCGAGCGGATAGCTGTCCCATGTCGCAATGTCGAGATCGGCCGCGACCTTGTAGTGATCGAACTCGGTGAAAAGCTGCATGAAGTTGTGCGCGACCGGCCTGCCCGGCGAATGCGCGCGAATGATCTCGACCTGCATGCGGTTGTAGCGCGCGACTTCATCGGATGCAAAGCGGCGATAGTCGAGCCGATGCGATGGATGGGCTTCGGTCACGGTCGCGACAGGTGCGTCGATTTCGTCGAAGCTGCGGTACTCCATGCTCCAGAACACCGTACCCCACGCATCGTTTAGCGCATCGATCGTGCGATAACGTGCCTTCAGCCACTCGCGAAAGCGCGTGACCGCGGCCGGCGAATAGCTGACTACCGTGTGATGACAACCGAATTCGTTATCGGTCTGCCAGTACGCGACCGCCGGATGCGTGCCGTAACGCTCGGCCACTGCGGTGCAGATCCGGCGCGAGGCCTCGAAGTATGACGGCGACGAAAAATCGTAATGACGTCTGGAGCCAAATGCGCGCGCCCGGCCATCGGCACCGACCGGCAGGATGTCAGGATGACGATCGATCAGCCACTTCGGCGGCGTCGCGGTCGGCGTGCACATGACGACTTGCAAGCCGGCCGCGCCGAGCACATCGATCGCGCGGTCGAGCCAGCCCCAGTCGTATTCGCCGGGCGTCGGTTCCATACGGCTCCACGCGAATTCGGCGATCCGCACCTGCTCGATACCGAGTGCCTTCATTCGCCGCGCGTCGTCTTCCCACATCGACTCCGGCCAGTGCTCCGGGTAATAACAGACTCCTAGACGCATCCCATGTCCCCAATGTTCTTCAAGCGTAGTGTTCGACGGTTTCGAGCGGCGTGGCCGCGAAGCCGTCTTCGGTAAACAGATGACAAGCGGCGCGAGGCACGCGCAGACTCGCGCTCTCGCCAGGCGCGAGACGCGTCGCGCCCGGTGCCTTGGCAATCAGCACCGCGCCGCCGGGTTGATCGAGGTGAACGTAGCTGTGTTCGCCGAGCTGTTCGACGAGCGATACGCCGCGCGTGAGCACGCCATCGGCCGCGGTCGTCGCGGATGCCGGCGCGGTTGCATCGATGAATTCCAGATGCTCGGGACGTATGCCGAGCGCGACGGACTGCGCGATTTGCAACCCTTCTCCGCTCACCGGCACGTGCAGGTTTTCGCCGGTGTGATCGAGCGTCACGACGACACCTTGCGCATCGACCGACGCCACCTTGCCCGGCAGAAAATTCATTCGCGGCGAGCCGATGAAGCCGGCCACGAAGCGACTCTTCGGCCGGTGATACAACTCGAGCGGCGCACCGATCTGCGCGATGCTGCCGTAGCGCTCGGTGTCCTTGCCCGAATGCAGCAATACGATCTTGTCGGCAAGCGTCATCGCTTCGATCTGATCGTGCGTCACGTAGACCACGCTCGCTTTCGCGAACTGCTTATGCAGACGCGCGATTTCGACGCGCGTCTGTCCGCGCAAGGTTGCATCGAGATTGGACAGCGGTTCGTCGAACAGAAACACGCCGGGCTCGCGCACGATGGCGCGACCGATTGCGACGCGCTGCCGCTGTCCGCCCGACAATGCCTTCGGCCGCCGGTCGAGCAGCGCTTCGAGCTGCAGAATGCGCGCGGCTTCACGCACCTTGCGGTCGATTTCGTCCTTCGGGGTTTTGGCGAGCTTCAGGCCGAATGCCATGTTCTCGAACACGGTCATGTGCGGAAACAGCGCGTAGCTCTGGAACACCATCGCGACACCGCGCTGCGCGGCGGGCACGTCGTTGACGATGCGCCCGTCGATCGACAGGTCGCCGTCCGTCACGTCTTCGAGGCCCGCGATCATGCGCAGCAGCGTGGACTTGCCGCAACCGGACGGCCCCAGGAACACGCAGAACTCGTTTTCGCCGATATCCAGATCGACGTTGCGAATCACCGGCGCACCGTCGCCGTACGCTTTCTGCACACCTCGTAACGAAATGCTCGCCATTGAATCGACTCCGTGATTTAATCGGCCCGAAGTCGGAGATTAAGCGCTTAATCAGCAGGCCCGAAAAAATCGATCGCATGCGATCGTTGGGCTGTCTCCGATATCGTTTTGTACGGCTGTTCGTCGACAGATGTTGCCGCGCCTTGCGTCGCGAAGCAAATGCCGGGCAGTCATCCCAAATAATGAATCCATCATGACCACACTCAGCGAAGTCGCGCAGCATGCCGGCGTCACACCGGCCACGGTATCGAACGTGTTGCGCAATCGCGGCCGGGTCGGCGAGATCACGCGGCAGCGCGTACTCGATGCGGTCGAAGCGCTCGGCTATCGTCCGCATCTGGCCGCACGCGCACTCGCCGAGGGCCGCGCGCCGACACTCGCGCTGATGGTGTCGAGCATCGCCAATCCGTTCTATCCGGAGTTCGCGCTCGCGGTCGAACGCGCGGCGCGCACGAGCGGCCATTTCGTGATCATCTGCAATACCAACGAGGAGCCGCTGACCGGCCGCGCGTATCTCGACCAGATCGCCGGCACGCTGTCGGAGGGCGTGCTGGTGACGAACGCGAACCTCGATTTCGTCGATCTGCATGCGACCGAAAAGCGTGGCACGCCCGTCGTGCTATGCATGTGGGAACGGCCCAACGAGCCACCGGGCCTGCCATGCGTCGCGGTCGATTTCCGTCTGGCTGGCGAGTTAGCCGGCAAGCATCTGCTCGAACTGGGGCATGAGCGCATCGGTGCGATTGTCGGCAGCAAGGCGTCGGGCATTCACGCGGCGCGCTACGAGGGTTTCGTCGATGCGCTGCGCGCGGCCGGGGTCAGGAAAAACCGCGTGCGGCATGCGGTCGATACGATTCACGGCGGCTACCTGGCAGCGCGCGCGCTGCTCGAAGCCGATCCGCAGATCACCGCGATCTTCGCGACCAACGACCTGCCCGCGCTCGGCGCGATGCAAGCGGCAGCGGATCTCGGCCTGCGCGTACCGGACGATCTGTCCGTGATCGGCATCACCGATATCCAGCTCGCGCGCGAATCGCGTCCCGCGCTGACCACGGTGGCCGTACCGACCGTCGAAGTCGCAGGACTCGCGGTGACGTTGCTGCGCGAGTTGATCGAGTCGTCGTATGGGCAGGCGGGACGTGGCGCGCAAAACGTGCCGATGCGGATTTCGTCGGAGCCCAAACTGATCGTGCGGGCTTCGACCGCGCCGCCACGTTCACGCCGATAGCCCCGATAACGCATCGTTAGTCTTTCAAACTAATTTCAATCGAGCCAGGACTTTCCCGAAGTCCGGCTCTGTCACCTTGCGCCGCATCAAAGCGTGTGATCCTTGCTCAGCATGTCTGACCGTTCCGGCGCGAATTCCCACACGGCAAATTCCCGCACATCACGTCTGCTTGACGATCGCCGATGCGCCTGCTGTACTAAATCAACCAAAGTGATTTAGGCGGCTCCAGTCGCCGTATCGCGCCAGGTCATCAAAGACCTGTCCGCACATGCGATCACCCCATGCAGTTCGTCACGTCGTTGCCCATTCTCGGAGGAGCGTCCCATGAAGCTGAATTCCCGCAGGCATCCTGTGGCCAGGAAACTCGTGTCACTGTGCGTCGCGGCATCCACGGTGTGGTGCGCGAGCGCGACTCAGGCGGCCGATCAACCGGTCATCGGCCTGATCACGAAGACGGACACAAATCCGTTCTTCGTGAAGATGCGCCAGGGCGCCGAAGCCGAGGCGTCGAAAGACGGCGCGAAACTGATGAGCGCAGCCGGCAAGTTCGATGGCGACAACGCGAGCCAGGTCACCGCAATCGAAAACATGATGACGGCCGGCGCAAAAGCGATTCTGATCACGCCGAGCGATACCAAGGCGATCGTGCCGAGCATCAAGAAAGCGCGCGCGGCCGGCGTGATGGTCGTCGCGCTCGATACGCCGACCCAGCCGCAGGACGCCACCGACGCGCTGTTCGCGACCGACAATTTCAAGGCCGGCGTGCTGATCGGCGAATACGCAAAGGCCGCGCTAAACGGCAAGCCCGCGAAGATCGCGACGCTCGATCTCGCGCCCGGCGTATCGGTCGGCGTGCTGCGTCATAACGGCTTCCTGCAGGGCTTCGGCGTGAAGGAAGGCGATCCGTCGATCGTCTGCAGTCAGGACACGCGCGGCGATCAGGCGAAGGGCCAGACGGCGATGGAAAACTGCCTGCAGAAAGCACCGGACATCAACGTCGTGTACACGATCAACGAACCGGCCGCGGCGGGTGCCTATCGTGCACTGAAAGCGGCGGGCAAGGACAAGAGCGTGATGATCGTATCGATCGACGGTGGTTGCGAAGGCGTGCGCAACGTGAAAGCCGGCGCGATCGCCGCGACCTCGCAGCAGTATCCGCTGAAGATGGCCGCGCTCGGTGTAAGCGCGGGCGTCGACTATGCGAAGACCGGCAAGAAGGTGTCCGGCTACAAGGACACCGGCGTCACGCTGATTACCGACAAGCCGATGTCCGGCATCGACAGCAAGGACACGACGTTCGGCCTCGACAATTGCTGGGGCAACAAGTAACGGGTATGGGAAACGCGGCCCGTCATACCGGGCCGCCACTGGATTTGCCGCGTGACCCCGGTGTGCACTTCATCTGAGCTTCATTTGAGTGCTACACCGCCCTCCCGGTCACGCTCATGTATCGAGGACTGCCATCATGTCGACCCCTTCCGCGCCCGCCGGCCGCCGGCGCCCGTCTTTCACCGAACACCTGCCTTCGCTGTCCGAAGCCGGACCGCTGATTGCACTGGTACTGGCCTGCGCGTTTTTCATCTCGCAGAGCAATCGTTTTCTATCGTTCCAGAACCTGTCGTTGATCCTGCAACAGACGATGGTCGTCGCGGTCATCGCGATCGGCCAGACGCTGATCGTGCTGACAGGCGGCATCGATCTTTCGTGCGGCATGGTGATGGCATTCGGCTCGATCATCATGACCAAGTTCGCGGTGGTGCTCGGCGTACCGCCGATTCTCGCGATTCTGTGCGGCATCGGCGCAAGCATGCTGTTCGGCCTGTTGAACGGCCTGTTGATCACGCGCATCAAGCTGCCCGCGTTCATCGTCACGCTGGGTACGTTGAACATTGCATTCGCGCTCACGCAGATCTATTCGAACGCGGAAAGCGTGTCGAACCTGCCCGACGCGATCATGTTCTTCGGCAACACGTTCAGGCTCGGAGCGGCCGAAGTTACGTACGGCACCGTGCTCACGCTGCTGATGTATCTGGCCACATGGTTCGTGCTGCGCGACACGGTGCCGGGCCGGCATCTGTATGCGCTCGGCAATAACGCGGAAGCTGCGCGGCTGATGGGCCTGTCGTCGCAACGAATCCTGCTGACCGTGTACACGCTCGCCGGCGCGATCTACGGGATTGCCGCGTTGCTGTCGGTATCGCGTACCGGCGTCGGCGATCCGCAAGCGGGGCAAACCGAAAACCTCGACAGCATCACCGCGGTCGTGCTCGGCGGCACGAGTCTGTTCGGCGGGCGAGGTTCGATCGTCGGTACGCTGCTTGGCGCGCTGATCGTCGGCGTGTTTCGCAATGGCCTGACGTTGATCGGCGTGTCGTCGGTGTACCAGGTACTGATCACCGGCATGCTGGTGATTCTCGCGGTCGCCGCCGATAAACTCTCGCACCGCGGCCGTTGAGCACGCATAGGAGCCCTGTCATGTCGACGTCTCTCTCCACTCCCGCCGCTGCCGCGATGCCGGTTCTGCAGGCGCGCGGACTCGTCAAACGTTATGGCAACGTGACCGCGCTCGACGGTTGCGATTTCGAAGTGCTGCCCGGTGAAATTCTCGCGGTGATCGGCGACAACGGCGCGGGCAAATCATCGCTGATCAAGGCATTGTCCGGCGCGACGGTGCCCGACGAAGGCGAGATTCTGCTCGACGGCAAGCCGGTCAAATTCCGCAGTCCGCTCGATGCGCGCGCGCAAGGCATCGAAACCGTGTATCAGGAACTCGCGGTCGCGCCCGCGATGAGCATCGCCGAAAACCTGTTCCTCGCGCGCGAACTGGTCAAGCCGGGCTGGCGCGGCTCGCTGTTCAAAATGATCGACAAGCGCCGCATGCTCGAAGAAGCGACCGCGCATATGAAGGACCTGCAGATCGGCATCCGCTCGATGCGTCAGGCGGTCGAAACGTTATCTGGCGGCCAGCGCCAGGGTGTCGCGGTAGCACGCAGCGCGGCGTTTGCACGGCACGTCGTGATTCTCGACGAACCGACCGCCGCGCTCGGTGTGAAGGAAGGCAACATGGTGCTGGAGTTGATCCGGCGCGTGCGTGAGCGCGGCCTGCCGGTTATTCTAATCAGCCACAACATGCCGCATGTGTTCGAAGTCGCGGACCGCATCCATATCCAGCGGCTTGGCCGGCGCGCGGCGCTGGTCAATACGAAGGACGTGCATATGTCGGAGGCGGTCGCGATCATGACCGGCGCGAAGGAAGCCGACGTCAAGGCAATCGCGTGACGCACAGCTAAGCCCAGGCCCATACGACGATGGATACCACCAGCGCCAACACCGGTAGCAAAGCCCGTTCGCCCGCCAAACGCACGGTCGGCTCGAATCAGGTCGGCATGCGGCAGTTCAACGAGCGCATCGTGCTGCAAACGATCCGCCTGCATGGACCGCTGCCGAAAGCCGACGTGGGCCGTCTCACGCGTCTTTCGATGCAGACGGTGTCGATGATCGTCGACCGTTTGATCGACGACGGTCTGCTGGAAAAGCAGGCGCGTGTGCGTGGCCGGATCGGTCAGCCGTCGGTGCCGATCGCGTTGCGCGCGGACGGCGCATACACGATCGGTATCAAGGTCGGACGCCGCAGCCTCGATGTGCTGGCGATGGATTTTGCCGGCCATGTCGTGAGCCGCGACGTGTTCGAGTATGCGTACCCCGATCCGCGCGCGCTGTTTCCCGCGCTCGAAAGCAAACTCGCGCGCGTCCATCAGACGCTCGGTGCGAAAGCCGGCAAGGTGGTCGGCGTCGGCGTCGCGGCGCCGCTCTGGCTCGGCGGCTGGCGCGATTTTCTCGGCGCGCCGCCCGATGCACTCGACGCATGGCACGACATCGATCTGCGCGCGCGCATCGCGACGATGACGGGGCTGCCCGTTGAATTCGCGAAAGACACCACGGCAGCCTGCGCCGCCGAACTCGTGATGGGCCAGGGTCGTGGCATTCACAACTTTCTGTATTTGTTCGTCGGCACGTTTATCGGCGGCGGTCTGGTGATCGACGGGCACCTGCATGGCGGCCCGCACGACAACGCCGGCGCGGTCGGTTCGATTCCGCTGCGCGAAGGCAGCGCGCGCAAGCCCGCGCGGCAATTGCTGCATGCGGCCTCCGGCTTCGTGCTCGAAAAGCTGTTTAGCGACGCCGGCGCACCGGCCGCCGCCGCGCACGATCATCGCGCGCTGTCGCCCGAATTGTGGCGATATACCGAGCAGTGGCTCGATAGCGCCTGTCCCGCGATCGCGAACGCGCTGACCAATGCAGCGGCGTTGCTCGATCTCGAAGCCGTCGTAGTCGACGGCGAACTCGACCGGCAACTGCTGCGCGAAATCATTCGCCGCACCGAGCGCGTGCTCGATCGCTTCGAATGGGAGGGAATGGTGCGGCCGCAACTGCTCGAAGGCGCGATCGGCGCCGATGCGCGTGCGATGGGCGGTGCGATTCTGCCGCTCTATGCGCATTTCGCGCCGGTGCATGAGCTGTTTCTGAAGCCGGCGGCGTCGGATGCGAGTTATGAGGAGGGGTAATGACGAGGGGTAAGCGCGAGCGTTTTTTTGTGTCACGCGTCAATCACCGCGCGTCTCTCAGGTTCTAACGTTCCCGCGCTCCCCTTCTTTTTCTCTTGCAAGACTCGATAACAACACCGTTCACTTCCCGACGACTTTCGTGTCGGCCGGCTTCGCTTCAGCCCGCACCGGGGCAGCTTTATTAGCAGGAACATCGAGCAACGGCTGCAACGCCGGCGCCATCGACTTCAGCAACTGCACGGCCAGCGCACTCGTAAAGTCATAACGTGCTGCATACGGTTCGTGGACCCACGCGGTCAGCGTGCCGTAGAAACGATCGCCGAGCGCAAACACGAAAGTCGCGCTGCGATTCACCTTGCGCGACTCGATCAGCCGCGCGCCCTTCGCATACACGTTCAGGCGCTGGTCGCCGGTGCCGGTCTTGCCGTACACGTCGAGCGTCTTGCCGTCGGGGAACGTCATGCCTTGCGCGAGACGCCGCGCGGTGCCGCCCGTCACGACGTCGCGCAACAGCATCCGGACTTCGCTGGCGATCTCCGGCGACACCTGCTGCTGCGGCGCAACCGACACGCGCCGGAAATGCGTTTCGTAAGGCGTGTCTTTCGCGAAATCGATTTGCGTCAACGTTTCGGTCGGCACTTTCTTGCCGTCGTTCGCGATCACGCCGATCAGTTGCGCGAGCGCCGCGGGCCGGTCGCCCGATGCGCCAATCGCCGCCGCATACGATGGCGTGAGGTTCGCAAACGGATAGCCGAGCGCCTGCCACGATTTGCCGATCGCGTCGTACGCGCGCAGTTCGACCATGCGCTTGATGCGGCGATCTTGAGTCGCGTGGTAGCGCGTCTTGAATAGCCACGAGTAGGTCGACAGACGCACGTCCTGGCTCGCGCTTTCGATCTGCGCAAGCGTCGCGTCCGGATGCGCGCGCAGATAGTTGAGCGTCCACAGTTCGAGCGGATGCACGCTCGAAATATAGCCGCGGTCGTTCAGATTGAAACGGTCGATACCGTACTTCGTGTACAGATTCGCGAGATCTTCGTCATCGAGCATCGAAGCGGCCGGCGTGTTCTTCAACGCCGCGCGCATCATCTGGTTGAACCATGCGTCCGATTCGTCGGGCGCGACGCTGCGCAATACGGTCGCCACTTTCGGCGGCGATTTGCGCACGCCGAGCAGCAACAGCGTGAGCGCCTGGTCGGGCGTCTTGCCGTGATACTTCGTGTAGAAGCGTTTCATATACACGCGGCTTTCCTGATCGGCGAAACGCGTCAGGTACATCTTGCGGACCGCCGGATCGCCGAGCCATTGCGACGACGGTCCCGTGGTTTGCACCATCTCATAGTGGACGATGTCGCGCATCAGTCGCACGAATACCAGGTTCACCGAATGCTGGAACGCGCGATGCACGGTCAGGATGCGGCTGTTGTCGTCGGACTCGAAGTTCGTGAAGGTTTGCGCGCCGCCGCCGGTATAGAAGGTTTCGCCGGGGCTAGCCGAGTATTTGCGTTCGACGGCCGCGTCGAGCATCGGCTGCAATGAATGGTCACGCGTGTGCAGCAGATAGTCGATGGCCCAACGCGTGAGCCGATCGTTCGGATCGGGGTTGACCGCCTTCAGCTCGGCATCGCTTAGCGAGCCATAGCGCGCATGCAGATCGGTGACGATCTGCAAATAGGTGACCACCGTACGCAGTTTTGCGGTCGAGCCGAGGTTCAGGCGCGCGCCGGAATTGATATCGAACGGCTGATTCACGCTATCGGTTTGCACGCGAACGAGATTCGCATCGCCGTGCCGCTCGAACAGCGTAAAGCTGTACGCGATATGCGACGGGTCATCGGACGCGCGCAGCATTTCGAAACCGACGAGGCCCGCGGCCTTCGCGCCATCACGCGTCGCGGCGGCAGCGAGCCGTTCGGCGACCGCCTGCTGCACGTCATTGTTCAGCGTACCTTGCGCCTGTGCGTCGAGCCGATCGAGTTCGTAGAAGCTGCGCAGGCCGAGCGCCGCGAGCAGGTGCGAACGCATCGACGTCACCGCCTTGCGCGACACGAACGAACTGGTATCGGGTACATGCGCCGACGTGCGATGCAGTTCGACGTGCGCGGCCAGCGCCGCATCGCGTAACGGCGCCGAGATCACGCCGCCGCTCGCGAGCAGCCGCAGATAGCTGTCGGTCAGCCGTTCGAGTTCGGGATAGCCGCGCTGCAGGAAAAACGACGGCGCGCGCTGCGCGATCATCAGCGATAGCACTTCGCGAAACGCGAGCCCTCGCCCCGGCAGATTCGCGTCGGTGGACGGCGCTTTCAACAGGCGGTTGGTTTCGCGGAAATCGCGCCCATACCAGGCGGCGAGGCCGTCACCGATACCGTTGATTTCGCCAATACCTGGCTGCGCGGCAAGCGGCACCGAGTTCAGGTAATGAACGACGATCTGCTGCCGCGCGGGCATCGTCTGCGGGCCGTTCAGATAGGCCCTCACCGAAGCGGACGCGATTTGCCGCAGCTTTTCCGGCGGCGTCGCCGTGCGACCGCCAGCCGAATGACGAAACTTTTCGATCTGCGTTGCGAGCGTGCTGCCGCCCGGCGTTTGCTGATGATGGTTGACGAGACGCGCGCCCTGATCGACCAGCGCGCGGCTGAAGCGCCCCCAGTCGATCGCCGGATTACGGTTCGGCTGATTCGGGTCGAGCAGATAGCGGTCTTCGATAAACAGCAGCGAATTCACGACGAGCGGTGGAATCGCGTCGAAGTTTTCATAGACGCGCCCCGGAAACTGCGCGCTGAAAAGCGGTGCGCCGGTGCCGTCGAACAGTTGCAGACCGGCGGTGTCTTTCTCTTCGTAGGGCAGGAAAAGACCCTCGTCGGCGAGCGACAACATCCGCTCGGAATCGCGCGCCTGCGAGCTGATTTCGAAGCCACGTTGCAACAGGCGCTGCTGGATCTGCGGTAGCAATGCGTAACCGAGGCGCGTGTCGTACGGACCTTTGTCGGTTTGCGGGAAACGGATCGAATGGCTGGGACCTTCATCGACGGAAAAAGCGATGTCGCGGGTCAGTTCGGAAAGGTAATGCGCTTGTAGCCGCGAGGTTTCGATTTCGGTCTGCGCGACGCGCGCAATCAGTACTATCGCAACGAGGAAGGCCGCCGCGAGCCCCCATTTGAGCCAACGCCAATTCCGCACCGGCACTGTGCCGGTCGCGCGAAGCGGAAACCGAAGCGGTGGCCGATTCATGGCTGCTCTCCCCGAGCGATCGCCAGGCGGCGGGGCCCGGCTCACATCATTCGGAGCAGTGTAGCGCGGAACGAGAAACCGCCATCGGCTCGTGTTTACCCGACAGTGTCGCGGCTACAACACCCGCCGGCGGCAGATGACAAAACGCGAAGCGGCGTGAGATATTGAACGTCTTTCGTGCCATAAAAAAACCGCCCTTCGGGCGGTTTTTCTGTTTTCAGGCTAGCGTCTACGCTGTTTTTGCAGGTCTTACAGCGACTTTACGGATGCTTTGCCTGGATGCACCGCTCGTTGCCGCGGCTTTGCTTGGTCCTTAGTTTGTTCCTTCGCTTGAGGCTTCACGCCGACGCGCACCTTCGCCTGTGTTTGCGCACGCAACAGCGCGATGAAGCGTTCGGCCGGCGGCGACAGCACACCGCCCTTGCGCGTGACGATGCCGAAAGTCTGCGACGGCGATTTCAGAGTGACCGGCACGATGCGCAGCATCTTGTGCCGCACGAATGGTCCGGCAATCGCGCTCGGCAATAGCGACACCAGCTCGGCGCTGCTTTGCAGCAGCGCAACCGTCACGAACGTGGAAGCGGTCGAAATCGGATTGTCGGGCATATCGAGGCCGGCAAGATCCATCTCCCGTTCGAGCAGCGCATGCAACGGCATATGAGACGGATACATCACCCAGCGATGCCCGGCGAGATCGCGCAACGTCATGTTCCTGCGCGGCAGCGGCGCGTGGTGATAGCCGACCACCACCGATAACGGCTCGTCACCGAGTGGCCGATACTGGTACTTCGACGGATCGGCGGCAACGGCCGCGCGACCCACAACGAGATCGAGCCGGCCATCGTCGAGCTGCGCGAGCATCCGCGCGCTGGTGTCTTCCATCACTTCGATCGACAGATCCGGCTGCGCAGCATGCAACGCGTTCAGCGCGGGCACCACGCAGTCGGGAATCGCGCCCATGATCGCGCCGACCGCGAGCCGGCCGCCGCGCCCCGAGCGTATTTCGGCGACGTCCTGGCACAGCGCGGTAAGGTCGCTCGCCACGACACGCGCGTAGCGGATCACGCAGTGGCCCAGTTGATTCGGGATCATGCCGCTTTTCGAGCGCTCGAAAAGCGGCGCGTCGAACATCGATTCGAGTTCCTGCAATGCCTTGCTCGCCGCCGATTGCGTCATCGACATCACGCCGGCGGCTTTGTGCAAGGACTTATGATCGTCGAGCGCGATCAGCAGATGCAGTTGTTTCATCCGCAACTTCGACAGCAGCACGTTGAGCGTATCTTTCATCGGGCGTGAGCGTGAGATAGGCGAGTTAGCAGGTGAGTCGCAAAAGCGATCACCTTATGGAAACAATTCAATATACCTGCGACGCGCGGCGCCGTATAGTCAGCGGCACAGACCCGCGATTGCGCTGCCCGTTGCGGGCGCGCACCGATCTCGAACCCCAGCACGGACTCCGACAACGCCATGAGCCAGCCGACCCACTCCGCAGCACAAGCCGCCCTGCGCGGCGTCTTCCCCGTCGTGCCGACGATCTTCGATGACACCGGCCGGCTCGACCCCGAAGGCCAGAAGCGCTGCATCGATTTCATGATCGACGCCGGCTCGAACGGGCTGTGCATTCTCGCCAATTTCTCCGAGCAGTTCGCGCTGTCCGACGACGAGCGCAACACGGTGATGCATCTCGCGCTCGAACACGTCGCGGGACGCGTGCCGGTGATCGTCACGACCACGCATTTCAGCTCGTACCAGTGCGCCGAGCGCAGCCGCGCCGCGCAGGACGCGGGCGCCGCGATGGTGATGGTGATGCCGCCGTATCACGGCGCGACGATCCGCATCGGCGAGCGCGGCATCGACGAGTTCTATCGCACGGTGTCCGACGCGATCCGGATTCCGATCATGATCCAGGATGCGCCGGTCAGCGGCACCGCGTTGTCCGCGCCGTTTCTCGCCCGCATGGCGCGCGAAATCGAAAACGTGTCGTACTTCAAGATCGAAACGCCGCAGGCCGCCAACAAGCTGCGCGAGCTGATCGAACTCGGCGGCGACGCGGTGGTGGGACCGTGGGACGGCGAAGAAGCGATCACGCTGATGGCCGATCTCGATGCGGGTGCAACCGGTTCGATGACCGGCGGTGGCTATGCGGACGGTATCCGGCTGATCATCGACGCGTACGCGGCCGGCGATACCGAAGCGGCCGCCGCGCATTATCAGCGCTGGCTGCCGCTGATCAACTACGAAAACCGCCAGGGCGGACTCGCGTCGTGCAAGGCGCTGATGAAGGAAGGCGGCGTGATCCGCTCGGATGCGGTACGTCACCCGCTGCCGCCAATGCATCCGGCGACGCGCGAAGGGCTGCTGAAAATCGCGCGGCGGCTCGATCCGCTGGTGCTGCGCTGGGGTCACTGACGCGCATCGTGATGTAGATGCATGCGGACCGCGCCGCGCGGGTGCGGTCCGCGCGGCGCTGGACGGCGGCACGCGATTGCCGCTAACCTAGCCCTCATGCAAAGTTTCTACGAAGCCACTGTTACCCGCTCCCACGACTATGCGCCGCTCAATGGCCGGCGCTCCGCCCATGTCTGCATCATCGGCGGCGGACTCGCGGGACTTTCCACCGCGTTGGGACTCGCCGAGCGTGGCGTCGAAGACGTCGTCGTGCTCGAAGCGCAGCAGGTCGGTTTCGGCGCGTCGGGGCGCAACGGCGGATTCGTGTTCGGCGGCTACAGCCTCGATTGCGCGGATCTGCTGAAAACGCTTGGCCCGGTCCGCGCGCGCGAACTGTATGCGCTGACCACCGACGCGGTCGATCTGATGCGCAAGCGCATCGCGCGCTACCGGATCGATTGCGATGCGACCGACGCCGGTGTGATTCTCGCGAACTGGTTCGACGAACCCGCGCGGCTCGAAACCCAGCGTCGCCTGATGCACGATTCGTTCGGCGTCGAATGGGAGCCGATTTCCGCCAGCGAACTCGCGTCGCAACTGAAAACCGACCGCTATCACGGCGGCCTGTTCGAGCGCAATGCGTTCCACTTTCATCCGCTCAAATACGTGCTCGGCGTCGCCGCGGCAGCAGCGCACGCGGGTGTGACTATTCACGAACGCTCGCCGGTCGTGAGCTTGCAGCGCGACGGCGCAGGCTTCGTCGTGCAAACGCCGCAGGGCGCGCTCGACGCGCGCCACGTCGTGATGGCGGGTGGCGGCTACGCACGCAACGTCTATGCGCGCGTCGAGCGCGCGGTCTTGCCGATCGCCACCTACGTGATGGCGACCGAACCGCTCGGCGCGCGTCTGCAAGAAGCGATCGGCACGCGCGCGGCGATCTACGACACGCGCTTCGCATTCGACTACTACCGGCCGCTGCCCGACACGCGCATCCTGTGGGGCGGCCGCATCTCGGTGCGCGACCGCGAGCCCGACGCGATTGCCCGGCTGCTGCGGCAGGATCTGCTAAAGGTCTATCCGCAGTTGCACGACGTGCGCATCGAGCATGCGTGGGGCGGCCTGATGAGCTATGCGCGGCACAAGATGCCGCAGATCGGCCGCAGCGCGGACGGCGTCTGGTACGCGGTCGCCTTCGGCGGGCATGGGATGGCGCCGACCACGGTATCCGGCGAACTGCTGGCCGCGGCGATTGCCGGCGAACGTCCGGTGCCCGACGCATTCGCGAAGTTCGGTCTGACGCGCGCGTACGGCGCACTTGGGCTCGCCGCAGCGCAGCTCACCTACACGGCAATGCAGACACGCGACGCCTTCGCCGCGCGCCGCCGGCCCACGCGACCGGCTGTCTGAAAGTTGACTGAAGGGCCGCCCAAGACCTCATCGAGATACCCGCCGCCGATGCCCGAGACCCGCGCCAGAGGCCGATTTCGCCATGCTAGAATGCGCGGTCACCGCCGCTCGAATCCACAATGAAAAAGGGAAGCAAGGCCGCCGAGCCTGATACCACCGGCATCGCGTCCGCTACGCCGGGCGCAGACGCGAGGCGCGCCGATACCCCTCGTGCCAACGCCCGGCGCCCCGACGCCCGACGCAAGTACGATCCCGAACAGACGAAGCGCAACATCCTCGACGTCGCGACCCAGGAGTTCTCCGCGATGGGACTGACGGGCGCGCGCGTCGACGCGATCGCGGAACGCACGAACACCACCAAGCGCATGCTGTACTACTACTTCGGCAGCAAGGAGGGGTTGTACCAGGCGGTGTTGGAAAAGGTGTATGGAGACATCCGCGCGCTCGAACAGGACCTGCATATCAGCGAACTCGATCCGCTCGAAGGCATGCGAGCACTGGTCGAATTCACGTTCGACTACCACGACCGCCAGCGCGATTTCGTGCGCCTCGTGACGATCGAAAATATTCACGGCGCGAAATACGTCGAGCAGGTCAAGACGTTCAAAGGCCGTAACGTCACCGTCATTCATACGATCGAAGATCTGCTCGCGCGCGGCATCGCGTCCGGCCAGTTCCGCGACGATATCGATCCGATCGATCTGCATCTGATGATCAGTTCATTGTGCTTTCACCGCGTCGGCAACCGGCATACGTTCGGTACCGCATTCGGCCGTGATCCGTCGCATCCGCGTTTGCGGGCACGGCATCGGGCGATGATCGTCGATGCGATCCTGCGATTCGTGAAAAAGGAAAATTGAAGGTACGTAAGCCTGAAATCGAAACGGGATGTGGTGAAAACCATGTCCCGTTTTTTTCTGCGCAACCAACTCGACAATGAATTCGAACGATCTCCGCAAGTCGTACGAGTTTTCCGTCAAAGGCACGACGGCCAAGATCACGCTCGTGATGTCGATCCTGTCCGTCGTCCGTCTGATCGTGGATCTGCGCCGGCTGCCGCTGAGCGCGCTGCTGGCGAACATACTGAAGACCTATCAGGTCGTCTTTCATACCTGCGTCGACGTTCTGCTTTTCTGGCTGCCTTATCGATTGCCGCCGTGGGGCAAAGATCTGCTGATTTTTTACTCGCTGCTTGCTTTTGTCTTTCTGCGGGTACTGTTGAGGCAGGCGCAGTTCAATTACCGGCATCCGTGGATCATCCTGCACAACTACGGCAATAGCCGTATGAAGTTCTTCGTGAAGACCGGCTGGCATCTTTTCAAAACGACGCTGCTCTGGCCTGTACAGGTTCTGAAGATCTGTTCGTCACCCTATCTTGTCGTCGCGAACGGCGGACACGGGCCGTCGGCGCTGTACTTCTCGAAGACGCGTCCCGTCGAAGGCACATGGCAAGGCCTCTACTTCGGTGACGCGAGAATCATGATGCTCGTCCGGCTGACGGCGATCGTTCTCGGAGCGTTCGTCGTGATTGCGTTTAACTACGCGTTCAGTATCTAGGCGATCGCGGCTTGCATTTCGAGCAACCGCGACCGCCCTTCTCACCGCCTCGCTTATTGCCCCGCTTACTGGCCCGGTAAGCCGGTGACGTTGGTCGCGGTGGCCGCCAGCTTTGGCACGAGATTCGCGCCGCCGGCATCCTTGATCGTGCTGTTGGTGAACGTCCAGTCTCCAGCATTGGCGATCGTACCCGCGCCCACCGACGTGCCCGACGATTTCACCGCCGTGATGTTCACGTTGTTGAACGTGAAGTTCGTGAACCGGCCTTTTTCCGCTTCGCCCGCAATCGTGTAGCCCGCTACGCCGAACACCGCGCTCTCGACGTGCTTCATGTTGATGTTCTCGAACTTGAAGTTGCGGAAAATCGGATAGCCGTCCGACGGGTTCGCGGGCATCGCCAGAATCGCCGGCCAGTAGCCCGGCTCCAGGTACGTCGAACCGAATGTGGCCGGAACCGTGCCGCCAGCCGGCCAGTTCTCGTTACCCTGCATGAAGTAGTACGCGTCGTCGACGTTGATGTCGTGGATATAGACGTTTTCCATCGTGCCGCCGCGCGTCGGCGCGGACTTGAATACGAACACGCTATAGACGGCCGGACCGCCCGCCTTGTAGCCGACATTGCTGTTGATCTGCCCGGTCAGCGGCGTGACCTGGATGTTCGATACTTCGATATTGTTCGCACCGCCGGAGGTTTCGCTGCCGATCGTAAACGCGGTCGCGCCGGCCCGCACCACCGAATTGCGGATCACCACATTCGCCGTCGGCTTGTTCACGCGCAATCCGTCTCCATCACGCCCCGACTTGATCACGAAGCCGTCGTCGTTGGCGACGATGTCCGCGTTCTCCACCAGCACATTCGTCGACGAATCCATATCGATACCGTCGGTGCTCGGCATGATGCCAGTGGTCGCATTCGGAAAGTTGTAGACCTTCACGCCGTCCAGATGCACCTGATCCGAATAGCACAGGTGAACGGTCCAGAACGGTGAGTTCTGCACCGTCACGTCCTTGATCGTGACGTTGGTCGACTTATACGTTTCGATACCGCGCGGGCGCTGCTCATCCCAGTTCAGCGCCCAGGTCACGCCGAGCGTCGAGTGAAACGACGTGCCGTCGGCGTAATAGTGCGACCACCACGATTGCCCGTTGCCGTCGATCACGCCCTTGCCGGTGATCGTCACGTTATCGGCATCGCGAACATTGATGATCGCCGAAGCCCAGTTCATTTCGATGCCCTGCACGCGGGTCGGGACCTGCGGATAGAGCGCGAGACCATCGGGATACAAGCCGTTGGTCGCGCCCGACGCGACGGTCGTTTCGATGTTCCACCACGTCTGCGCCTGGATGGCCTTCAGCGTCACGCCTTCGTCGATCTGCACGGTCGTGTTCGAACCGATGAATAGCGCGCCCGTCATGTACGTGCCCTGGGCAAAGGTGACCGTGCCCTTCGCCGCGCTCGCCGCATTCAGTGCTTTCTGAATCGCCGCGGTGTCGTCCGTCGTGCCGTCGCCCTTCGCGCCGAAGTCGGCCACATTGAACGTCTTGCTGACGCTCGGCGAAGACGCCGGCGTGTCCGGCGTGGATGGCGCCGAATTCGCCGAGGTGCCCGAATTGCCGTCGCCCAATCCGCTTCCGCCACAGCCGGCCAACGTCATACATGCAAGTGCAATCGCCAACAATCCTGTCTTCATATCCCCTCCTATGGTTCGAAGTTGCCGTCTCAAAATTATGTTGTAGGCATTCTGTTCATTGATGGGATGTCATACAAGATCGTTTACCCTTACCTGACGTTGTAATAATTTTCCTGTCTGGATGTCGTGATTTATCTCGTCAATTCAGTCAATTTTGACAAAAATGTCAAATCAACAGGCACACCGAGCAATGTAAGTTCGATGAACGGAGCGGCAATCTTTACGGATTGTCGTTTTCTTATAAGACATCCTATAACATTAGTCCTGGCAAGATTTACCCGAACTTCCAAACGCAAAATCCCCGGCTACCACCGCTCGCGCGGCAACAACCGGGGATCCAGAAACGAAACGGGCCATCAACTCGATGCGACGGCCCGGCAAGCCTGTTAATGCGCCAACTCGATCCGCTTGATATCGCCGACCACGAAGATATACGACAGCGCCCCGATCAACGCGATCACGCCGATAAACACGAGCGCGCCGACGAACGAACCTGTGGCCGCAACGATCAGCCCGACCACGAGCGGCGTCACGATACCCGCCAGATTCGCGGCAAAGTTGAAGATCCCGCCGGTCACGCCGAGCAACCCTTCCGGCGCGATATCCGACACGAGCGTCCAGCCGAGCGCAGCCATGCCCTGCGCGAAGAACGCCACCGACAGAATCGCGATCACCACCACATTGCTGTCGACATAGTTCGCGAGAATGATCGTCGACGCGAGCAGCAAACCGGCGATGATCGGCAGCTTGCGCGCCACGTTCGGCGACTTGCCGCGACGCAGCAGCCAGTCGGAAAACACGCCGCCGAACATCACGCCGATCGACGCCGCAATGAACGGCATGATCGCGAAGAAGCCGATCTTCAGCCATGCCATATGACGCTCGGTGGCGAGATAGGTCGGGAACCACGTCAGAAAGAACACCAGCGTCGAATTGCCCGCGAACTGGCCGAGACAGATGCCGGTCAGTTGACGATGCTTCAGCAGCTGGCCGATCGTGCGCCATTCGAAGCCGCCCTTCTTCGCGGCTGCGGCATCGGCACGCGCGGCATCCTTGTTACGCTGCGTGAGACCGCCGCCGGCCTCGATATAGTCGAGTTCTTCCTGATTCGCCGACGGATGATCGCGCGGCTCGCGATACAGCAGCCACCACACCACGCCGAACACGATACCCACGCCGCCGACCACGAGAAACAGCGAGCGCCAGCCGAACGCGCCCATCAGCATGAACAGGAACGGGCTGAAAAACGCGAGTCCGATGTATTCGCCGACGGTATACGTGCCCGTCGCCATCGCGCGCTCGCTTTGCGGGAACCATGTGGCGACCACGCGGCTATTGGTCGGGAAGCACGGCGCTTCCGATACGCCGAGGCCAAGCCGGAACGCGAACAGCCCGCCGATGCCGCTCACGAGTCCTTGCGCAAGCGTGCACAGCGACCAGAACGTCATCGACAGAAAGTAGGTGACCTTGCTGCCGAAGCGGTCGAGAAACAGACCGCCCGGAATTTGCGCGGCCACGTAGCTCCACGAAAACACGGAAAACAGCAGGCCCATCAGCGCCGCGTTGATGCCGAGTTCTTTCGTCAGTTGCGGCGCGGCGATGCCGAGCACCGTGCGGTCCAGATAGTTGATCATCGTGCCGACCGCGAGCAGCGCGAGAATCTTGTAACGGGCGTTCGAGCGGCGCGCGGCGCTCACCGCGCTGCCGTTTTGCGCGGGCGCGCCCGCGGAGCTGGATTGAATCGGTTGGGACATATCGTGCGGGTCTCCTCAGTCGGCTTGTGTGCCGGTCTTTACGCGGCCGGTTAGCGTTGCAACAGCGATTGAAAGTGGGTGTACACGCGCTCGGCGTCCGGCTCGAGCCCGGTGAAGATGCGCATCGCGTCGACCGCCTGATAGACGGCCATGCCGCCGCCGCTCAGCGTGCGGCAGCCCAGCGCCTCGGCTGCCTGCAGCAGCGCGGTACGGATCGGAAAATAGACGATGTCGGCCACCCACAGATCGCGATGCAGCAATTCGACCGGCAGCGGCAGGCCCGGCAGCTTCGCCATGCCGGTCGGCGTCGCGTGGATCAAGCCTTGCGCGGCCGCCAGCGACTGTTCGAGCGAGCTGCCCGCGCTGACTTTGGCCGCGGGGAAACGCTTCTGCAATTCGTCGGCAAGCGACTGTGCGCGCGCGGCATCGACGTCGAACAGCGTCAGCGCCTGCGTGCCCATGTTCAACGCCGCATGCGCGACCGCGGCGCCCGCGCCGCCCGCGCCGAGCTGCACGACGCGTTCGAGCGACACGTCCGGCAAGCCGCGCTGGAATGCGCGCGCGAAACCGGACCAGTCGGTGTTGTGGCCGATACGCTTGCCGTCCTTGAACAGCACCGTATTGACCGCGCCGAGCGCACGGGCGTCGTCGGACAGTTCGTCGAGCAGCGGAATGACCGCCTGCTTGCACGGATAGGTGATGTTCAGGCCATTGAAGCCCATCCGTTCGGCCGCGCTCAGCAACTCCGGCAGCGCGGCAACGTCCAGTTGCAGCGCTTCGAGATCGATGCGCCGGTAGACGTAGTGCAAGCCGAGCTTGCAGCCTTCTTCCTCATGCATCGCGGGGCTCAGCGAGCCGCCGATACCCGAGCCGATCAGTCCGACCAGATACGAGCGCGGCGTGGCCCGCGAATTCGCTTGTGCATTGGCCAGCGCGGCGATCTGCGCGCCGGTCCGGGTGTTTTCTTGAGTGTTCATTTCGCCGCCCTATTCTTAAGAATCGTCGCCATCCGTTCCAGCGCGAGCACGTAACCCTGGGTGCCGCACCCGACGATGATCGCGTCCGCCACCGCCGATACGTACGAGTGATGCCGGAATGCCTCGCGGCGATGCACGTTCGAGATATGCACCTCGATAACGGGCTTTTCGATCGCGGACAGCGCGTCGGCGATCGCCACCGACGTATGCGTGTACGCGGCCGGGTTGATCACGATACCGTCGACCTTGGTACGCGCCGCGTGCAACCAGTCGATCAGCTGATGCTCGGCGTTCGACTGGCAGAAGTCGACCGCGAGACCGAGACGTTCTCCCGCGTCGCAACACAGCTTTGCGACATCGTCGAGCGTTTCCGCGCCGTAGATGGCCGGCTCGCGCGTGCCGAGCAGATTGAGGTTCGGTCCGTTCAGGACCAGTACGGAGGCAAAGCTCATGACAACGACTCCTGCTGGATAAGACGTGCGGCAAACCGCGGCACCCGCGGCGGTTTTTCGACGCGTAGCGAAGTGTGCGCGCATCCGCCCTCGTCGTCATTCGGGGTTTCTACGAATTTGTACCATCTAGTTAGTTTGTATAGACTGTCGAAACTAGCGGTTAGTGTGGGAGATTCTGGCCTGCGTCCTGCTCGAGCGCATAACGAAGTGGCCCAATTTTCGCGTTGCAGCACGTGCGCCGAAGGGTGCTTCGGAGCACTTCGCCGCCCACGTTTTCCCCCGTCGTCCGACTGTTTTCGCAGGAGCCGTTCATGCAACGTTCGATTGCCACCGTGTCGATTAGCGGCACCCTCGTCGAGAAGCTGAGCGCGATCCGCGCGGCGGGCTTCGAGGGGGTCGAGATCTTCGAGAACGACCTGCTGTATTTCGACGGCTCGCCCGCCGACGTGCGCCGTATCGCCGACGATCTCGGGCTGAAGATCATGCTGTTCCAGCCGTTTCGCGACTTCGACGGCGTGAGTCCGGAGCGGCTCGAACGCAATCTCGACCGTGCGAAGCGCAAGTTCGACGTGATGCATGAACTCGGCACCGACCGCATCCTCGTCTGCAGCAACGTGTCGCCGGATACGATCTGCGACGACGCGCTGATGATCGACCAGTTGGGCGCGCTGGCCCGCGCGGCCGAATCGGCCGGTGTGATCGCCGGTTACGAGGCGCTCGCGTGGGGCAAGCATGTGAAGACCTATCGGCACGCGTGGAAGCTCGTCGACGCGGTCAATCATCCGAGCCTCGGGCTCGTGCTCGACAGTTTTCATACGCTGTCGCTGAACGACACGCCCGACGCGATCGCCGATATTCCGGGCGAGCGCATCGCCTTCGTGCAGATCGCGGACGCGCCGAAGCTGGCCATGGACGTGCTCGAATGGAGCCGCCACTACCGCTGCTTCCCGGGCCAGGGCGACTTCGATCTCGCGAATTTCACCGCGCAAGTGGTGAAAGCCGGCTATAAGGGCCCGCTGTCGCTGGAAATTTTCAACGACGGCTTTCGCGCCGCGCCGACGACGATCACTGCCGCCGACGGCCATCGCTCGCTGCTGTTTCTCGAAGAGCAAACCCGCGCGCTGCTCGAAGCGCAGCAACAGCCGAAGCAGACGGCGGCCGATCTGTACCGTTCGCCCGCCGCGCCGGCCCACGTCGGCTATCAGTTCCTCGAATTCGCGGTCGATCACACCACGCGCGCGCAACTCGCCGACTGGCTCGGCCGGCTGCGCTTTCGCCAGGCCGGCCAGCATCGTTCGAAAGACGTCACGCTGTACCAGCACGGCGCGGCATCGATCGTGCTGAATGCCGAGCCCGACTCGTTCGCGAATGCTTTTTTCCAGCAGCATGGCTTGTCGCTGTGCGCGTCGGCGTTTCGCGTCGACGACGCCAGCCAGGCGTTCGAGCGCGCCGCCGGCTTCGGCTACGCGCCGTTCTCCGGCCAGATCGGTCCGAACGAGCGTGTGCTGCCGGCCGTGCAGGCGCCCGACAGCAGCCTCAATTATTTCGTCGACGAAACCCCGGATCAGCCGACGCTGTTCGAAGCCGACTTCGTGCTGACCGATATCAACGGCCCGACCGAGGTCGGGCCGCTCGCGCGCATCGACCACGTGTGCCTGTCGGTGCCGGCGAATTCGCTCGATACGTGGGTGCTGTTTCTGCGCACCGCGTTCGGCTTCCAGGCCGAGCCGGGCGTGCTCGTGCCCGATCCGTACGGGCTCGTGCGCAGCCGCGCGCTGCGCAGCCAGGACGGCTCGGTGCGGATCGCGCTCAATGCGTCGGTGGATCGCCATACGGCGGTGGCCGAAGCGCTGCACACGTATCACGGCTCCGGCCTGAACCACGTCGCGTTCAGCACCGGCGACATCTTCAGCGCGATCCCCGAGTTCGTCGCGGACGGCGTGCCGGTGCTGCGCATTCCGCGCAATTACTACGATGACCTGGCCGCCCGCTACGCGCTGTCCGACGCGCTGCTCGAAGCGATGCGCGCGAACAATATCCTTTACGACCGCGACGAACGTGGCGGCGAATTCTTCCACGCCTATACGGAACAGCTCGATCAGCGCTTCTTCCTGGAGATCGTCGAGCGGCGCGGCGGCTATGACGGTTACGGCGCGGCCAATGCGGCGGTGCGGCTGGCGGCGCAGGCGCAGCGGCGGAAGTAAGCGGGCGTGTCGTTGGCGGTTCGTGCTTGTGCTTATGCGCCGGGCGGCCCCAGGCCCGGGCACGCCGCCTGCGTCGCCAGCCGGGACAGGTTCGCTGTCTCGATATAATGGCGCCTGTTTCGCGGTCCAGCCGCGCGCCTGCGCGTCACGCGCCGCGCGAAGTGGCGGACCATCAGCCGAATCGCCGAATCAACGCCAGGAGAGATATGAAGAAGTTCGCCGTAGTCCTGTCCGTTCCGCTGCTGTTGAGCGCTTGCGCCTATTTCCAGAAAAATCCGGATGCCGGCCAGCCCGTCGCCGACACCACGACGCAACGCTCCGTCAACGACGTCATCGCATGCATGACGCAGATGGCCAACCAGCACGACGCCGCCTTCAAGTCGACGGCAATCCCACAGGGTCAGATGCTCGATTTCGGCGACTCGAATATCGTCAAGATTCGCAGCGACAACGGCGCGACAACTTACCGTTTCTATGCGGGCAAGCGGCACGTCAACAATCTGTGGATCGAATCGGCCGGGAAAACCTGCGCCCCGTAAGGTTTTTGGCGCGAAAAAGCGAAGTTCCTGCCGTCCGATTTGAGCCTTTTGCAATGTTCATGTCACGGTGTTACAGGACAATGGGGTCTTAAGAATCGTTTAAGACTTCGTCCTCATGATCCCCCGGACATGTCCCCGCACGAGGTGCGCTTCCATGAATCAACCCGAACCGAATACCAACGAAACACCGGCCAGGCGGCCTACTATCCTGCGTCGATTGCTGAGCCATCACGAACTGGCGACGCTGCTGCTGTTGCTGCACGCACCCATCGACGCTTCCGCAAAACCCGAAATTCCGCAGCTCTACGAAGCCGGTCTGGTCGAGACCGTTTCGAGCGATGCCGGCACGCCGCATATCCGTCTGACGCAGGAAGGTAATGCGGTCTTGCGAGGACTCGGCATCAAGTAACCGGATCACACGCGATACCACACCATCGAGGCCGCGCCCGACGCTTTGCGTTGACGCGGCCTTCTTTATTGCGGCTTTCCATCCGTTGCCCATCGGACGATTTACCCGCGCCGCCGACAGCAAGCCTGTCCCGTTTGCCGCTCAGGCCTGCCACACCCCATACCCCGCTTCGCGCAAGCCGATCGCCAGTTCGACTTCCATGTCCTGCGCGCCACGGTACGGCATCGGATTGAATACCTCATACAGTTCGGGCAACAGACGAAGACCGTAGTCGCGCACATAGCGATTCGCCTGAATGCCGGCCTTGTGCCGGTCGAACCGCAGGTCCGGGTCGAGTCCCGTCATGCCCACGTAAACGCAGGGCTTGTCGAACCGGTAATCGGGATTCGCGCGGCGAAAGCGCGCCTCGTTCCATACGCGGTCGTCGAGCGCGACGACGTACACGTAATAGTGATGCCTGCGGCCGGCCATGACGCAAAACGACGCTCAGTTGCGCAGTGTGCCGTGCAGCAGCATCCGGTATTCGGTCGGCGTGACGCCGACGGTCGCCTTGAATTGCCGCGTGAATGCGCTGTGGTCGGTGTAGCCGCAGCGCGCGGCGACGTCGGTGACCTTGTCGTGCGACACCAGCAGCGCGGTCGCCGCATCGAGCCGCGTTTTCAGCAGCACCTGACGCGGCGTCAGATGAAACACCTTGTGGAAATAGCGCTCCAGTTGGGCGACCGACATATCCGCCATTGCCGCCAGTTGTTTCAGATTCAGCGGCTGCACGTAGTTTTCCTGGATCGACTGCACGACCGCCGCCAGCCGGCTATAGGCCGGGTGACTGCTTTCGTCGGCTTTCAGATCGCGGGAAATGCCGGCGAGGCCGACGATCTTGCCGCTCGCGTCGCGCAGCGGCTGCTTGCAGGTCAGGCACCAGCCCGGTTGGCGGCCCGGATACAGATGCAATTCGAGCTGATCGAGCATCTGGTTGCCGACGCCGATGATCGCCTTGTCCTGCGCGGTGTAGATGCGCCCGAAGCGGCGCGGGAACACGTCCTCGGCGGTCTTGCCGAGCAGCGCGGTCTTTTCCTTGAAGCCGCAGCGCGATGCGAGCGTGCGGTTGACGAGCGCGTAGCGCGCGTCGGCGTCCTTCACGAAGAACACCACGTCCGGCATCGCGTCGAATACCGGCTCGAGCAATCTGAAGTGCGACAGCATGCCGGACAGCGTCGTATCGTCCGTTTCAAGCGGATGAGCCAGCGTGTTCATTGTGCGGGTCCCGTTGGTCGGTGCCAGGTTGAGTGCTTTCTGGATGCATGCGCGAATCGCCGCGCGAGATCTGGCGGAGCGGCCAGCCCGTGCGGGCGATTGCGATCGATTATAGAGCGGCGCGGCAACCGCCAATAGCCGCCACCTGTCGGCCGTGAGGGGGTTAGCGCGCGAGCGTGGGAGTAGGCGTGTCGGCCGCGCTGATCAGCGTGCCGATTTGCGCGGGATTGAACGGCGGACGCGGCGCGGCGGACGGCCAGCCGAAGTACACGTTGGCAGCGGCGCCGCAGATTCTTCCCTGGCACGGGCCCATCCCGCAGCGGGTTTGCAGCTTCGCGTCCCGCCAGTCGGCGCAGCGGCGCACGTCGCCGACGCTCACGTCTTCGCAACGGCACAGCAGCGTCGCATCCGCGGGTGGGGTGCGCGCGGCCTCCCCGAGTGCGAACGATGTCGCGACGCGCGCGCCGAAGCGCCGCCAGCGCGCTCTTTGCGCAACGAGCGGCTGCAGCGCCGCGGGTTGGGTGGTCACGACACCGCTCGCAGAAAGGCCGGCGATCTCGCCTTCCACGCAGGCCAGCTCCGCGCCGCCGACGCCCGTGCATTCGCCCGCCGCATAAACATGCTCGAGCGAAGTGCGCTGCTCATCGTCGACGACGATCTCGCCCGCATCGTTGATCGCGCAGCCGAGCGCCTGCGCGAGCGTGACGTTCGGCAGAAGCCCGTAACCGCACGCGACGCGATCGCAATCGAGCGTCACGTCACGCTCGCCGCGCCGGATCGTCACCTGTCGCACACGATCCTCCCCATGCGCTTCCCGCACGATGCTGCCGGTCCAGTAGCGCAGTCCGGCGAAACCGCGCGTCAGCGTGATCGCCTGACGCAGCTTCGCGGGCTCGCGCAGCAACGACATGCCGAAACTCGCGACGTCAGCCGCCGAGGCCTGCTCGACGACCGCGATCACGCGCGCGCCGGCCTCGCGCGCGGTGGCGAGCGCGGCGATCAGCAGCGGCCCGCTGCCGGCAATCACGATCCGATCGTCGCGCACCGGCGTGCCGCCCTTGATCAGCGACTGCAACGCGCCCGCGCCGGTCACGCCGGGCAAGGTCCAGCCGGGGAACGGCAGCATCCGCTCACGCGCGCCGGTCGCGAGAATCAAACGCCCGTAGCTGACGGCAACGCCGCCGTGCGCGGCGGATTCGAGCAGCAAGCCGTGCGTGCCGAGCGGCGCGATCACGCGAGTCGACGGCCAGTGGGTAAAGCGCTGTTCCGTTTGCAATGCGGCGAGCAACGCGTGCAGCGGCGCCTGCGGAGGATGCGCGGGGCCTTGACGCCAGATCTGGCCGCCCGCGCGCGGATTGTCGTCGACGAGCACAACCATCGCGCCCGCGCGTGCCGCCGCCCGCGCGGCATTGAGCCCAGCCGGGCCGCCGCCGATCACGACGACATCGAAATACTGCGTGAGGTGCTGCGTCATGCGCGTCCTGCCCCGTTCGGTGTTTGCACGCGCTGGCCGTCGCGGCACAGCGTCTGGCAGGCAAGCATGTGCGCGCGGCCGTCGATCGTCACACGGCACTCCTGACACACGCCCATGCCGCACAACGCCGCGCGCGGCTCGCCTTTGACCGACAGCCGCGAAGTGCTGACACCCGCGATCGCGAGTGCCCCGGCCACGGTCGTGCCGCCCGCCACTTCGATGTCGCGGCCGTCGACCGTCAGCCGGACTGAAACCGCCCGTGTCTCAGTCATGGGTCACCTGCTCGGCAAAACGCACGGGTAGATAAGGTTCGACAGGAATCGACACCGCGCTTCCCGCGATCTGCGCGGCAAGCAGCTTCGCGCTGGCAAGCGACGTCGTCACGCCGAGTCCTTCGTGACCGACCGCGAGCCAGACGCCGTCCGCCGGGCCGGATGCAAAATCGCCGGCCGGCCCGACCAGCGGCAGACCGTCCGGCGACGCCGCGCGAAAACCGGTCCATGCGCGGATGCCGCTAAGCGTCGGCAGTACCGGCAGATATTGCGCGGCGCGTTGCAGCATCTGCGCGAGCACCGGCATCTCGACGGCGGGATCGGTGGTATCGAACTGGCGCGACGAGCCGATCAACAACTGGCCGGTCGGGCGCGGCTGCGCATTGAATGCGACCGACGTGCCGGTCGCGTGATGCGCGCTCTTGATATAGCCCAGCTCGAGCAGTTGATGGTGAATTAGCCCTGGGTACCGATCGGTGATCAGCAGATGGCCTTTCTTCGGTTGCAACGGCAGCGACGGCAGCAGTCGCAACGCGCCGAGGCCGTTGGCCACCACCACGTTCGCGGCGCTGATGCGCTCCCCGTCGGCCAGCGTGACGCCGCCCGCGCCGACCGACGCAACCTGCGCGCCGAGCCGCACGCGAATATTCGCCGCATTCGGCGATTGCGTGAGCAACCATTCGGCCGCCGTTGGCGCGTACACGATGCTGTCGTGCTCGATCTTCAGGCCGCCAACCATCGACTCCGTAAGCGCTGGTTCGCACGCGCGCAACTCGGCCGCGTCCAGCAACTGCGCGGCCACGCCGTGCGCCGCGAACCCCGCGTGCATCGCGCGCGCGGCTTGCCATTCTTCTTCGTCGGCGGCGATCCACAGCGTGCCGCAGCGCGCGAACGCGTCGCGCTCGCGCAGTTGCGGCGCGAGTTGCAGCCACAGATCGCGCGAGTAAAGGCTCAACGCGAGTTCGGCGGGCGAATCGTTCATCACGACGATATGGCCCATACCGGCTGCGGTCGCGCCGCCGCCGATACGTTGCGCGTCGAGTACGTCGACGCGCATGCCGAGCGCGGCCAACTCCGCCGCGCACGCGGCACCGACGATGCCCGCCCCGATGATCAGCGCGTCCGGACTCATGCGGTGGGAATGCCCCACGCGAACGGATCGCTTTCGTCGAAGCAGAGACGCCCTTCGGCCATGATGTGCGCGTGACCGGTGATCGTCGGGATCACGTTGACGCCGTCGCCCGCTGCCTGATAGCTAGCCTCGAACACGCTGCCGATGATGCTCTCCTGCCGCCACACCGCGCCCTCGGCGAGTTTGCCGTCGGCCGCCAGACACGCGACTTTCGCGCTGGTGCCGGTACCGCATGGCGAGCGGTCGTACGCATTGCCGGGGCACAGCACGAAGCTGCGGCTGTCGAGGCCGTCACGCGAGCCGGGCCCGAACAGTTCGATATGGTCGATCAACGCGCCGTTCGCACCGGTGATGTTCTGCGCGATCAGCGCGTCGCGAATCGCCGAGCTGAATGTGGTAAGGCTCGCGATCCGCGCGGCTTCCAGCTCGTGCCCATGATCGGCGACAAGGAAAAACCAGTTGCCGCCCCAACTGATATCGCCGGTCAGCACGCCGTGGCCGGGCACGTCGACCTGCACCGCCGTGCGATAGCGATACGACGGCACGTTGCGCACCGCGACGCTGCCGTCTTCGTTGAGCGTCGCCTCGACGACCCCGACCGGTGTCTCGATGCGATGACGCCCCGGCCCGATCCGCCCCATGTGCGCGAGCGACACGACGAGTCCGATCGTGCCGTGTCCGCACATACCGAGATAGCCGACGTTGTTGAAGAAGATCACGCCGGCCGCGCAGTCCGGATCGTCGGGCTCGCACAGCAGCGCGCCGACCACCACGTCCGAGCCGCGCGGCTCGGTGACGATGCCCGCGCGCCAGTCGTCGAAGCGCGTGCGGAAAACGTCGAGCCGTTGCGCGAGCGTGCCGCCGCCCAGGTCCGGGCCACCCGACACCACGAGGCGGGTGGGTTCACCGCCGGTGTGCGAGTCGATAATGTTCAGGGTTTTCATGACGCTCATGGTAGAAACCGCGGGCCAGTCGGTCTTGGTGCACGTGCGCGCGGATTGTGACGATATTGGCATAGCAAGGCAAGTGCTGCGCGCGGCACGCGGGGCGAGCAGGACGGCCTAACGTGCTGTCCCGGGAGCGACTCTCCGCATAGTCCTGTCCGTGAGTATCCGCCTGCATCAGCGGGAACGCGTGGGACGGAAAGCACAACCGGGCGCACGCGGATTTCAGCATAAGGCGCGTATTCACCGGCATGAGACTCGGAACGCGCGCGGATCGGCAGAGCTTGCGTCCGCTCGCTGCGCGACGCGTTGCCGTTACGATCAATCCGCGGGGCATCCGAACAGGTTGACGTTACCCGCATCACGGCGACGGTATCGCGCATTGCGCCGGCTCATTGCACCTGCTAACTAATCCCCGCGTCTTCGTGCACGCGCAGCAGCCGATACCCGCTCTTATAAATGGGCCGCAACAGAAAGCCATTGCGCGGTTCGATCCGGAGCAGCACACGCAGTTGCGACACGTGGGTGTCGATCGTGCGCGTGAATTCGATCAGTTCGCGGCCCCACACCATCGTATAAATGTGATCGCGCGACATCACGCGGCCGATGTTGGAAAAGAACAGCATCGCGAGCCGGTACTGTGTGCGGGTGAGCGATACCGGTTCGCCGCGCAGCAGTGCCACCCTGCGGACCCGGTCGAAGCGGTACGGGCCGACTTCGAAACTCGCGGTCGTACAGTGCTCCGGATACGCGCGCCGCAGCAGCGCCGCGACGCGTGCGCGAAATTCGGCGGCACCCAGCGGCAACGCGAGGTAATCGTCGGCACCGTTGGTGAGTGCGCGCACCATGCTTGCCTCCGAGCGATCGCTGGATACGAACATGATCGGCAGGCGTTCGCCGGCAATCCGACGCACCAGCCCCAGCAACTCCGCGCCGGCGAGCCGCGCGCTCTGCCAGTCGAGCACCAGCAGATCCATCGTGGAATGAGCGAGCGCCCTCGACATCTCGAGGCCGTCTTCATAAGCGGTGCAGAAATGGCCGGCGCTCATCAGCACATGCTGGATCGACTGGCGCATGGCTGGGTCACGTTGAAGGACAGCAACACGCATAAAAGGAATCTCGAAGAGGAACACGTCATTCATTCTCGAAGGCGGCCTCTTGCTGTCCCATCGGAGCATTCCGATTTTGTGTCGGTGGCGGTGGTTACATCCACACTTCAGCCCGCGTCGAAACATGTCGCGCCGCAGCACGTTTACGATGAAGTCATGAACTCATCTACTTCCTCGTTCTCGCCCAAGCTCGGCCGTGTTCTCGCGACGGTCAGCGTCGGCTTCGTCGTCACGCAACTCGACGTGACCATCGTCAATATCGCGTTGCCTGGCATCGGCTCGAACCTGCACGCGAACGTCGCCGGACTGCAATGGGTCGTCGATGCCTACACGCTCGCGTTCGCGGTTCTGATGCTGTCGGCCGGCGCGCTCGGCGACCGCTTCGGCGTGCGGCGCATGTACGCGGCCGGCATCGTGCTGTTCGCGCTCGCGTCGCTCGCCTGCGGTTTCGCGTTCGACGCGCCGATGCTGGTCGCCGCGCGCGCGGTGCAGGGCATCGGCGCGGCCGGGATGCTGCCGAATTCACTCGCGTTGCTGAACCAGTCGTTCGGCCACGATCCGAAGTTGCGGGCTCGCGCGGTCGGTTTGTGGACTGCGTCGGGCGCGATTTCGATCGCCGCGGGGCCGGTGGCGGGCGGCCTGCTGATCGCCGCGTTCGGCTGGCGCAGCATCTTCCTCGTTAATCTGCCGATCTGCGCGGCCGGCCTGCTGGCAACGCTGCTGTGGATACCGCGTGCGCAGGGCGCGCAAGACGGTGCGGCGGGCGATGCATCCTCAGGCAACACAGGCACGGGCACACGCGCGGCCACAGCCCGTCGCGGCATCGACCTCGGCGGCCAGTGTCTCGCGATCGTCGCGCTAACCGCCTTCGTCGCCGCGGTAATCGAATGGCGTCCGCTCGGCTTCGCGCACCCGATCGTGGCCGGTGGGCTCGTCATTGCGCTGCTGGCGGCGGGCGCGTTCCTGTTCGTCGAAGCGCGCGTCGCGAGCCCGATGGTGCCGCTGTCGCTGTTCGGAACACGCACGTTCAGCGCGGCGGTGCTGTTCGGCATCTGCGTGAACCTGACGTACTACGGGATGGTGTTCGTGCTGAGTCTTTATCTGCAGCGCGTGCGCGGCTACACGCCGTTGCAGGCGGGACTCGCGTTCCTGCCGTTGACCGGCGGCTTCCTGATCTCGAACGTCGCGAGCGGCTGGGTGATCGGCCGTTTCGGCGTGCGCGTACCGATGATCGTCGGTGCTATCACCGCCTGCCTCGGCTATGGCCTGCTGCATCGGGTCGATGCCGCGACGCCGCTGATCGGCCTGCTGCTGCCGTTCCTGCTGATTCCGTCGGGCATGGGTCTAGCGGTGCCGGCGATGACCACCGCGGTGCTCGCGTCGACCGAAGCGAAGCGCGCGGGGACGGCCTCGGCGGTGTTGAACACCGCGCGGCAGGCGGGTGGCGCGGTGGGTGTGGCCGCCTTCGGCGCGCTCGCGAGCGGCGCGGCCGCGACGCAAATCGTCGCGGGGATGCAAACGGCAACCGCTATTTCCGTGGCACTGCTGGCACTGGGCGGCGTGCTCGCGTGTCTGGTGCATCCGGAACCGCACGCGACTGCATCAACGCATGCGCGTCGGCCGAGCGCGACGGCCAAGTGACTGACGCCGCAAGGTGACGGACAGCCACGCCGCAGTAACTGCTCACACGTACAAGAGAAGCTGAAAAAACAAACCCCCGCGATGCTCAACGCACCGCGAGGGTTTTCACATGCCAACCTGGCGACGCTGCGAGCGACACCGCGACTCGCCTCCCCACCCTGCATCGCCTACAGCGACGCCTCCTGAATCACACCGGTATCGACCGCGCGTTCGATCAGGCCATCGTCGCGAGCCTTGGCGATTGCATTGGCGATCAGTTTCTCCGGCTCCTCGATCTCGGCCTTGAGCGTACCGATAAATCCGGACGCGTCCAGAATCACCAGCGTCTTCGCCGATTCGGCAAGGCTGATGATCACGCGATGCGGCGTCGGCCCTTCGCCGAGACTTGCGCACAATTGCATAGGCTTGCCACCGATCATCTGCTCGAAATTCTCAATCATTATGTGCTCCCTTGATTGCCGCGAAGTGGAATGCATGCCGCGCCGGCGCTGCCGGTAGCGCGTCAGAGGCCGCCAAGGCCGCCGCGTGGCGCGCGTGCGCCATCGATGCTCAGGCGCCCCGCGCCGGTCACGAACAGCAGCAGGAAACCACCCGCGATACCGATGTTTTTCCAGAAGTGGATCACCATGTCGCGCTGCAACGCGGGGTCGGTGATGTTCCAGAAATCGTGGCCCAGCACCGCCGTCGCCACGGTGTACACGGCCATCAAAAGCGCCAGCGGACGCACCTTGAAACCGACCACCAGCAACAGCCCGCCGAGCACTTCGACGGCGGTGGCGATCGGCGCGGCGACCTGCACGAACGGCACGCCCTTCGAATGCAGATAGCCGACGAAACCCGCATAGCCCAGCAGCTTCATCACCCCGCTCCACAGAAACAGCACCGAAAGGGCCAGACGGGCGATGAAAATAATGCCGAAATCAACGGGACGCGACATGAGGGGCTCCTGTATTGAATAAGCAGCAGACCCGGATGGGCAGCCGCAGTTCCCCGCCTCGCCCCTGAGCATATGTGCAACGGCCGCCTTTTCCAAGCCCGGCCGGTGGCACCGCCGCGCTATGCGGCGCCCGTGCGGCGCTCAAGCTTGCGGATAAGTGGCGACCTCGATCAGATTGCCGTCGGGATCGCGGCAATACACGGACGTCATCTTGCCGCGCGCGCCGTCGCGCTCGACCGGCCCCGCCTCGATCGCGATGCCCTCGGCGAGCCAGTGAGCCTTGACGTCCGCCGGATTCGCGCGGGTGACGAAGCACAGATCCGCGCTGCCGGGCACCGCCTCTCGCGACGTGAACCATGCGACCGTATCGGCCGTCGCGGGACGCAGATTGATCTTCTGATTGCCGTAGGTCATCGCCACGCGCATGCCGCTGCGCGACGCGAATTCGGTGCGCCGCATGCCGAGCACGCGCGCATACCACGCGGCGCTGACGTCCACGTCCGCGACGTTCAGAACGAGATGATCGAGACTGTCTAGCTGGAAGCTCATGGGTTGGGTCCAGGTTTCGGTGCCGCCAGTAATACCCTTAACACGAGGCGACGCCAGGTCGCGCACCGGCAAGCGCTTATGCGCGCGGCGCGTCGGGCGCGAGCAGCACGCCCTTCGTGAATACGAAGCAACCGTAGCCGCGCTCTTCGCCGGTCGCGATCACGCAATAGGCCTTGCGCGCGCGCTCATAAAACGCGAAACGCTCGATCGACACGAACGGCACCTCACGCCCTTCCGCCGCATTGACCTCGGCTTGCGCTTCGCGCTGCACCGCCGGGATCGTATGCGGCTCGCCGACCACTTCCATGCGCGACGCGGGATGGTCGATGAACGTATCGAGCGGCAGCACCGACAGCACCGCGCGAACCGCACGCGGCGAACTGACGCCATCGACACGTAACAGCTTGCCGAGCACGGTATCGCGCGCAACCGATTCGGCCGGGAAATTCGCATCGCAGATAACGAGCTCATCGCCGTGGCCCATCGAGCGCAGCGCGTGCAGTATGTCGGCGTTCAGCAGCGGGTCCAGATTCTTCAGCACGGTGTCTCCTGATGGTGCGGTTGGTATGAGCGATCGCGCGTGGTTCGGGTCGGGCTCGCGCGCTGCAAAGCCGACTGCGCGCAGTTCACGCGCGCACAACGTATCGAGTCGTGCGTCGGCCGATGATGCTGCGCCGTCGCGCCGCATGGCGATGATCGACCGATTGTAGCAAGCAACGTTGCGCGCCTGTCTGGGCCGACTATCAACGCAAAGGAGGCTGTGCAGCTCTCATGCGCTGCACCGGCGCGCGCTGCTGTCGCCGAATGGCCGGGCCATGTGCAACTGTGCGCGATGCACAGGCCGGCGGCGGACCGATGGTTCTCCTTACCGCACTGCCAGCGCAACCAGCCGACCAACGCCAGCAGCAAAAGTCCCGCGCCGCCCAGCACCGGCTCGCGCCAGCCGAGCAGCGCGAAGAACATGAACGCCCGCGCGCCGGCGAGCAGAGCGAAGCCGGCAATCGCGCTCGATATCGTGTCGGCGGCGGCCGTCACGCGTGCCAGTGCGAAGCCGGCCTCAACGGTCGTGGACGCAGCGGGCTCATACATGATCGTCTCCAGTGAAAAACATCGTTACGCGACTGTGGTCAGGCAGCGCCGGCGGCCTCGTCGAGAAAGCCCGTGACCGCCTGCAAGCGCCCGTGTGCATCCACCACGCCGAAGTCCGAGCCCTTGACGATCGCGTCGCCCGCGGGCGTCGTCAGCGCCCACGAAAAACGCACACGATTGGCGAAGCCGTCGACGTCGGTCGTGCGGCGAAACGTGTGATGCGGAAAACGCTGATGCACCGCGTGGATCATCGCGTCGATGCCGTCGTGCCCGCTGCCGGCAAGCAACGGATCGCGATAGTCGGCATCCGCGCTCCAGATCGTCGCGATCAGCTCGCGACGGCGCGCGCCATCGGTCTCGTTCCAGGCGTCGAAATAACGGTCGATCAGATCGGTATGCGCATTCATTTCAAGCTCCTTGGTTGGCAACACTGAGCACTACGCTCGGCACGCGTCGCATGCAGCGGGCTCGGAGTGAAGATTGGCCGCTCGCGTGCATGGCGTCGATTACGTCGGAGGTAAGCAAACCGGAACCACGTTGCGTGACTGACTCGGCCATTTGGCCGAGTCGTCAGAACGCGCGCGCGTCGCTAACCTCGTGATCAATGGAAGCCGCGCGGTGCTTGCTCGCGGCGGGTATGCAATCCAACGGGGAACGGCGCAAGCCGCTTTATTGATATGAATTTGAAGCTTGCAAAAAAGTATCCTGACGGATACGATTTACAACAGATCGTCGCACCGCCCGTGTACACGATCCATCGCACCGAGGCGTTCGACGATTGGCTTGCCGGGCTCTCCGATTTACGGGCGAAGGCAAAAATTCTCGTGCGGATCCGGCGCGCGGAACTGGGGCATTTCGGCGACGTGAAGTTGCTGGAAAACGGTGTGTTCGAGATGCGTATCGATTGTGGTCCGGGCTACCGGGTCTACTACGCGCGCAATGGCGGCATGATGTATCTGCTGCTTTGCGGGGGCGACAAGTCCACGCAGCAGGCGGATATCCGGCATGCCGGAACCCTATGGGCAGCAATCAAAGAGGAAGGGGCATGAGCAAGATCAAAACCGCACCGTTCGATGCATCGCACTACCTGGACAGCGACGAAATGGTCGCTGAATATCTGAACGCCGCGCTCACGGATGGCGATCCCGACCTTCTGATCGCCGCCATCGCAGACGTCGCCAAAGCTCGTGGCATCACCAGAATCGCTGCCGACGCCGGGCTCGGGCGCGAAAGCCTCTACAAGACGCTCGCGCCCGGTTCAAAACCGCGCATGGATACCGTGTTCAAACTGCTGCGCGCGCTGGGCGTCAAGCTCAATGCGGTGCCGGCCAGTGCGGCGGCTGCGTGATTCTGGGTGCTGTCGTTGGGGTGCTGTCGTCGAGCCGTTGTCGCGGTGCCACGCGGTCCTGGCCCGCGTGCCGGCCGTCGGTCAGATCGGCTTACGCCATCCGCCGCGATGCCGCGCCACAAGCATGAAGAATCGTCAAGGCCGGTGCGATGGTTCGTCGTTCGCGGGTGGTGAGCACTGAAGCCGCTCGAACATTACGTCCTAGGTAATCGATTGCTCGCGCGCTTTGACTATGATCGATGGCATGAACTCACTCTCCCTTGCACCAGCCGCTTCTTCGCCCTCACCTGTCGCCAGCCGCACGGTTGGCGATCTGCTGCGCGAATGGCGGCAACGGCGACGGATGAGCCAGTTGCTGCTCGCCACCGAAGCCGATATTTCGACCCGGCATCTGAGCTTCGTCGAATCCGGCCGCGCGCTGCCTAGCCGGGAGATGGTCATGCATCTTGCCGAGCGGCTCGACGTGCCGTTGCGCGCACGCAATGCGCTATTGGTCGCGGCGGGTTACGCGCCGCTCTTTCGCGAACGTCCGTTGTCCGATCCGCAACTCGCGGCCGCACGCGAAGCCGTCGAACTCGTGCTCAAGGGCCACGAGCCCTACCCTGCATTGGCGATCGACCGGCACTGGACCATCGTCACGACCAACAACGCTCTCGCGCCGTTACTGAGCGGAGCGAGCCCCGAGCTGCTGATGCCGCCGGTAAACGCGCTGCGCCTGAGTCTGCATCCGCGTGGCATCGCGGCGTCGATCGTCAACTGGCATGCGTGGCGGGAACACGTGCTGGCACGCTTGCAACGGCAAATCGAAGTGAGCGGCGACGACACGCTGAGCGCACTGCGCGACGAACTGGCCACCTACCCGCCGCCACCGGACGCAGGCCCGGCGGACCCCGACGACACCCGCCTCAATCAGATCGCCGTGCCGCTACGGCTGCGCACGCCGCTCGGCGTACTGTCGTTTTTCAGCACCACCACCGTATTCGGCACGCCGGTCGACGTCACGCTGTCGGAACTGGCGATCGAAGCGTTCTTTCCAGCGGATCAGCAAACCGCTGCCGCGCTGCGCGAGTTTGCCGAGAGCCAGCGCGGCGAAGCCGCCGGCTAACATCGAACAGATTCAATGGGCGCTGCCGTATTGATGGAAAAGCATCGCAGCAAAGCGCTCAACGACTCGCTGCCGGTTCATGCATGCTCGGCCGCCGGCATGCGCTGACCTCCCCGCCCATGGCGCAACCACCCTGCTCAAACACACGATCCGTGCTAAGGTTTTTTGTTACATTTCCGGCCGCGATCCGACTGTCTGCAAACCGCAGCACCTGAATCGCGGCCTTTGTCCCGCAGCCTGTCAGTCAATTTATCCATGTCAGACCTTTCCACTTCGCTTCCGCGCCTGCCGCGGCGTTTCGATATCAATCCGAAACCGCTCGGCATCGCACTCGTCCTTATCGTGCTCGGCGCCGTCTATCTCGCGCAAAACGTCAGTGGCCGCCAGGCGGCACTCTATGTCGTCGGCGCCCTGCTCGGCATGTCGCTTTATCACGCGGCATTCGGTTTTACGTCGTCGTGGCGGGTTTTCATCGCCGACGGCCGCGGCGCCGGACTGCGCGCGCAGATGCTGATGCTCGCGCTCGGCGTGCTGCTGTTTTTTCCAGCGCTCGCGGCCGGCACGCTGTTCGGCCATCCGGTGACCGGGCTCGTCGCGCCGGCCGGCACGTCCGTGCTGGTAGGCGCGTTCATGTTCGGCATCGGCATGCAGCTTGGCGGAGGCTGCGCGTCCGGCACGCTGTACACGGTGGGCGGCGGCAGCACCCGCATGCTCGTCACGCTCGCGGCGTTCATCGTCGGTTCGGTCGTCGCCACCGCGCACATGCCGTTCTGGACCGCGTTGCCGTCGCTGAAGCCGCTTTCGATGGTGACGACGTTCGGCGCGGGCTGGGCGATCGCGCTGAATCTGGTCATTTTTGCCGTGATCGCGGCATTGACCGTGCTGGTCGAACGACGTCGCCACGGCCAGCTCGTCAACGAGACCGAGCGCGAACCGCATGCGTCGCCGTGGCTGCATGGCCCGTGGCCGCTGTTCGTCGGCGCGATTGCGCTCGCGGTGCTCAATTTCGCGACGCTCGCGCTGTCTGGACGGCCGTGGGGCGTCACGTCGGCATTCGCGCTGTGGGGTGCCAAGATTTTCGCCGCACTCGGCGTCGACGTCGCCAACTGGCCGTACTGGGCCGCACATGCCAACGCAGGCTCGTTGGCCGCGCCTGTTACACATGACGTCACGTCGGTGATGGACTTCGGCATCGTGCTCGGCGCCATGACGGCCGCCGCGCTCGCGGGCCGTTACGCGCCGGTCTGGAAAGTCCCGGCGCGTTCGTTGATCGCGGCCGTGGCCGGCGGCCTGATGCTCGGTTACGGGGCTCGCCTCGCCTACGGTTGCAATATCGGCGCCTATTTCAGCGGCATCGTGTCAGGCAGCTTGCACGGCTGGCTCTGGCTGGTCGCGGCTTTCGCCGGCAACGTGCTCGGCACGCGCCTGCGCCCGCTGTTCGGTCTCGAGGTCGAACGCATCCGCCAGACCGGTTGCTAGAAGTTACACATGTCGTTACAAATGCGGCTCCTGCTACACTCCTATTTGTAACTGGGGCCGCACCTACCCGTTACACTTCCAATCTGTCCCTCCAACGCCCCCTCCCGGCACAGCATTTATTACCGTTTATTGTGCTGCTTTCTATTTCCTTTCTAAATCGAAATCTGATTGGGCGGCCGCTAACGGCGCCCCGCCAATTGATCGGGTGATTTCCTCAAACGCCCGTGTAACAAGGGTTTTCGAGGATTAGAAGAGAGTCTCAGTCAGGCGACAATTCACCCGGCATCATCTATTACAGGCGCGTGAAAAACTTACCGAAAAATGATGCATTTTTCTGAGATATTTTTGCGACAAGGGATTGCTTTCTGTTTTTACCCTTCATACAATTCGACCCAAGCTGTTACGAAATGTAACTCCTTGTATCAAAGTTCGCTGGTTGTATCAGGCAGTGACATGTAGCCGGGGGATCGAGTCCGGTGAGGCAGAAAAGACATAACGGCGAAAAGCCGACATGAGTAATTCGGGGCTTCGGAAACAGAAAAAATGGACCGTAGCAGCGAGACGCTGGATTCAATCCGCGAAATAAATTTGTCTTACATCATGCTTGCGCAACGTATGTTGCGTGAGGACAAGCCGGTCGGCATGTTCCGTCTGGGCCTGTCGTCGGAACTGGCTGATCTGCTCGCCGGGCTGTCGCTCGCGCAGATCGTCAAGCTGGCCTCTTCCGATCAGCTTCTGTGCTTTTTCCGCTTCAACGACCACTCGATGCTGTCGGCATTGACGCAGACGACGAAGCACACCGCAGTTGCCCCGACCCACACGGCGATCCTGCTTGCAGGCCAGCCCGCCGAGCAGTTTGCCTGATCGAGGTGAGTGCAATGCTCAAGCGAAGCTTGACCGAAGACGCGCAGGAAGTATTTCGCGCGATCGCGCTGATCGAACTCGGCGCGCGCATGCAGGTGCTCGAAAGCGAACTGACGCTGTCGCGCGACCGCATGATCCGTCTGTACCGCGAGGTCAAGGGCGTATCGCCGCCCAAGGGCATGCTGCCGTTTTCGGCGGACTGGTATATGACATGGCTCGCGAACATCCACGCGTCGCTGTTCTATAACACGTACCTGTTCCTGAAGAACGAGGCGCGCTGCTCGCATCTGGATGCGCTGACCAAGGGATATCGGCTGTATCTGGAGCATTGCCAGCACAGCGATACCGAACCGGTACTCGACCTGACGCGCGCATGGACACTGGTGCGTTTCTTCGATGCCGACATCCTGCAATTGACCCGCTGCTGCCGCTGCACCGGCAAGTTCGTCGCGCACAAGCACGATCTGCAGCACAACGTCGTATGCGGCGCCTGCCAGCCGCCGTCGCGCGCCGGCAAGACGAAGAAGGCAGCCGCAGCCCGCCAGGAAGCACTCGAAGCAGCGCAGGTCGCGCAGGCCGCCTGAGTGGATTGACACAGAATCAAGCCGGCTCGGTCTGAAGATCGATTTAGATGGGCGCGCAGCCGGCCCAGAACAAAGCTCAATAAGAAGCTCAACAAAGAGCTCAATAAGAAAAAATTCGCGCAGTGAATTCGCACCTCAAAAGCCGGATACCGATCCAGCCTTTGAGGTGTTTTTCATGGCGAGACCCGCAGCGATCGCTGCGGCAATCGTCACATCAAGCGCCGCATCAACCGGCGAGCCCCACCGTCTGCGCAACGAGCCACAGGTTCGCCGCGCTGATCGCGGCGAACAACGTCCACGCGAGCAGCCGAGTCGGCAGCGTGTTGGCGAATTCGCCCATCAGCGCGCGGTCGCTCGTCATGCGGATCAACGGATAAAGCGCGAACGGCAGTTGCAGGCTCAGCACCACCTGGCTTGCGACGAGCAACTGGCCGACCGCGCCGTTACCCAGCATCTGTACGCCGATCAGCGCCGGAATCAGCGCGAGCGCGCGTGTGATGAAGCGCCGCTGCCAGCACGGAATCTTCATCCTCAGAAAGCCTTCCATGATCACCTGCCCCGCCACGGTGCCGGTGAAAGTCGAGCTTTGCCCCGACGCCAGCAGCGTGATCGCGAACAGAACCGCTGCGAAGCCGGTGCCGACGATCGGCGCGAGCAGGCGATACGCGTCCTCGATCTGCGTGACCTCTTTGTGCCCGGTCGAATAAAACGCCGCGGCGGCAAGAATCAGGATCGCCATGTTGATCAGCAACGCGAGTACCAGCGACGCGATCGTATCGATGCGCGACAGGCTGATCGCCGAGCGGATGCTGGCCGAATCGCGCTTCACCGCGCGGGTCTGCACGATCGACGAGTGCAGATACAGGTTATGCGGCATCACCGTCGCACCGAGAATGCCGATCGCGAGATACAGCGGCTCGCGCGAATTCAGCGCCTGCCATGACGGAATCAGCCCCTGCGCAACCGACGGCCAGTGCGGCCTCACGAGCGCGAGTTCGACGATGTAGCCAATGCCGATCGTCGCGATCAGACCGAGCATGATCGCTTCGAGATCACGGAAATTCTTGCCCTTCAGACCGAGCACGATCAGCGTGTCGAAGGCAGTCAGCAGCACGCCGGTGGTCAGCGAGCAATTGAATAGCAGATGAAACGCAAGCGCGCCGCCGAGCACTTCGGCGAGATCGCACGCGATGATCGACAGTTCCGCGAGCAACCATTGCACGCGCGCGACGCCCGGCGAGTAGCGCGCATTAGATAGCTGCGCGAGGTCGCGCCCAGTGGCGATACCGAGGCGCATGCTCAGGCATTGCAGCGCCATCGCCGCGAGGCTCGATAGCAGCACGACGAACAGCAGGCTGTAGCCGTAGCGCGATCCGGCTTCGATCGCGGTGGCCCAGTTGCCGGGGTCCATATAGCCGATCGACACCAGCAGACCAGGCCCCGCGAACTGCAGGATCTTTTTCCAGAACGGCGCGCCTGGCGAGACGGCAACCGAGCCCTGTACCTCGGACGGGCAGAACGGCGCGGTGGCGGTAGTGGGTAATTTGAAGAGCAAGCCGGAAATCTCTTGAGGGGAATCGACGCGACGCCGTGGGCGGGCGGTCGCGAGCCGCCTCAAGTGTACAAAGAAACCTCGGGCAATGTCCCGCATAGCGCGTAGCGGCCGACGTCGCGCACACGGTAGTCGAGCGGATCGTGCAGCGTGTGCACGCGCGCGTTGCGCCAGAAGCGGTCGAGTGCGAGCGCCGCATGTGTCGCGCGGGCGCCGCACGCATCGAACAGTTTTTCGCCGGCATCGAGCGCCGCCCGATGCGCGACGATCTTCGCTTCGGACGTTGCGAGCGCAACCTGCGCGCGCGTTTCGGCATCGAGTGACAGGCCGCGTTGCCATGCATCGTCGAGTGCATTCGCGGCACGCAACGCCAGTGCTTCGGCGCTGACGGTCTGCACGCGCATTTCGCCGAAACGCTGGATCAGATAGGGATCGTCGGTGGCCTTCGCCACGTCGGCATTGATCCACGGCCGGCCGTGTTCGTTCACATAGACGCGCGCTTCTTCGAGCGCGCCCTGCGCAATGCCGACGAACAGATTGATCAGCACCTGCTGCGAGATCAGCGTGCGCAGACTTGCATACGGTGTGTCGGGCCGCACGAGAACCTCGTCGCGCGCCACGTGGACCCGGGCAAACGACACGCTGCCGCTATCGGTTTGCCGCTGACCGATCGGATCCCAGTCGTCGTGAACGGTGATGCCGTCGCGGGTGGTCGGCACGACCGCGAACACCGGCTTGCCGGTGGCGGGATCGTGCGCGGACACGGTCATCATCTGCGAGCCGCGCGTGCCGGAGCAAAAGCCTTTCTGGCCGTCGAGCACGTAACCGCCATCGGCGCTTGCGGTCGCAACCAGCCGCGTGTCGAGCGGATTCACCGCATTGCCCCACCACCAGCGATGCTCGACGGTGTCGCGCAGATAACGCTCGCGTTGCCGCGGATTGCCCCACACGTCGATGCTCACCACTTGCAGACAGGTGAAGCCGAGCAGATGCGCGAGTGCGCTGTCGACTCGCGCAAGCTGGCGAATGGTGTCGTAGATCTCGGCCCAGCTCGCGCCGGTGCCGCCGAATTCACGCGGTACCGCGAGCCTCAGCAGCCCCGCATCGGCAATCCATTGTTTTTCCCGCGCCGCATGGCCGCCTTCGCGGTCGCGTTGCGCGGCGCTCGCATGCAACGCGGCAAGCAATGCGGAGAAGTCGATTGCCGGCTGCGTTTGCCGAGCTTCGCGAAGTTGCTCGATACCGTCATGCACGAAAGTCACTGACCTGGCTCTTTGTCGTCGTTGGTTTGATCCAAACGATCATAGAGAGCCACGCAATCACGGTCTACGAACCGATTCGCACAAGCAAAGCGCGAAAAGCGATTTGCACGAAAAAACGCCGGGCGGCGCTTGCGCGCGGCCCGGCGTTAGTAACGACATCGATGATGAGCCGGCCGTTCAGCCGGCGTAGCTAAGCCGTTAGCGCTTCGCCACTTGCTGTTGCGCCGAAGCGGAAGGCGCAGTAGCCGACGCGGCAGTCGCGTCCGACGCTGCCGAAGCCGCCCCAACCGCCGTACCCCCCGCTTGCACATCGCCCCAACCGCCGCCCATCGCGCGAATCAGATTCACGGTCGACACCGCCTGCGTACCCGCCAGATGGCTCGCCTGCAATTGCGACAACAGCACCTGCCGCTCGCCGTCGATCACATCCAGATAGCTGACCGCGCCCTCCGTGTACTGCGTGCGCGACAGATGCGCGGCCCGCTCGGACGCCTGAACCGCGTCGTTCTGCTCGCGGATCTGATCGTCGAGCAAACGTAGATCGGCGAGGTTGTCCTCGACTTCGCGGAACGCAACCAGCACCTGCTGACGATACTGCGCGACGTCCTCGTCGTACTTCGAGCGAGCTTGCGCGAGATTCGCGTTGCGGCGCCCGCCGTCGAACAGCGGCACGGTCAGCGCGGTGCCTGCGAACGGCCCGAGGATAAACGCGCGGCTCGACCACATGAACAGGTCGGCGAGCGTCGCCGATTCGAAGCCAAACGCACCGGTGATATCGAGCTTCGGGAAGTACGCCGACTTCGCGAGTCCGACGCGTGCGTTCGCTGCCTGCATCGCGCGTTCGGCCGCCGCGATATCGGGCCGCCGTTCCAGCAGCGCCGACGGCAAACCGGCCGGCACGCGCACCGTCACCGGCGCGAGCGGCGCTTCCGCAAACGAGAAATCCGCGGGCGGCTTGCCGAGCAGAATCGCGAGGCTATGCTCCGATGCCGCGCGCTGGCGCGCGACGCCGACCGCATCCGCACGCGCGCTCGCCAGTTCATTGCGGGCACGCGACAGATCCAGCTCGCTGATATCGCCTTCCTTGAAACGCCGCTCGACGAGCTTCAGCGTGTCCTCGCGCAACGCGACGGTACGGCGGTACAGATCCTGATCCGTATCCAGCTCGCGCAACTGGAAGTAGTTCTGCGCGACATCGGCCTGCAACGACAACTGCACCGAACGGAACAACGCTTCGCTCTGCTGCTCGTCCGCGCGCGACGCATTGACGTTCGAGCTAACCCGCCCGAACAGATCCGTTTCATACGACGCGCCGACCTGCGCGCGCCAGATCGTGCCGGTCGTACCGCCCGCGCTATCCGGCTGGAATTGCGATGCCGCCGACGCGCGCTCACGCGTCGGGCCGAAGCCCGCGTCCAGCTTCGGGAACCAGTCGGACTTCGCGGCCTGCGTAACCGCGCGCGCCTGTTGCACGCGCGCCGCCGCAGCCTTCAGATCCTGGTTCGCGGCAGCCGCCTGCTCTTCGAGTGCATCGAGCTGCGAGTCGCCGAACACCTTCCACCATTCGCCACGCAGCGCATCGTCGTTCGGCTGCGCCGCCTTCCACGTACCGGTGTTCTGTGCCGACGTCGCCGCCGCGCCGGACGCCGCCGAAGCAGCGGCCGCCGCGGGCGCTTCCTTGAACGCCGCCGGCGTATCGACATCAGGACGCTTGTACACGGGCTCGACCGAGCACGCGGCCAGCAGCGCGACCAGCAACGTGCTGGCCGCCGCGCGGCCCCATCCGCTCAACGAGCCCATGCCAGATTCAAAGCGATTCATTATTGTTTTCTCCTTCATACGTCCGTGACGGCCGGGCCATAGTGCGGCGCATCCTTCTGCGCGACGTGCACCGTGCCGCCCGCGAGCGTTCGCAACACCACATAGAACACCGGCGTGAGCATCAAACCGAACAGCGTGACGCCGAGCATGCCGAAGAACACCGCGATACCCATCGCGTGACGCATCTCCGAACCCGCGCCGCTCGACAGCACCAGCGGCACCACGCCCATGATGAATGCGATCGACGTCATCAGAATCGGTCGCAGACGCATGCGGCTCGCCTCGATTGCCGCCGCGAGCGGCGTGCGTCCATCGTGTTCGAGCTCACGCGCGAATTCGACGATCAGGATCGCGTTCTTCGCCGACAAGCCCACCAGCACCATCAAACCGATCTGCGTGAAGATGTTGTTGTCGCCACCGGTGAGCCACACGCCGGTCAGCGCGGACAGCATGCTCATCGGCACGATCAGGATCACCGCGAGCGGCAAGGTCAGGCTTTCGTACAACGCGGCGAGCACGAGGAACACCAGCAGCACGCTGATCGGGAACACCCACATACCCGCGTTGCCGGCGATGATCTGCTGATACGTCAGGTCGGTCCATTCGAGCTTCACGCCGTGCGGCAGCACCTCGGCAGCCACGCGTTCGGCCGCGGCCTGCGCCTGGCCCGACGAATAACCAGGTGCCGGGCCACCGTTGATGTCGGCCGCGGTGTAGCCGTTGTAGCGCACCACCATTTCCGGACCATACGTCGGCGTGACCGTGACGAGCGACGACAACGGCACCATGTCGCCAGCCGCGTTACGCGTCTTCAGTTGCAGGATGTCGTCGGCGCGTTGACGGAACGGCGCATCTGCTTGCACACGCACCTGATACACGCGGCCGAAGCGGTTGAAGTCGTTCACATACAGCGAGCCCAGATAAATCTGCATCGTGTCGAACACATCCGTGACCGGCACACCGAGTTGCTTCGCCTTCACGCGATCCAGATCGACGTTCAGTTGTGGCACGTTGATCTGATAGCTGGAAAACGTCGGGCCCAGTTCAGGCGTTTGCGCCGCGCGCTTCACGAATGCTTCAGCGGCCCTGTTCAACTCCGCGTAACCGACCGCGCCGTGATCTTCCAGCTGCATCTTGAAGCCGCCGAGCGTACCGAGACCCAGCACCGGAGGCGGCGGGAACACCGCGACGAACGAATCCTTAATCGCGCCATATTGCTGGTTCAGCGCACCGGCAATCGCACCGGCCGACAGCTTCTTGTTGCCGCGCTCCTTGAACGGCTTCAGCGTGACGAACACGATGCCCGCGCTCGAGCTATTCGTGAAGCCGTTCACCGACAAACCGGGGAACGCCACTGCGCTTTCGACGCCCGGCTGCTTCAGCGCGATCGCGCTCATATCGCGAATCACTTTTTCCGTGCGATCGAGCGACGCGCCGTTCGGCAGTTGCGCGAATGCAATCAGATACTCCTTGTCCTGCGCGGGTACGAAGCCGCCGGGCACCACGCGTGCCATCAGCACGGCCGCGCCAAGCAGGATCGCGTACACCGCCAGCATCGCACCCTTGCGCCGCAGCACGCCGGTCACGCCACGGCTATACGATTCCGAACCACGATGAAAGACCTTGTTGAAGCCGCGGAAGAAGCCACCGAGCAGGCGGTTCATCACGCGCGTCAGCCAGTCTTCCTTTTCGCCATGGCTGCGCAGCAACATCGCGGACAAGGCAGGCGACAGCGTCAGCGAATTGAACGCCGAGATCACCGTCGAGATCGCGATCGTCATGGCGAACTGCTTGTAGAACTGGCCCGTCAGACCCGTCATGAACGCGAGCGGCACGAACACCGCGACCAGCGTCAGCGCAATCGCGATGATCGGCCCACTCACTTCGCGCATCGCCTTATAGGTCGCGTCGCGCGCACTGAGCCCGCTTTCGATGTTCCGCTCGACGTTCTCCACCACCACAATCGCATCGTCGACCACGATCCCGATCGCGAGCACCATGCCGAACAGCGACAACGCATTGATCGAGAAGCCAAACGCCAGCAGCAGCGAGAACGTACCGACGATCGACACCGGCACCGCGATCAGCGGAATGATCGACGCACGCCATGTTTGCAGGAACACGATCACGACGATCACGACGAGCGCAATAGCTTCGAGCAGCGTATGGATCACCGCCTCGATACTCGAACGCACGAACTGCGTCGGGTCATACACGATCTTGTATTCGACACCGGCCGGCATGTCCGCCGACAATTCCTTCATCGCCGCGCGCACCTGCTCCGAGATCGCGAGCGAATTCGCACCCGGCGCCTGATTGATTGCCATTGCAACGGCAGGCTTGTTGTCGAGCAGCGAACGCAGCCCGTACTCCGACGCCGCGAGTTCGATACGTGCGATATCACGCAGATAGGTCACGCCACCGTCCGGCGCGGTCTTCACGATGATGTTGCCGAACTCGCCTTCGGTTTGCAGACGACCGCGCGCATTCACCGACAACTGCAACTGCGTGCCCGGCACCGACGGCGATGCGCCGATCACGCCGGCCGCCACCTGAATGTTCTGCTCGCGAATCGCATTCACGACTTCGGTCGCGGTCAGCCCGCGCTGCGCGACTTTCTGCGGATCGAGCCAGATACGCATCGAGTAATCGCCGGAACCCCACAGCTGCACTTCGCCGACGCCCTGAATCCGCGCGAGCCGATCCTTCACGTTGAGCAGCGCGTAATTGCGCAGATACGTCATGTCATAGCGATCGTTCGGCGAGATCAGATGCACGACCATCGTCAGCGTCGGCGAACTCTTGATCGTCGTCACGCCGAGGCGTTGCACGTCTTCCGGCAAACGCGGCAGCGCCTGGTTCACGCGGTTCTGCACGAGCTGCGTCGCGAGGTCCGGATCGGTGCCGAGCTTGAACGTGACGGTCAGCGTCAGATTGCCGTCGCTATTCGCTTGCGACTGCATATACAGCATGTTCTCGACGCCGTTGATCTGTTCCTCGAGCGGCGCGGCGACCGCCTCGGCGATCACCTTCGGATTCGCACCCGGATACTGCGCATGCACCACGACCGACGGCGGCACCACTTCCGGATATTCGGAAATGGGCAGCTTGAACAGCGAGATGATGCCCCCGAGCAGGATCAATACCGATAGCACGCCTGCAAAGATCGGGCGATCGATGAAGAATTTGGATATGTTCATGGGAAGCTCTTAGTGTTGGAGCAGGCGCCGCGTTGCGCTTGCCGCGCTTTCATCGACTGCAAGCACGGCACACACGGCGCGCTGGGCTCACGAATTCTTTGCCGCGCCGGCTGCCGCCTTCGCGCGCGATTGCGCGAGCGGCGCGCTGTTCGGGTCCTGATCGGTCGTCATCGGCACCATGTGCGCGCGCACCGCATCACCCGGCCGCACGCGCTGAATACCGTTCACGACGATGCGATCGCCCGCCTTCAGCCCGTCCTTGACGACACGCAGATTGCCCTGCATCGCACCCGTCGAGATCTCGCGGTACACGACGTGATTGCCCTGGTCGACCACCAGCACGAACTTCTTGTCCTGGTCAGTGCCGACCGCGGCATCGTCGATCAACAGCGCCGCATGCGGCGCGCTGCCGCCCACTTTCACGCGTGCATAAAGGCCCGGAATCAGCGCGCCGTCCGCGTTATCGAACTTCGCGCGCACGCGGATCGTGCCCGACGACGTATCGAGACGGTTGTCGAACGATTCGATCGTGCCGCTGCGCGAGTAGCCGGTTTCATCGGCGAGACCCAGTTCGACCGGCACCTTCGTGCCATCCTTCTCGCGACTCAGGTATTGCAGATACGTTTGTTCGTCAGCGTCGAACGATGCGTAGATAGGCGATACCGATACGAGTGTGGTCAACGGCGTCGAAGCCGCACCCGCCGATACGACGTTGCCCACCGTGATTTCCGCGCGTGACATACGGCCTGCGACCGGCGCGACGATCTTCGTATAGCCCAGATTAATGCGCGCGGTTTCGAGCGCGGCTTGCGCGGCCTTCAGGTTCGCGCTGGCTTCGCGCGCGGCGTTCTGCTTCTCGTCGTAATCGCGTTTGGCGATCGCGTTGTCGGGCAGCAGTCGTTGCGCGCGCTCCCAGTCGCTTTGCGTATAGCCGGTACGCGCCTGCGCGGCCGCGAGCTGCGCTTCCGCGCGATCTACTTCGGCCTGGTACGGGCGCGGATCGATCACGAATAGCGTGTCGCCCTTCTTCACGAGCGCGCCGTCCTTGAAGTTAACGGACACGATCGTGCCCGGCACCTGCGAACGTACGTCCACTTTTTCGACCGCTTCGAGCCGGCCCGAATAGCTCTGCCAGTCGGTGATGGTCTTTTGCACGACAGTGGCGACGTCGACCTCCGGCACGATGGTCGGCGCGGCCGGCGAGCTCGCGTCGACGCGAATCGCGCCGAACGTGCCGAGCCCGGCGACGACGACGACGGCTAGCACCGCGACCGCCACGCGGCGGCGGGAAAGAGGAAGGATAGTCATATAAAGCTCCCGGTATCGTTGATTAAAGTTCTGTTTATCGATGAGCGCGCGTGTCGAAGCGCCACTGAAAAAAGCGCACCGCTTCCTGCAAAGCGGGCGGATGATCGGCGAGCGCCGCATGCGACACGCTCGGAAAGCGCACCACCTGGGTCTGCACGCCGGCGTCGATCAGACTGCTCGCGTATTTCTCGGCCTCCACGTGCAACACGTCGTTCTGCGCGGTCGCGATCAACGTGGCCGGCAACCCCGCCAGCCGCGACGATTCGAGCGGTGCCGCGTACGGGTGCATACGCTGCGACGCCTGCGGCAGATACGCGCGATAGCACGCCGCGCACTCGCGCGCGGTGATGTCCGAGCCGAGGCGCTTTTCGTCGCCAAGGCGCGTGAGGCTCGGGTCGAGCATCGGGCCGAACAACGCCTGCGCGACGATCTGCACGTCGCCGCGATCGCGAGCAATGAACGCGAGGCAATTGGCCAGTTGCCCGCCCGCGTCATGGCCCGCGACGCCGATCTTTCTGCTATTGCCGCCAAATGCGCGCGCCCGCATCTGCACCCACAACGCTGCCCGGTGTGCGTCTTCGGGCGCGGCGGGAAACGGAAACTTCGGCGCGAGCGAGTAGCCGACCGACACGACTAGCGCCGGTAAGTGCTCTGCGAAATAGCGCGCGGCAAAGTCGGCCTGATCGACCGACCCCTTCGTAAAGCCGCCGCCGTGAAAATAAAGCAGTACCGGCAATGCGGTTTTTCTCGCGGGCCGGTAGAGCCGCAACGGGATTTCCTGTGCATGCCCTTCGATCCGCACTTCGGTCACTTCGAGTGTCGTGCCGCCGGTGTCCGTGGAATCGACTTCCGCGGGAACCAGCGGGAACGGCGATTTGAATGCATCCATGTCGAGCCGCGCAAATGCGCATAGAACTTCAATGCTGCGCATTGTCCATTCGGCAGACTCGTAAATAAATGCCTATAATCCGGCAACACAATTCGGTGCCTCTGAACAATCCGATGCGATTGCTCTGCGGATTCACTCCCGCCAGTGCGCCCGTCCTTTCTGGAGGTCTGCAATGGACCGGCTTCAGGCCATGCAAGTGTTCACCCGTGTCGTCGACACCAACAGCTTTACCCGCGCAGCGGAAACGCTCGATCTGCCGCGCGCGTCCGTCACGACGATCATTCAGAATCTCGAGTCGTTTCTCGGCACGCGCCTGATGCACCGGACCACCCGGCGTCTGTCGCTGACGCCCGACGGTGCCGCGTACTACGAGCGCTGCGTGCGCATCCTCGCCGACGTCGAAGAAACCGAGGCCAGTTTCCAGAGCGGCAACAAGAAGCCGCACGGCAAGCTGCGCATCGACATGCCCGGTTCGATCGGCCGCCTGATCGTGATTCCGTCGCTGTGCGAATTCCACACGCGCTATCCGGACATCGATCTGCAGCTCGGCCTGACCGATCGTCCGGTGGATCTGCTGCAGGAAGGCGTCGATTGCGTGGTACGCGTCGGCGCGTTGCAGGATTCGTCACTGGTCGCGCGCCGCATCGGTCTGTTCGAAGGCGTGACCTGCGCGGCACCGGACTACATCGAGCGCGCGGGCATGCCCGCTTCACTCGAAGACCTCGACAATCACAAGGCCGTCAACTACTTCTCGAGCCGCACGGGCCGCACACTCGATTGGGCGTTCATGGTCGAAGGCAAAGAGGTGGAAGTGAAAATGAAAAGCATCGTGTCGGTCAACGACGCCGATGCCTACGTGACCTGCGGACTCGAAGGTTTCGGGCTGATTCAGCCCGCGCGTTTCATGGTGCTGCCGCATCTGCGTTCGGGGCAACTCGTCGAAGTACTGCCCGAGTTGAAGCCGATGCCGATGCCAATTTCGGCAGTCTATCCGCACAGCCGTCATCTGTCGCCGAAAGTCCGCGTTTTCGTAGACTGGATCGCGGAGGTGTTCGATCGTTGCCCGTTGTTGAGCGGACGCGGCAGTCTCGACGCGGCCTGCACGCAGCGCACATTCGAAGAGCGCGAGTCGGCGCCGGCACTCGATACGCCGATGGTGACCGAGTGGGTTGCATAAGCAATCGAACAGATCGTGCCGCGGATGAGCTACCCGAGTGCGAAGCACCTATTCACACGCACTCGGGTAGTGCAAAAGAAGTACAGCAATTGAAACAATGAATTCCAGGTTGCGCGCCAATACCTCCGCGTCAACGCAATAACCCCTTCCAGCAAGGCCTTTTCCGCGATTGTTCCGGAATCGCGACAATTCATTTCGTGAAAGTGCGATTTATCCGCACTGTGCCGAAGTCTACATTTCACCCTGTCGCAGCGCCCGATGCGCTGCCAACGAATCGACAGGAGTGAATCATGAAACGCAATCTGCTCGCAGGCCTCGCCCTCTCGCTGCTCGTCAGTGCTCCCGCATTCGCGCAAGGCGGCGGCGGTATTGGCCGCGCCGGCACGTATGACACGCAACCAGCGCCGACAGCGAGCACGAAAACGCGCGCCGAAGTCAAAGCGGAACTGGTCGCCGCGTATCGCGACGGCTCGTTGCCCGCGCTCAATCGCACGTCGTATCCGGACAAAGGCCTGATCGGGCAAACGCAAGCCGCCCGCATCGCGCTGCAAGAAGGCAACGATAACGACGTGACGCGCGTCGCCAAGGGCCAATAAGCCGCTCACGTATCGATCCGCACACCGCCACCATAACGACTGGATTCCACGAGAAATCGTCGTTACGGCAAGGCTTGAACACTCTTTATCAAGGAGCACATCATGGCACCGTCAGAACTCGATCACTGGGATAGCGACACGCCTGTGTGGACGCCGTATCGGCCCACGCAGCACTAACACACAGCACTAAGCTCGACCGGTCAGCCGCGGCATTGGTCGTGATGCGCCCGCGCGATCGCCGCGCGGGCGCATTGCTTTTGAAAGCTACTGCCGCCGCTGGCGACGTTCCGCCCGATGTTTCCCTATAATCGATAGTTCTCCCCACGCAGCGTCTTCATGCGCTTCACCACAGGAGCATCACGATGGATTATGTGAAACTCGGCCGCACCGGTCTGGATGTCTCGCGGATTTGTCTCGGTTGCATGAGCTATGGTGTGCCGTCGCGCGGCACGCACCCCTGGTCGCTCGACGACGAAGCCGCGCGCCCGTTCATCAAGCAGGCGCTCGATCACGGCATCAATTTCTTCGATACTGCGAACGTCTATTCGGACGGCACCAGCGAGGAAATCGTCGGCCGCGCGCTCAAGGATTTTGCCAAGCGCGATGAAATCGTGCTGGCCACCAAGGTCAATAGCCGCATGCGTCCGGGCCCGAACGGCGCGGGCCTGTCGCGCAAGGCGATCATGGCGGAAATCGATCACAGCCTGCGGCGTCTCGGCACGGACTACGTGGATCTGTACCAGATCCATCGCTGGGACTACGGCACGCCGATCGAAGAAACCATGGAAGCGCTGCACGATGTCGTGAAGGCTGGCAAGGCGCGTTATATCGGCGCATCGTCGATGTACGCATGGCAGTTCGCAAAGGCGCTGCACGTGGCCGAAAGCAACGGCTGGACGCGTTTCGTGACGATGCAGAACTATGTGAATCTGCTGTATCGCGAGGAAGAGCGCGAAATGCTGCCGCTGTGCGAAAGCGAAGGCATCGGCGTGATTCCGTGGAGTCCGCTTGCGCGCGGCCGTTTGACGCGCGACTGGGACACCGAAAGCGCGCGCTCGGAAACCGACGCATTCGGCCGCACGCTTTACGCGCAGACTCAGGACGCGGACCGGCGCATCGTCGAACGCGTCAGCGAGATTGCGAAGGAACGCGGCGTGCCGCGCGCACAGGTCGCGCTAGCGTGGGTGTTGCAGAAGCAGCCGATTACCGCGCCGATCGTCGGTGCGACCAAGCTGCATCACCTCGACGATGCGGTTGCGGCGCTGTCGCTGAAGCTGACTGAAGACGAGATCCGCCGGCTCGAAGAACTGTATGTGCCGCATGCGGTGTCCGGCTTCCAGTAAGCGCCGCGTAGTGGAATGAAATGACGAAGGGCGGAATGGAGCGTGGCAAATCACGCTTCATTCCGCCCTTCGTCGCAATCTGAACCGCAAGTATGAATCGCGTTTAACTCCGCGGCACGTCCGGTTCGAAAAACACCCAACGTACCTGCGGAAACGTCGCCTGCAAATCGGCTTCGATCACGTTGATCGCATCCACCATCGCACGGCCGCTCGCATAGTCGATCATTTCGGCCTGCACCGCCACGACGACGTGACGTCCCCATTGCAGCGTGATCATATTGATGATGCTGCGAATCTCCGGACGCGCGCGCAGATGCGCTTCGATCGCGCGACGCACTTCCGGGCTCGCCGATTCACCGACGAGCATCGATTTCACCTCGCGCGCGACGAGCCACGCGATGGTCATCAGCAGAAAGCCCACACCGACCGAACCGAGCGCGTCATACACCGGATTGCCGGTCAGCATCGTCAGCAGCACCGCGACGAACGCAATCGCGAGACCGAACAGTGCCGCGATATCCTCGCCGGCCACGACCAGCAGATCGGATTCGCGCGTCTCGCGAAACCAGCGCCACAAGTTCTTGTCCGGATGCGTCTTGCGAATCTCCTTGAGAGCGCCCCACAGCGACAGTGCCTCAAGCACCACCGACACACCGAGCACCGCCAACGCGACAAACGCAAACTGCAACGGCTCGCGGGCAATCAGCCGATGCACGCCTTCATAGACGGAAAACGCGCCGCCGACGAAGAACAGCAGCAGCGCCACCAGCAGCGAATAGAAATTGACTTCGCGACCGCTGCCCATCGGATGCAACGCGCTGACCGGCTTGCGCGCTTCGCGCAAGCCGAATAGCAGCAGCAGTTGATTGCCGCAATCGGCGGTCGAGTGAATCGCTTCGGCGAACATCGAACCGGAGCCCGTGAACGCCGCCGCCGCGTACTTGAAGATGGCGATGCCGAGGTTGGCGGCGAGTGCGTAGAAAATGGCTTTCGGCGATTCTTCTTTCATCGTCGGGAGGGCGTCCGTGAAGTTTGCAGGGCGTCGCCGATCGGCAAGACGATCGGCACGACGCCGTATTATGGCCGACGCGCCGGGTCGTCAGCGCGCAACCCGTGCTCCGCCGCCCTCCGCCGCCCTCCCCGGCTCCATCCGTGCGTCGCCCGCCACGCTTGCCGCGAACTGCGCCGCTACGCGCGTTCCAGCACCGCCATCTCGCGCACGACCACCAGCAGCACCGATAGACTCGCGCCGCCCGTCGCACGCAGATCGGTCAGCAGCCGCGTATAACGCTCGAGTTGCGCGGCGCGCTTTTCACGCCACGCCTGCACGAGCGTCTCGGGCGTCGATGCGTCGTCCGCGTCCGCCAGCGCGCTCGTGGTCAGCGCGCGTTTGAGCCGCGCGAGTTCAGCCAGCGCGGATGCGCGCGCAAGCATGTCCCAATGCGTCGGCGCCGGCAACGACGCCGCGCGTTCGCTGATCCAGCTGTAGTTCAGCAGCGTGCCGAGTTCGAAGTACACGCCGGCCACCTGTTCGAGATTGCGCCCGCACGTCGATGCTACTTCGGCGATATCGAGCAGCGCCGCCGAAATCTCGCCGCTCGCGATGCGCACCGCCAGATCGCTGTCGACACCGGCGTCGACGAATACGCGCTGACGCTCGGACAACGCTTCCAGATCCGCGGCCGGCAACAGTTGCGGCCATTGCGGTGCGAGCCGCTGCGCGGCGTCGCGGCAGCGCGCGAGCAGACCGGTCACGTCGTCACCGGCCGCGCCCGATTGCAGATGCCGCAGGAACCATAGCGCCGAGCGTTCGACGAGCCGCGCGACTTCGGCGAACATGCGCGCCTGGATGTCGTCGGCGACGCGGTTATCGAGCGCATCGATGTTGCGCCAGATCTCGTCGAGGTCGAACACGTCGCGCGCCATGATGCACGCGCGCACGATATCGCCGGGCTTCGCGTCGGTCTCCTCCATCAGCCGATGCACGAACTCGCAGCCGACGCGGTTCACGAGCGCATTGGTCAGATGCGTCGCGAGGATTTCGCGGCGCAGCGGATGGCGCTGCATCGGTTCGCGGAAACGCTGCCGCAACGGCTTCGGGAAGTACTCGATCAACATGTCGCTGACGAGCGGATCTTCCGGCATCGACGATTCGAGCAGCGCGTCGTACAGCCACATCTTGCTGTATGCGAGCAGCACCGCGCGCTCGGGTGTCGTGAGCCCCTGCTTCGCCGCCGCGCGCTCGGCGATTTCCTCGTCGGTCGGCAGAAACTCGATCACGCGATTGAGCCGCCCCGCGCGTTCCAGATAGCGCATCAGGCGCGCCTCCGCATCGAGCAGTTCGACACCGTAGCGTCCGGCAATCGACAATGCCTGGGTCTGGTAGTAGTTGTCCGTCAGCACCAGCAAGCCGACTTCATCGGTCATTTCCGCGAGCAACGCGTTGCGCTGTTTCTCGGTCATCTCGCCATCGGCGACGACGAGGCCCAGCAGAATCTTGATGTTGACTTCATGGTCAGAACAATCGACACCGGCCGAATTGTCGATCGCATCGGTATTGATACGGCCGCCGCGCTGCGCGAATTCGATGCGGCCGAGTTGCGTCAGACCGAGATTGCCGCCCTCGGCCACGACCTTGCAGCGCAGCTCCGAGCCGCTCACGCGAATCGCGTCGTTGGCGCGATCGCCGACCTGCAGATGCGTTTCGCGGCTCGCCTTCACATAGGTGCCGATGCCGCCGTTGTACAGCAGATCGACCGGTGCCTGCAGGATCGCGCGCATCAATTCGGCCGGCGACAACGCCGCCGCGTTGATGCCGAGCGCCGTTTGCACTGCCGTCGACAGCGGAATCGTCTTCGCGCTGCGCGCGAACACTCCGCCGCCCGCCGAGATCAGCGACGGGTCGTAGTCGGCCCAGCTCGAACGGTCGAGCATGAAAAGCCGGGCGCGCTCCGCCATACTCGCGGCCGGATCGGGACTCGGATCGAGGAAGATATGACGATGGTCGAACGCGGCGAGCAGCTTGATATGCGGCGACAGCAGCATGCCGTTGCCGAACACGTCGCCCGACATATCGCCGACGCCGACCACCGTGAAGTCCATGCTCTGCGTGTCGACGCCCATTTCGCGGAAGTGCCGTTTGACCGACTCCCACGCGCCGCGCGCGGTGATGCCCATCTTCTTGTGGTCGTAGCCGACCGAGCCGCCCGACGCGAACGCGTCGTCGAGCCAGAAGCCGTATTCCTGCGAGATCGCGTTCGCGTAGTCGGAGAACGTCGCGGTGCCCTTGTCGGCGGCGACCACCAGATACGGATCGTCGGGATCGTGACGCACCACGTCGGGCGGCGGCACGATGTCGGTGCCGGCCAGATTGTCGGTCACATCGAGCAGCCCGCGCAGGAACGTCTGATAACACGCGACGCCTTCACGCAACCACGCATCGCGCTCGCTCTGCGGCGGCGGATTCTTGACGACGAAGCCGCCCTTCGAGCCGACCGGCACGATCACGACGTTCTTCACCATCTGCGCTTTCATCAGTCCCAGCACTTCAGTGCGGAAATCCTCGCGCCGGTCCGACCAGCGCAAACCGCCACGCGCGACGCGGCCGCCGCGCAGATGCACGCCTTCCACACGCGGCGAATACACCCAGATTTCGAACATCGGCTTCGGCTCGGGCAGACCGGGCACTTGCGCGGGATCGAACTTGAACGACAGATACGGCTTCGGCGTGCCGTCGGTGGCGAAGCGATAATAGTTGGTGCGCTTCGTCGCCTTGATGACGCCGAGAAACTGTCGCAGGATGCGGTCCTCGTCGAGATTCGGCACCTGGTCGAGCGCGCTGTCGATCGCCTTCAGACAACTGTCGACGCGCGCGTCGCGCACGCTGCCGAGCGCCGGATCGAAGCGCGCGATAAACAGTTCGACAAGCATGCGCGCGATCGCCGGATTGCCGGTCACCGCGCGCTCGATATACGCGTCGCTGAACGTCGAGCCCACCTGGCGCAGATACTTCGCGTACGCGCGCAGAATCGTCACCTCGCGCGCATTCAGTTGCGCGCGCAACACGAGACGATTGAAGTCGTCGCTTTCGATCGTGCCGGTCCACACCTGCTCGAATGCCTGCTCGAACAGATCCTTCACGCGTTCGATATCGAACTCGGCATCGTCAGCGAGTTCGAGGCCGAAGTCGTGAATCCACGCAGGCGTGGCGCCGGGTGCTTCGATCAGATAAGGCCGCTCTTCGTCGACGCGCACACCCAGGTGTTCGAGCATCGGCAAGCTGCGCGACAACGCGATCGGCTGACCCGCGCGATAGACCTTGAAGCGGAACGCGCGCGGTCCCGATTCGATCGGCCGGTACAGGTTCATCGCGAGACGCTCGGAGCCCTGCACGCGTTCGATCAGTTCGATATCGCGCACCGCCGTGCGTGCCGGATAGTCGTCGCGATAGCCGGCCGGAAACGATGCGCCATAGTGCTGCAGCAGCCGGTTGCCGTGTTCTTCGCCGTACGCGTCGAGCAACGCATCGGCGAGGTCGTCCTGCCAGCGGCGCGACACGTGCACGAGCCGCGCTTCCAGTTCGCGCGTATCGACGTCGGGCATGCCGCCCGGCTTCGCATGCACGACGAAATGAATCCGCGCGAGCGTCGACTCCGATAGCAGCGGCGTGAATTCGACGTTCTCGCCATTGAATGCATCGGCCAGCAGATTCGCGATACGCTGCCGCAGATCGGTGTTGTATTTATCGCGCGACACGAATACGAGGCACGACACGAAACGGTCGAAGCGATCGCGCCGCACGAACAGACGCGTGCGCTGATGCTCCTGCAAACGCAGCACGCCGAGCGCGGTGTCGTAGAGCTGATCTTCGTCGGCCTGGAACAGTTCGTCGCGTGGATAGGTTTCGAGCACCGTCACCAGCGATTTCGCCAGATGCCCTTTCGCCAGGAACCCGGCGCGCCGCACGATATTCGCGCATTTGCGCCGCACGATCGGAATTTCCGCGGCCGACACGAAATACGCAGTGGACGTATACAGCCCGATGAAGCGCCGCTCGCCGCTCACCTTGCCGTCCGCGCCGGTCAGCTTGATGCCGACATAGTCGAGGTAGCCGGGCCGATGCACGGTCGCGCGCGAATTGGCCTTGGTCAGAAAGATCGGCGACGAACCGGTGATGATCCCGGCCGCGGCCGGCGGCAGCGTCGTGACCTCGGCGGCGCCGGCGGGCCGCAGCGCATCGCGCAGAATGCCGAGCCCGGAGCCGGGCACCGCGCGCAGACCGTAGCCGTTGTCCTGCTGCACGAGTTCATAGTCGCGCTGGCCGAGGAACGTGAAGTGATCGGCGACCATCCATTCGACGAACGCGCGCGCTTCGACGCCTTCGGCGCCGGTCTCGCGCGCCTTCATGTCCTGGATCGTTTCCTTCGCGCGCTCGATCAGCTTCGGCCAGTCCTCCACCGCCGCGCGCACGTCGCCGAGCACGTGGGCGATGTCGTCGCGCAAGGCGTCGAGTTTGGCGGCATCGCCGCAACGGTCGACTTCGAAGTGAATGCACGAGGTCAAATGCGAGCGCGTGTCGCCGGCTTCCTCGGCCCCTTGGCTCACGCGCGCGATGCTGCCGTCCGGCGCGCGCCAGATGCGAAACACCGGATGCACGACCGAGTGCAACGCGAGGCCCTGACGGTTGACCGCCATCGATACAGAATCGACGAGGAACGGCATATCGTCGTTGACGATCTCGACCACCGTGTGATCGGAATGCCAACCGTGCTGTTCGAGGATCGGGTTATAGACGCGCAGTCTTTGCTGGCCCGGCACGAAGCGTTGCGCGGTTTGCCAGTGCGCGAGCGCGGCGCCGTACAGATCGGCGATCGAGCGGCTTTGCAGATCGCCGGCATCGACGAAATCGTAGTAATGCCGCAGGAAGGGTTCGACGATATTGAAGGTGGGTTCGGGCAATCGCCCCCGTGCAAATTCGACGACATCGTTCAGCAGATGCGTGACGGCTTCTTCGTTCTTTGCTTGCATGATCGACTCCCCTGGCTGGCGGCAATGGTGAGTATCGCGTGATTCGCAGGCAACATCTGAACGGGAATTATGCGCCTGCCGCCGCCGCTACGACCGGTCCGCGCAGTCAGGTAATACCCGCTAAAGATTCTTGACGACCTCGTGACCGGCTCGTGACGCACTCGTGGCACATGCGCTGTTTCTCGTTGTTTCGCTGCGGCGCGGCAACCCGCGCGAGCATTCAGTGCGCGGGTTTCGCCGCGACGGGCCGGCGCGGCGCCACGGCCTTGGCCTGTTCTTCCCGCTGCCGCTCGAGCCATACACGCACCTGCGCGGCAGTCCACGCCGGATCGTCGTGCGGCAGATCGTGGCCGGCCCACGGATGCCTGCGATGCTCGGCGCCCCACTCGGCCGCCAGCCTCTCAGAACAGACCGGATTGACGAGCCCATCGGCCCGCGACGACAGGATCAACAGCGGGCATGACGGCGCGGCGTGCGCGGCGGTAAAGCGCGCGGCGGCCCACAGTTGCCGCAGCGCGTTCGCTCGGCTCACCGGCGCGTTGTGGCGAATCGCGGTCCACCTGTCAATATCGGCGGCTAATGTTTCGACGTTATTGCAAGTGAGCCGATGGATGCCGCTCTCGGCATCGGCCGCGTCGCTCCAGTGCGCGGCGACGCCGAGCAGCCCCGGCCACGCCGATGGCCGCAGCCGCTCGTGCAGCCGGCTGAACGGCCGCATGCTGGTATTGATCAGCACGAGCCGCCTGATTTCGTCCGGATAGCGCTGGGCCCACGCGGTCGCGACCATCCCGCCGAGCGACATCGCCAGCACGCTGTAGGGGCCGGGCACGCCCGTTTGCGACGCCGCGTGGCGCACGAACTCGACCATCCGCGCGACATCGGCCGGCGCGCGCAGCCGCGCGAATTCGCCGTTGCCGGGCAGATCGATCAGCAGCACATGGACGCCCGTCGGGCTGCTTGCTGCTGCATCGCGCAAACGCTCGCACGAGATGCCAGTGAACGTGTCGCGCAGCAGGTCCGGCAGACAGCCCCAATGCCGCGTCTCGCGCGTGAGCCCGCGCAGCAGGATCCAGGTGCTCATGCGCGCTCCGGCCGGTACCAGTGATCGAGCGCGCTTTGCAGCAACAGCTCGCGACCGTTGCCGCGCGGCAGCCAGCGCGACGACGAAAACGCCGCGTGCGCGAGAAAGTCGAGCAGATTCGCGTGCCGGCGCAGCACGCGCGCGGTGCGATGCGCCTTGACCGGATTGAACATGCCCTGGCGCGAAAACAGTTGACGCGGATTCTTCTTGATCCACAGCCACGAGCCGAGTTCGAGGGTCATCGGCAGAAAGACGTTCGGCGACGGTGTGTGGTCGTACGCGTAGTCCCACAGATCGCCGTGCAACAGATACTGGTGGCTTTGCGGCTCGAACGTATAGCCGTGATGCGGATGCGCGTGTTCGAACATGTTTTTGAGCGCGTACATCTCGGGCAGATGAGGCATCTGCTTGCGGGTTCGTGCATACGGAAACCAGATGCTGTCGCTCCAGCCGTAGCCCGAATGGCAATCGAGCGCGAAGCTGAGCGGCCGCGCGGCCAGTTGCGTTTCGACCACCCGCAGCAACGCGGCGGCCTCGGGCTCCATCGGCTCGCCCGCGCGCCCGCGATACCACGGCAGCCATGCGCCGACGCGCTGGCCGCCCGCGAGCAGCGGCACGCGGGCGTCGGCATTCTGTGGCGCGTTGCGCATCAGATCGACGCCACGCGGATTCGCCCGCGTGGCCGCCCACATGCCGCCCGGATTGACGATCGGGCAGCAATAAATCCTAACGGAATCAAGAAGTTGAATCAGAAGATCGTCCCACGCGAGGCGGGAGATCAGCGAGCGCATGTATTCGAGCACGAGCCGCGAGCCGATTCGCTCCAGCCCGTGGATGCCGCCGAAGAAGGCCACCGCCGGCGCGCGCGGATCAGTCGAGCCGACCGACGCCATATAGATGTCGAACTTGCGTCCGCGCACCTCGACACTCGCGAGGCTGCGCGTGTCGAACCAGCGCGCGCCCTCGTCGAGCAACGCCCGCAGATCCTCGTATTCCTCAAAGCTGTCGGGCAGAAAGCTCAGAGCCTGCATGGGGCGTCGATCGGTCGATGGAAAGGCCGCGTTCGGGAAACGGCGGGCTGCGCTGCCCGCCAATATAGCCGCTTCCCGTGACGGCTGCGAATTCGGAGTGTTGGGCGCTGCACGGAACCAGGCAGCTTTTGAGGATTGCCGCGCGCTCCGCTGTTAGTGCTTTCGGGTTTCTCCCTGCGTTGATTGCGCAAGCATCGGTCAATCGCGGTATTCGTCGATCTCGATGGTCCCGCCAAGGGCTTCCATCATCACGCGGATATCCTCCGGAATATCCGGCACACGGTCTCCGGACTCGTTGACCCAGTAGCAGAAAAACCGCATCGTGGCACCCACGCTTTCGACGCATTGCTTTAAATCCGGCCGGGGCAACGCCAATTGCTGGATCAGGTAGCGCAGATGCGGCTCCAGGCGCTCGCTGCGTATCATTTTTTCGCTACGAAGCCCCCACACACCCGTTCGTCGCACCAGCTTACGGCCCTGTCCGGTGTGATCACGAAGCGGCTCTCCCTTGGTTACTGCTATATCCGGCGTCACGCCGAAATACCGTGTCCACCATTCTGGCAAGACGTGATCACCCGATATCGTGAGACTCGCCGATGCAACACGTACGTATGTCATTTACACTCCTTAATCGCCGTAGTCATGAAAATTGTCAAGGTAGATTCCACGGAAATACACGTCTCCATTTTTCTCAAACTCAAGATTATCGGCCGCTCCGATCCTATGTTCCTCTTTGAATCTGTGGATCATTTCACTGAAAGTGGGGCGGTCGTAGCCAAACATTTTCCGGGCGTATTTCTCATTGGTCGTTCCGGCTAGCTCGTCCGCCTCTCCAACATACGGCGGACCGTCCCCGCCGTATTTAAACGCCTGTACGTTGCCGCCGGACAGCAAGCTTGCCATGCCGTCGTCCGCTCGTTGCGCGCGGTCGCCGCAGTTGCAAGCCCATGCGTAACCTAGGGCGTCGGCCATCTCGTAACCAGTTGAATACGACCGAAGCCTGTCCAGCGGAAAGAACTCACCCGTTTCGACGTTCATCGTCAGCGCGGACGGCATTACCGGGAAAGCGGAAAATATTGAATAGGTCACACGGCAAAGCAGACATTCCTGTTCGCCCGACATAACCGCTGCGGTGTTTGCGTGTTCCTGTTGTTTCACCCGACCTCTTCTGATTTCAGAAAACGTCGGGCAAATTAACCATCCAAACGAATCGTGGTCAACGGCTTTAATTTGAGATAACCGGCTTTAAGAGCGATTGACGATGGAGTGCAACGGCGGTGAACAGTTGATGGCGAGTGAGATTAAACGCGCTGACAGCCCCGTCGATCGAAATCAGGATGTCCGGCAGATCCCACGGGGAGTTTCAGCCGTTAAAGACGAGGGCAAACTCCATCGGCTAGCGTGCAACGGAAGCACGATTGCGCCGCGCAAAACGCAAGCGACCAGGTTCCATCTTTTCACGTGGCGATTGCCGCCTCAGAAACGTGTCAAACAGTTGCGAATCTGCCTTTGCGGCCCCGCGCAAACCCGTTCGCTTACTCACGGAGTGCGGGACCGGTTCTCTTCGTCTGTCAGACTTCGGCGGCCACCGCCGCCGAAGAACTTAACCCGCGGCCCGACACATCGAACCGCTGTCCCAGGTCCTCACCCAGCGACAGACTGAGCTCTGCCGCGACGCGTCGAATTGACTGCCGCCACCCCGCGCTCCCCAAACGTCGACTCGCGCAACTCGTCGAGCACAGCACGCGCCAGTTCCAGACGGCTGACCAATGCTTTCGACGCAGGCGCGATCGGCATGCGTGTTTCGGCCGACAAGCCGCCGTCGAGCGCCATCATCGCCTTGATCGCGCTGGGGTTCGGCGCCGCGAACAGGATGCGCAATACCGGCGTGAGCCGCTCGAACAGTTCGCTCGCGGCGACATCCTGGCCCGTGCTCATCAGCGTTTGCACCTCGGCCAGCAAGTCGGCGCATACGTGCGCGCTCGCAAGAATGCCGCCAGTCCCGCCCGCGCGCAGACAGTCGAGAAACGCGTCGTCGTTGCCGCACAGCAGCGCGATCGGCAGCGCGGCGAATGCTTCGAAGCGCTCGCGCGCGCAGGCCTTGATCGCCTTGATATTGGCGATTTGCGCGAGTGTGCCGACGCTCGCTTCCGTCAGCGCGACGCCGGTACGATGCGGCACGTCATAGAGCACGATCGCCCGCCCGGTCGCCTGCGCGACCTGCTCGAAATGCCAGATCACGCCGGTCTGATCCGGGCACAGATAAGCCGGCGCGGAAACCAGATAGCCGTCCAGATTCCACGCATCGAGTCGATGGATCTCGTCGACGAACGCGCGAGTATCGACCCCGCCGACGCCCGCAATCACCGGCACGCGTCCCGCGACGGTCTCGGTGATCGTGCGCAGCACTCGCGAGCGCTCGCGGCCATCGAGCAGCGCGGCCTCGGCGGTCGTCCCCAATGCAACGAGTCCGTTGATTCCGCTATTCACGTAGTGCTCGGTCAACGCCCGCAAAGCGATGGTATCGACCACGCCCGAGCGCAACGGCGTAACGAGAGGAAGCCAGATTCCTTCGAACATATCAATCCCCCTCTCTATCCGCGTGCGGACGCAACGCCCGGACCGTCGCTTCGGGTACCAGCGCGAACAGCGTATCCAGCATGAAGCCGAAATCGTCCGGCGCCATGTCGAGATGAACGACGGCTGAGTTGCCGCTTTCGTACGTACGCGTCACGCACACGCCGAGCGGAGAATGGATCAGCCTTGCAAGATGAGCGCGCGTATCGTCCGCTGTTCTGCCACCCACGACGACCTCGAGCGCGACGCTCGATGAACGGAACGGCGGGACCGTTTCCGATGGAGGAAGGCCGCTGGCGAGAGGGCCATTTGCGGCGAAGGAATAGACGTAAGCCATGCAGTCGGGCACGTGTTTCGTGCGTTGTGTTGGTGCTGGCTAGCGTAGCGCGGTGCGCGTAAATCTACCGTAAAAAATGCAACGGCTTCCGGACATGAACACAGTACGAACGTCTCGTTCCGTTCGGCATATACACGTTGTTTACCGCCTCGCTCGCAAATCCTTCATGTCGTTTACCCGCGAATCGATAGCATTTTCCCGTTCGGATCAATGCCAATTTTGCGGGGGATTCATGTCAGTCATTTCCGTGCGACGTCCTTGCGATTCGCCCATTGCGTACGCAAGCGCGGCACGCGAGGTCGGTGCACGCGAGGCCGCCTTCGATCGCAGGCGCACGGTACATCGGCGCCTCGACATCGTCGCGCTGGCAGGCTCCGCTGCCGCGATCGCAGCGATTGCGCTCGGCGCGCCGATAGCGGGCCTCGCGATCTGGGTCGCGGCGCTAGTGCCGCTGATCGTCGAGGCCTGATCATGCTCAAACTGCTGATCCCGATCCTCGACCATCACCGCGCGACCGAAGCGGCCCGTCATAGTGCTTTCCTGTTTGCCGAGCGCTGCGTATCGATGGTCGAAGTCGCCGAGGTGTTGAAAGTCCAGCACGAAAACGCCGTCGCCGCACACACACGCCGTGGCTGGCCGAAGACACGCAAAAACTGGACCCCGTCCGCGTTGCAGCAGGTGTGCGCAATCCTCGACGACGCCGGCGTGCCTTATACATGCCGAAGTGTCGCCGGAGCGCCGGCTCGCGTGATCGCGGCGTGCGTCGTAGCGGGCGACGCGGATATCGTCCTCGTGGATACCAATGGGCTCGGATTCCTACGCAAATGGCGGCTGCTCGCGCGTCTCAAACAGCTGTGCCCCGTGCCGGTCACGCTGCTGGAGTAACGGCATCTTCGAACACGTCATACGCACGTCATATTTCGTTCAGTCCGCTGACCTGAAAACGACTTCAGAACGACTTTGATCCGCCATCCTGACGACATATAGCGCCACTTATAGATGTAGTCGTCTAGACGTTGCGACGCCTTCACTTAACCGTCACAGACGCTTCCTAGAATGCCCCACACATGCCGGTAGTGGCCGGGGCATCGAAGGAAATCTGATGGAAGCGATCCGTGAAGCTATTCGCATCGAACGCCTAAGCAAGACCTTCGGCAATGGCCGCAAGGCGCTCGACGAAATCGATCTGCGCATCGCGCCTGGTGAAATGGTCGCGCTGATCGGTGCGTCGGGCTCGGGAAAATCGACGCTGCTGCGTCATATCGCCGGCTTTACAGCGTCGGACGCGCAGCCTTCGCAGATCGAGATTCTCGGCCGGCCAATCCAGCAGAACGGCCGCATCGTCAGGGAAGTGCGCCGCATTCGTCGCGATATCGGCTTCGTATTCCAGCAATTCAATCTGGTAAACCGGCTTTCCGTCGAAACCAACGTGCTGATCGGCGCGCTGTCGCGCCTGCCGTGGTGGCGGCGTCTGACCGGCTGCTTTTCGCGCGCGGAGCGTGCGCTGTCGCTCGCCGCGCTCGATGAAGTGGGCATCGGCGAACATGCGCGCGAGCGCGCGGCGAATCTGTCGGGCGGCCAGCAGCAACGCGCGGCCCTCGCGCGGGCGCTGGTGCAACGCGCGCGCATCGTGCTCGCCGACGAGCCGATCGCGTCGCTCGATCCCGAATCGTCGCGCCGCGTGATGGATATGCTGCGCGCGCTGAATCTCGAACATCGGATCACGGTGCTCGTGTCGCTGCATCAGGTCGACATTGCAATGAAGTACTGCGCGCGCACGATCGCGCTGCGCCGCGGCAAGGTGGTCTACGACGGCCCCTCCGGCGCGCTCACGCCGGTTCTGTTGAAGCAACTCTACGGCGACGACGCGCGCGAACTGCTCGACGCCGGCAATACCGCGCAAGCGCCGCACCACACGCACGATACGCACGAAACTGTCACGATCCCCGCGCGAGACGCGGCCGGCGCCAGCGCCGCGCACTATCCGTTCGCGCTCAAGCCCGCGCACTCGAACTGAGCCAGGCAGCGCTGTTCGACTTATTTCACCCACCCCGTCCACCCAACCGGACTCCACAACCGATGAAATTCCTGCGCTCACTGATCACGCTCGCCGCCGGCGCGGCCGCCTTCGCCTGCGTCACCGTGGCTCATGCCGAGGACCTCAACCTCGGCATCATCTCGACCGATTCGTCGGCGGTGCTGAAACAACGTTGGGAACCGTTGATCGACGACATGAAGAAGCAGACCGGCCTGAACGTGAAGGCGTTTTTCGCCACCGACTACGCCGGCATCATCGAAGGCATGCGCTTCAACAAGGTACAGGTCGGCTATTTCGGCAATGCGTCGGCGATCGAGGCGGTCGACCGCGCGAATGGCGAAGTGTTCGCGAAGGCGCAGCACGCGAACGGCGACAGCGGCTACTACTCTCTGCTGATCACCAATGTGAACAGCCGCTTCAAGACGCTCGACGATGTATTCAAAGATACCAAGGACGTAACGCTCGGCTTCGGCGATCCGAACTCGACGTCGGGCACACTGGTGCCGGGCTACTACCTGTTCGCAAAGCACAACACGCCGGTCAATACATCGTTCAAGAGCGTGCTGCCGTCGAGCCACGAGGCGAATCTGCTTGCGGTCGTCAACAACAAGATCGACATCGCGACCAACAACAGCATGGAGATGGCAAACCTGAAGCGCGAGCATCCGGACAAGTTCGCGCAGGTGCGCGTGCTGTGGACCTCGCCGCTAATTCCGTCGGACCCGCTCGTGTGGCGCAAGGATCTGCCGCAAGCGACCAAGGACAAGATCAGCAAGTTCTTCCTGAACTACGCGAAGACCGATCCGCACGAAAAAGCGGTGATGGCCGGCATCACCGAATACAGCGGCTTCGAGGCGTCGTCGGATAAGCAGTTGCAGCCGATTCGCGAGATCGTGCTGTTTCAGCAGAAGCAGAAGATCGAGAGTGACACGCATCTGTCCGACAGCGAGCGTAAAACCCAGCTCGCCGCGCTCGACGCGAAGCTGAGCGCACTCAACAGCGAGCAGTCGAAGCAATGAACACGGCCGATTCGATCGCGTCGCCGGCGCGCGCGAGCGAGTCGTCCGACGCTCGGGCGACGCAGCACGCGCAGGTGGTGAGCGAACCACGAGCGGAAAAACACCGTGACATGGCGAGGGCCGGCAAGCGCGGCTGGCTGTCGCTGCTCGGCTGGATCGCGGTGCTGGCGGTGCTTGGCGGCGCATGGCATGGCGCCGACATGCGCCCGCTCGATCTGATCAGCGACTCCGCGAACATGGGCCAGTTCGCGAAAGACTTCTTTCCGCCCGACTTCACCGAGTGGCGCAGCTATGTGAACGAACTGCTCGTCACGCTATCGGTCGCGGTCTGGGGCACCGCGCTCGCGCTCGTGTGCGCGGTGCCGTGCGGGCTGATGTCGGCGCATAACATCGCGCCGATGTGGATCGTGCAGCCGGTGCGCCGTCTGATGGACGCGTGCCGCGCGATCAACGAAATGGTCTTCGCGATGCTGTTTATCGTCGCGGTCGGGCTCGGGCCGTTCGCCGGCGTGCTCGCGCTGTGGGTGCACACGACCGGCGTGCTCGCGAAGCTGTTCGCCGAAGCGGTCGAGGCAATCGATCCGCGTCCGGCCGAAGGGGTCCGCGCGACGGGCGCGACGCGCCTCGATGAAATCGTCTACGCGGTGCTGCCGCAAGTGCTGCCGCTGTGGATTTCCTACGCGCTGTATCGCTTCGAATCGAACGTGCGCTCGGCGATGGTGGTCGGCATGGTCGGCGCGGGCGGCATCGGCGTGGTGCTTTACGAGGCTATCCGCTCGTTCGACTATGCGCAGACCGCCGCGGTCATGATCATGGTGATCGTCGTCGTGACAGTGATCGATCTGGGTTCCGCGTGGTTGCGCGAGCGCGTGATCTGAGGGTGATGGGAGTCGCCGGCAAGCGGTAGCGATAGCCTCTGCCCGGAGCCAGCTAACGGCTGCCGCCACGAAATAGCCACGCGGGTGAAGCGGCAAGCCGCTTCGCCCGCCCTTCATACGCGTTTTCGCCTGAACCGTCGCGGTCTTTTCCGCGCCGCACAACGTCTGGCTTCCCCGCATAAACCCCTTCGCCCGAGTCGTCCACTCCCACCGTTCCGGCGTTCTGCTGGAATAATCACCGGCTTGCCGGCCGCTCGCGGCCTTCCCTTCCCTGCCCCGTTGCGTTGTCGATGGAAACTTCTGTTGTCCTGCTGGTGCTGTTGTCCGCGCTGCTTCACGCGACCTGGAACGCGTTCCTGCATATATCCGAAGACCGCGTGTGGCTGCTCGGCATGATGTCGATGCCGTATCTCGCGGTCAGCGCAATCGGCGTGCTCGTGCTGCCGATGCCCGCGCCGGCCGCGTGGCCGTATATCGTCGCGTCGGCGGTGCTCGAATGGGGCTATCTGCTCGCGCTGATCCGCGCCTACCGCAGTGGTGACTTTGGCCAGATCTATCCGATCGCGCGCGGCATGTCGCCGATGCTCGTCTTCGTCGGCGCGCTCGTGTTCGCGGGCGAAACACTGAAGCCGCTCGCCGCGTTCGGCGTTGCGCTGGTGTCGACCGGCATCGTGTCGCTCGCGTTTCGCCGCGGCATGCGCTTTTCCGGCGAAAGCGTGCCGTTCGCGCTGCTGACGGGCCTGTTCATCGCAACGTACTCGGTCGTCGACGGCATCGGCGCGCGCGTCGCCGGCAATGGGCTCAGCTACGTCATGTGGGTCTATCTGATCTGGAACATCCCGCAGTTCCTGCTGGCCTGGCATTGGCGCGGCGGCGCCAGGGGGCTTTTCATCGGCCGCGTGCCTGTGATGAAAGGCATCGCGTCGGGTGTGCTCGCGCTCGGCGCGTATTGCCTGATCATCGAGGCCTACCGCTATCTGCCGATCGCCACGGTCTCCGCGCTGCGCGAATTGAGTTCGATCTTCGCGGTGCTGATCGGCTGCATCTTCATGCGCGAGAAGCTGACCACGCGGCGCATCGTTGCATGCGCACTCGTCACGCTCGGCGCGGTGTTGATCCGGATCTGACAGACGGTGCCCGACGCCGGGCGCACGAGCTTCGCCACGCAACGCGACCGCTTGAGTCCGCCAATCGCGTTCTTCTCAACTGTCGACGCGCGCCGCCTGCGGATGACGCGAGCGAACCCAAAAACTAAGCGCCGCGCTCACCACCAGCAGCGCGCCAGTGACGAAGAACACCGGCTGCAGCCCGACATGCGCGCCGATCTGTCCGCCGATCAACGGGCCGACCACCTGGCCGGAAAACTGCGCCGACTGCAGATAACCGAGCGTCGTGCCGGACTGGCTTTCATCGACCGACTGACGCACCAGCTTCGCAATCGACGGTAGCAAGCCGGCAACCGTCATCCCCATCACGGCGCGCAATGCGGCCAATTGCCACCAGTGCGTGACGAAAGCCTGCGGCACCATCACGAGCGCGGTCGCGATCAGACAGCCGACAATCACATTCCAGCCGCCGACTTTATCCGCGAGCGCACCGAGCCGTGGCGCGGTCAGCATGCTGCCAAACGCCGACGCGGCCATCACGATCCCCGCGATACGCGCGAGATGCTCATGCGGCACACCGAGTTGACCGATATATACGGTGATGATCGGTTCGATCGACATGTTCGCGAGCAACACCATCATCGCGGTGACGAGCAGCACGGGAATCACGGCGCGGTTCACGCTCACACGCGGCGATGCTTGCGCGGCGCGTCGGCTGCGCGCGTCGACGGCGCGATCGAAATCTTCGCGCACGATCAGCAGCGTCGCCGCCGCCGCGACCGCGATCATCGCCCCGCCAACGAAGAAGGTCCCGCGAATGCCGACCCATCCCGGAAGGAAGCCGCCCACCAGCGGTCCGATCAGATTGCCCGCCAACGCGCCGGTGGACAACACACCGAGCGCCCAACCGGCGCGTTCGCGCGGCGCCTGGGTGCCGATCATTACAATCGACGCCGATGCGTAGCCGCCGATCAGCCCGGCCGCGAGACGAAGTACGACGAGATCGATCACGCTGTGCGCGATGCCGATCAACGACATCACTACCGCCATGCCCACTGCCGCGCGGACCAGCATCGGCTTGCGCCCATATCGATCGGCGAGACGACCCCACAGCGGCGCGGTGACCGCGGTGCCGAGAAACGTCGCGCCGAACGCGACGCCGGACCACTGCACCACCGCGGCCGGCGAACTCACGCCAAGCTGTTCGACATAGAGCGGCAGAAACGGCAGCAGCATGCTAAGGCTCACCAGCGTGGTGAACGAGCCGAACACGCAGACAGCGAGATTGCGTTGCCAGTACCGCGCGTTGCGCTCCGCGTAGCTGACATGACGGCGCGGGATCGCGGGCGCGTCGAGCCGGCTCACCGGCAAATTCATTGGGTCATTCATGATGAACAGAACGGCGGCCGTGATTGCACGGACCGTTTCAGTAGATGATCGGGACGTTGGCGAACATGGCTCAAGCGCTCGAACCTGCTCGATGCCGCTTGCCGCCACGCTTGATGCTGGCTAGAGACTACGCGCGATCACTCATGCTGAAAAATGAATTTATATGAATGGATTGATCCTGTTTTCTGATTCTGAAGGCAAACGCCAGATGCGCAAAAATGGCCTGCTTCACCATCCGGTGAAAGCAGGCCATTCGTTTGTGAAGCGTCGTATAGATGGCGCGCTATCGATGCGCGCCGCAATCTCATTGATGCTTGTAAATCACCACCGGCACCGAATAAGAGCTGGCAGCAAAATCACCGCGGCTGCCCGCACTCGATGAACCCTGCGCCGGCGCACCATAACCGCTCGTCTGCGCTACCTGGGTTTGCTCGGCGACTCGTGCCTCGGCGGCTTGAATGTTCGCCGGATAGTTGTCGGTGTTCATCGTCGACGGATCGTAGCCGGCCTTTTCGAGCTTCACCAGATCCGCGCGAACCTGTGCGCGTGTGACCGGTTGATTGTTCTGATTCGATTGAGCGAAAGCCGCAAACGGCGTAGCGATAAGAGCGGCGACAACAGCTGCTTCGATAAGCGATTTCATGATTTCCAACCTCCAGAGTTTGTTTTTAGGGCTGCCGCGAAACCCTGCAGCGACCTGGCTATCAGGCGCTATCGGTGGTATTTCGTGGCGTTGAAAGGAGTCTATGCGTCGCCCGAACTCGGGAAAACCCCTAAAGCCTTAATTCAGTGTTGCGATAGCCGCGCCAATTGAACGTCTGATCCGGTCATTCGAACGGCAGCGTCTGCGCGGCGCGCCGTCGTGCACTAAACTGCCTGGGCGCACGACGCGCCATCCGCGCCGTCCCCTCACCCTCGACCGAAGAGACACACGCCCATGTCGCCTTCCGTTGTCCTGCCGTGCTACCGCGAAACCGTGCGCGCCGAATGGGTCGATTACAACGGCCATATGCGCGACGCGTTCTACATGCTGATCTTCAGTCTGGCCACCGACGTCGTGATCGATCTGATCGGCCTGACCGACGCGGTGCGTCAAGCACGCCGACGCTCGATCTATACGCTCGAAGCGCATCTGAACTATCTGCATGAAATCAAGGAAGGCGCACACGTGCGCGTCGACATGCGCGTGCTCGCGCACGACGCGAAACGGCTGCACCTGTACCTCGAAATGTTTGCGCTGAATAACGCCCGCGCCGAACCCGTGGCCGCGAGCGAGCAGATGCTGCTGCACGTCGATACCAGCGGGCCGCGCGGCATCGCGTTCGATGCCGACATCGAAGCACGTGTGCGCGAACTCGCGCATGCGCATGCAACGTTGCCGCCGGCTCGCTTCGCTGGACACGTGATCGGCCTGCCGGCCACCGCACGGCAAACAACGGAAGAGCAGGAGCAACAGCAACGGAGGGGACATGCTTGAGCCGCAAATCGCCGCATTCATCGATAGAGCCAGCACGCTCTATCCGTCGCATCGCGCGGCGCTGACCCCGCGCGAGCAACGCGCGCTGTACGACCGCTACGCAGCGATGCTGACACCACCGCTGCCGCGCGACCTCGTCGTGCGGGACGCAGGATTGACGACCGATGCGGGTCATACGATCGCGCTGCGTCTCTATCGCCGCCAGGCACAGGCGCGTGAACACGGCGATATCCGCGGCACCGTGCTGTATTTCCATGGCGGCGGCTTCGTGCTCGGCTCGCTGGATAGTCATCAGATGGTGACGGCACGTCTCGCGATGGACACCGGCCTCGATGTGATCGCGGTCGACTATCGGCTCGCGCCCGAACATCGCGCGCCGGCCGCTCATGACGACTGTCTTGCGGTCACGCTCGCCGCGCTAGGCGGACGCCTGCCGTTCGACATGCCCGCCGATGCCACGCTGCAACTCGCCGGCGATAGCGCCGGCGGCACGTTGGCGGCGAGCATCGCGATGCGCTTGCGCGATGACGGTGTGGCTGGCGTGCGCGGTATCGCGCTGGTCTATCCGATGCTCGGCACCGATCCGCAACCGCCCGCGCGCGATACCGAAGCGCAGGCGCCGATGCTGACGCTTGCCGACGTGCACGCGTTTCGCGACGCCTATTGGGGGAAAAACGAGGAGAACAAACAGCACGGTGGCAGCCCGGCACACGGCCCCGCATGGACCATCCCGCTCGCCGGGAACCGCTTCGACGGCTTGCCGCCGACACTCGCGATCGGCGCCGAACACGACCCGCTACGCGATGACGCGCGCGTGTTCGTCGAGCGTATCCGCGCGGCCGGAGGCGACGCGCAACTGATGATCGGCACGGGCCTCGTGCATGGATGCTGGCGCGCGCTCGAAACGAGCCCCGGCGTGCAGGCGATGCATCGGACGGTGTGCGATTTTCTGCGCGATCGCGCTATGCAGCCGGCGTAGCGCCGGCCCGCTTCAACGATTGTGCTCGCTGCGCCAGCGCGCGAACGTCACCAGATCGAGCCCGACTTCGCCCGGCTCGATGCGGGTCCAGCCGTAGAAGCCGTCGTCCCAGCCGGGGATGCCACGCGGCGTCAGCGTGCGGAACTGCATGCCGGCGCGGTAAGCCAGATCCGGCCAGAACAGCGGCATCACCTCGCGCACCGCGAGCTGCTTGAGCAGGTCGGACGGGCCGCCCTCGTCGGCGACGATCTCGCCCTGCGAAATCCAGTCGTTCTCGGCCCACGCGACGAACACGCTCGGATTGCCGGCGGCGTCGAACATCAGAATCACGTTCTGTTCGGGCCGCCAGTAATACTCGACGATGCCCTGCGCGGCCACGACTTCGTCGATCACCTTGCGCGTGCGCGGATCGCAGTAGGTCATGCCGTTTTCACCGAGCGCGAGCCAGCCCAATTCGCCGCAATGCCGGCTCTTCGCATCCTTCAGGAAGTGCACGAGACGGTTGGCCGAATCGGGATCGGTCTTGCGCAGGTACAGATCGACGATGCCCGCGTTGAACGCCTTGACCGCGACGGTTTCATCGGCCACCCCGGTGAGCAGCACCTTCGCGCAACGCAGATGCGAAATCGACGCCAGAAACTCGACGCCGCCGATACCGGGCATGTCGTAATCCACCACGACGGCCGCCACTTCCTCGAAGCGCGACGGCCGCGCGACGATATCGCGCTCCGCCGAGGTTTCGACGAAACGCTCGACGCCCGGCTCGCTCAGACACGCCGACGCCGCCGCGAAATCCAGCGAATTCTCGCGCGCGTGCTGGCGGATGTAGTGGAGCGCGGTTTGTGGCCGCGTGAAGAACAGGTTGGTATGGGTGTCCGGGAAGAACCGGCGCAGCGCGTCGAGGTAGCTGTCGTTATCGTCCACGAACACAACCGTGGACGGATAGAAAACGGGTGGTCGAATAAAGTTGTTCATATTTTCAAGTGGTTCTCACGTCGCCGCTGCCGACCCTCCGGTCCAGCTGATCCGTATCGCAGCTCGCCGCACGACAGCCCAAGGAATGCCAGGCGATGTCTCGCCCGCGGGTCTCGCATGGTCAATGGGTTATTGCCGCCACTTCCGGTCAACCCCACGCGTCGCACGCATTTTTTACCAGCGTGCCGGCGCGTGCTCTGATGGTCAGTTTTACGCGCCAGATAAGCGAAGCGTGGCTCCCGGTCGTCTCCGCTGATTCGTATAGTACAGGCTCCGCGCAATTCGCTGTGCAACTTGCGTCGCATTGCCGTCGCATACATGCATCGCGAATGCGCGACGATTAATCTGGGCAAAAAACAATAGCGAAGCAAGCGTAAAAAACATCGGATTGCGGCGGCGTCCGCGTAATGGTAGTGACATCGCACATGCGCTTTTTTGGTGCCAGGCCTATTCCGACATCAGCTATCGCGAGAGGTCATCGTGGCCGGTGGAAAGCGTCGCCGGCCGGACTGTCGTTTATCATCGACATTCGCAGTTCCTGAATATTGTTGCTTAGATATGACGAATACCGGCAAGTTGTTGATAATCGGCCTGCTCGTGATCGACGCGGGCGTCGCTGGTTATCTGCTTTTTCCCAAGGACGATGAGCGCGCGCCGACGGCAAGCGGCGTAGTGGTCGGCAGCATCGACGAGGCCGCGCAGGGTGAGCGGAGCGGCTCCGTGCGCGTCGCCGGCGGCAGCGTGATTCCGGAGGTTCCGTCGAAGCCAGCGGTTCCCGCTGCGCCGGTGAACCCGGCCGATAAGGTGGCGATGGCGCCATCCGCGCCGCCGTCCGCGACACCGCAGGCTGGGGCTCAGATGGGTGGCTTGCCGGCGCAGTCCGCGCAGTCTTTCGGGAGTTCGGGGTCGCAGCAGCCTGGGCAGTCCCCGGCGGGCCTGGTGCCGCAGCAGGCCATGCAGCCCGTGGCGGGTGCAATACCGCAACAGCCGATGCAACCCTCGCTGGGTGCGGTGTCACCGCAGCCCACGCAATCGGCCGCGAATTCAGCAGCCCCGACGCCGTCCGCCCCCGCAGCGCCAACGGTAACAGCCCTCGTGCCCGCCCCGAGCGTGGCGCCCAATTCCGGCCAGATCGCCACCGGACGCATCGACACTACGGTGCAGCCCGCCGCGCAGGCGAAGCCGAAAGCGCAGTCCACCGCGCAGCAGAAAGCGCAGCCGAAGCCCGGCCCACGTATCGACAAGACCCGCCGGTACGCCGCTACGCCGCATCCGGGCGGCTCGAATCCGGTCGCCGCGTCGCTGACGGATCAGCTGGTCAGGGAATCATCGAAACCCGATCCGTCGCTGCCGATGCCGTCCGGCACCAGCCTGCCGAGCATACAAACCCAAACGCCGCCCGGCCGCGGCTCGATGAATCCTGTCGCATCGGCAATGACCGAGCAGCTGGTGAGGGAATCCTCGAAAGTGGCGCCGATACAACAGGCGCCCGTACCGCAGCCGCCGATGCAACAGCAACAGCCGCCGATTCTGAAGCACTGAAATCGACGCGTAAGGAAGCGCCATTTTCGCGCGACGCCCGCCGCAAAAAAGCCCAGCTACTCACGCTGGACGAGGCTCAATACGGAAAACCGTGCGCCGCGCGCATTCGCGCCGATCGCTCACGGCCGCGAGGCCACCTCATCGAGATGTTCGAGCAGGTCCGCCGGATCGTCATACACACGCAGCGCGCCCGCGCGCTCGAGCTCTTCCGTGCCGTAGCCTCCCGACAGCAGACCGACACCGAGCGAGCGGCAGCGTCGCGCGGCGAGCATGTCCCAGATGCTGTCGCCGACCACGACCGTATGTTCGATCGGCACGCCCAGCCGCTCGGCCGCGGCGACGAACAGATCCGGATCGGGCTTCGCGTACTTGACGTCGTCGCGCGTCACGACCACCGCTGTCGCGGGGTCGATGCCCAGTGCCGCGAGATTCAGCGCGGCCGTTTCCATGCGCCCGCTGGTCGCGACGGCCCACGGCGTGCCGGCCTGAGTCAGCGCATCGAGCAATTGCCGCGCGCCCGGCAGCGGACACACCTGCGCGCGCATCCGCTGATACGCGGCCGCATGCGCTTGCCGCAACCGCTCGCCGCGTTCGACGCTGATTTCGCCGTGCGTTTCGCGCAGCAGCTGGTTCGTGAACAGCCCACCGCTCATGCCGATCTTGCGATGAATCCGCCACACCGACAGCGAAATCCCTTCGCTGTCGAGTGCTTCTTTCCACGCCAGCACATGCTGGTAGACGCTGTCGACGAGCGTGCCGTCGAGATCGAAAAGAAAGGCTGTCTGGATGCGCATGATGGGACTCCCGGTGATCGCAGGTGCCAATCAATATGCCATGTCTCGATGAAGCGGCAAGAACGTCCGACACCGTGCATCGCATGCACCCCGATCGTGCCAATTGCACCACGGTCCCGCCCGGCGCGCGCCGGAACAGGGTAAGCTTCGCCCCCTAGCCGTTTTCCGCCATCAGACCGTTCGTCGAAATCCTCGCGTTATTTGCTGCGCCACATGGCTGTCACACACTTCTGGCTGGCCCTGGCACGGTGCATGCTTGCATCTGCTCCGCCAAACCATTCAAGCGTCGTCGACAATTCAAATGCAAGAAGTTTCGCCCGCCATCAAGCGCAACGAACCATCAATGAATTAAGCAATTTTTTTCGAATTTCGCAATAAAGCGATAGCGCCTGTGCAATTCACGAACAACGTCGCCGCGAATAGCGCAAAGCACTCCATTCACTCAACAACAATCGCTTTAATCAAGGAACGACTCGCTATGAAAAAGACCCTGCTCGCCGCCGCGCTGTGCGGTGCCGTCACGATGTCCGCGCATGCACAAAGCAGCGTCACGCTGTACGGCCTGATCGACACCGGCATCGTCTACACCAACAACCAGCTCGGCCATAGCAACTGGCAGCTCAACAGCAGCTCGACGCAAAACACGGTGTTCGGCCTGAAGGGTTCGGAAGATCTGGGCGGGGGGCTGCACGCGGTCTTCAAGCTCGAGCAGGGCTTCCTGCTGAACAACGGCGCGCAGGCATTCTCCGGCGACGGCTTCGGCTCGCAGGCATGGGTCGGTCTGCAAAGCGATCCGTACGGCACGCTGACGTTCGGCCGGCAGTTCGACGTGATGAACGACCTCGTCGGCCCGATCTCGTCGACCTTCAACACGTGGGGCGGCAGCCTTGCCGCGCACCCGTTCGAGAACGACAACCTCGCCGCGAACTCGGTCGTGATCAACAACTCGGTCAAGTACGCGAGCCCGGTCTTCCACGGCGTCACGTTCGAAACGATGTACTCGTTCAGCAACAAGGCCGGCGACTTCGCGAACAACCGCTCGTACGGCTTCGCGCTGTCGTACGCGGAAGGCCCACTGAACCTGGCAGCCGGCTACCTGCAGTTCAACAATGCGGGCAACGGCACCGGTGCCGTGACCGCCAGCGACGCGAGCGCGAACTTCATCGCCGAACGTCAGCGCATCTGGTCGCTCGGCGGCAACTACACGTTCGGACCGGCGACGGTCGGGCTGCTGTGGAGCCACACGCAGATCGACAACGTGTCGGGCGTGTTCTCGTTCGGCACGGGCACCTACCTCGGCGCGGCCGGCGATCCGACCGGCACGCTCAGCGGCTCGCTGCGTCTCGACAACTACGAGATCAATACCAAGTACGCGCTGACGCCGGCATGGAGCGTGTCGGGCTCGTACACGTACACGCATGGCGCGTATAACGGTTCGTCGCCGGACTGGAACACCGCGATGCTGCAAACGGACTACGCGATCAGCAAACGCACCGACTTCTATCTGGAAGGCGTGTACCAGAACGCGCACGGCGCGCCGGCGGATTCGGTGCTGTCGCACGCGATGATCAACACGCTGTCGCCTTCGTCGACGAATACGCAGGTTGCGGTGACCGTCGGCATGCGCCACGCGTTCTGATCGTTCGCGGTGCACGCGACTGTGAGCGCTCGTACGCGCTTACGGTCGTGCCGCCGCGATCACCCGCGATGCCAGCGCATGATGCTGGCCGCGCCGCGAGCGGACCGCGTGAATCTCCTCGATCACGCCGTCCGCGCGACCAAGCGGGCGTAGTCCCCGCAGCAAAGTCAATTCTTCCGCGCCGAGTTCCGCGAGTGGAAACACGCCGAGCCCGCGCGCCGCGAACACCGCCATCAACGCACTGTCCTCGAATTCACCGACGATGCGCGGGCGTATCCCTTGTGTGTCGAACCATCTGTCGAGCCGCGCGCGCAACGCGCCGTGATGGGTCGGCAACAACACCGGCAGTTCCGCCAGAGATTGCGGAAAGCCCGCGCGCGACGCTTTGCGCACGAGTTGCGCGGGCCCATACCAGTCCACCGGCGAACCCGCGACGCGCTGGCTCACCACGCGCAAATCCGCGCCGTGCGGCGCCGGCTGACAGGCAAGCACCAGATCGAGCCGATGCAGCGCGAGTTCCGACAATAGCTGCGCGGGCTCGCCTTCATGACACAGCAGCCTGAGCGATGGCGTCGCCAGCACCGGAGCGAGCAGCGCATGCGCGGCGAGCTTCGACAATCCATCCGATAGACCGACCGCGAAACGCACCGCGCGCTCGCCCGCCGCCTCGCGCATCTCGTCGAGCAATACCTCGCCGAGCTGGAAGATCTGCTCCGCGCGATTGAACGCCTGCTCGCCGGCTTCGGTCATCGTGACGCCGCGCCCGGCGGGCTTCAACAGTTGACGTCCGAGCGATTTCTCGAGTTCGCGCACCTGCGCACTGATGGTCTGCACCGCCATGTCGAGCCTTTCGGCCGCCCGTGCAAAACCGCCTTCCTTCACGACGATCCAGAAATAGTACAGATGACGGTAGTTAAGCATGCTGATTTGACACTTCGAAAAAACCGATATGTCATTCAGCGTAGCACTGATTTATCCGAACCGCGAACGCAGCGATGATGGCGGTTCCTTCTGCTTCGGCGAGTCACTTCCCGGTTACGTCATGGACTATCTGCTCGAACTCGTCACCAATCCCACTGCGTGGGCCGCGCTCGTCACGCTGATCGTGATGGAAATCGTGCTCGGCATCGACAACCTGATCTTTATCTCGATCCTCAGCAACAAGCTGCCACCGGCGCAGCGCGTGCGCACGCAGCGCACCGGCCTGCTGCTCGCGCTGCTGATGCGGCTCGCGTTGCTCGGCACGGTCGCGTGGATCGTGCAGTTGACCGAAACCGCGTTCACCGTATTCGGCCATGGCTTTTCGTGGCGCGATCTGATCCTGCTTGCCGGCGGTCTGTTTCTCGTGTGGAAAGCAACCGGTGAAATCCGCCATCACGTGACGCGCGAAGACGATGCACCCGCGAAGGCAAGTTCGACAGTCCAGTTGAGTGTCGCCGCGGCGATCGGCCAGATCATCGTGCTCGACATCGTGTTCTCGGTGGACAGCATCATCACCGCGGTCGGCATGACCGAGCACATGCCGATCATGTTCGCAGCGGTGATCGTGTCGATCATGGTGATGCTGTTTGCCGCGCAACCGCTCGCGCGCTTCATCGATCGCAATCCGACCATCGTGATGCTCGCGCTGAGCTTCCTGCTGGTGATCGGCATGACGCTGATCGCGGAAGGTTTCGGCTCGCATGTGCCGAAGGCTTACATCTACGCGGCGATGGCGTTCTCAGCGTTCGTCGAGTCGATGAACATGCTGTCGCGGCGCGCGAAAACGAAGCAAGTGGATGGCGACGCGCACTGACGCGCGATGCAATAGCGGACCTTAAAGGAGTGTCACGATGAAATGCCCTGTCTGCAAAACGACCGATCTGTCGATGACCGAACGCCGTTCGGTCGAGATCGACTACTGCCCGGACTGCCGGGGCGTATGGCTCGACCGCGGCGAGTTGGACAAGTTGATCGCGCAGGATATGGACGACTCGAGGCACCCGGCGCGCGCGCATGAAAACGAGCGACATCGTCACTACGACGAGCGTCGCGCGGACCAGCGCGGCTATAGGAAGAAGCGCTCGATTTTCGACATGTTCGATTTCGATTGACCATGCCGGCGCGCTTCGGACAACGGCACGGTTGTCCGGCCGGTGTCAGGGTGCGGCGCGAAATGCTCACGCGCCCACCCTGACATTACATTTTCATTGATATATAATTTCGGCCAGCCTTCGCATTATTGCCGCCCGCCGATTTATTTGAAACCACCTCGTTTTTCGCCCTTCAATCCGTCTACCGAATGGAAAGCCGCGGCATTTCTGTCAAATAAAAACGCAAAACGATAAAGCAATAAAGAGAGGCACGTTCGTGGCTAATTCACACTACGCCACGCTGTGCGCAACAACCATCTCATCAGAAACATGACCGTCCCCTCGAAAGCAGCCGGGCCGCGCGATTCCGCGTGGTTTTTTACGCAACCCAAAGTGCTGGTGATGGTGGCGACGCTATGCTGCCTGCTTTGGGGCAGTTCATATCCGGCAATCAAGATCGGCTATGCATTGCTGGACATTACGCAAAAAGATATCCCGTCAAAGCTGATCTTCGCCGGATACCGGTTCGTGCTCGCCGGGCTGTTTTTGCTGATACTCGCGGTGTTGCTGAAGAAGCCGATTTTCAAACTGAATCTGCGCAACGGCGGCCAGTTGATGCTATTGGGATTCACGCAAACGGCCATTCAATATGTGTTCTTCTATATCGGTCTTGCGTACACCACTGGCGTGCGCGGCTCCATATTGAATTCGACGACCACGTTCTTCAGCGTATTGCTCGCCCATTTCATTTACCAAAACGACAGAATTTCTCCGCGTAAGGCGGCCGGATGTCTGCTTGGATTCGTGGGCGTCATGGTCGTCAATTTCGGCGACGGCCTGTTTGATTTCGCGTTCACGTTGCTCGGCGAAGGCTTCATCGTCATTGCAGCGTTCGTGCTGTCCGCCGCGTCGATCTACGGAAAGCGCATCTCGCAGAGCATGGACGTGATGGTGATGACCGGCTATCAACTGGGCTTTGGCGGCGCCGTGCTGCTGGTGGCGGGTTACACAACGGGCGGCGCGCCCGGCGCATTTACGCCGGCATCGATTGCGTTGCTCGGCTATCTGGCGCTGCTGTCGTCGGCGGCGTTTACGCTGTGGAGTCTTCTGCTGAAGTTCAATCAGGTGGGCAAGGTCACGGTTTTCAACTTCCTCGTGCCCGTGTTCGGTACCGCGTTATCCGCGATATGTCTGAACGAGAACATCATGGAGTTGAAAAATCTGGTCGCGCTGGTGCTCGTTTGCGGCGGCATCTGGTTGGTCACGCGCTCGCCGCAAGCACGCACTGGAAACGCACGGCCTGGTACGGCACTGGCTCGGGAGAGCCGCTGAACCGAGCACTGAGCGGGCAGGAGCCGCGCGAATTACTTTCTTCGCGCGGAAGCGTCCGCCACGTTGCGCGCGCGCTCCTTGCCCGCAGGCATGCCGCCATTCATCTGCTCGAGCCACGACAGCGTATCGACATACGACAGAAACTGCTTCAGATACCCCGGCGACAATTCGCGCATCAACGACAACGACCGATGCACGAGGCTGCTCGAATTGAGCGGCCCCGCGTTGCCCGGCACCGGCGCGAGCGACTGACGCAACTGCTTTTCGGCGCGAACCTTCGACCAGACGTCCCTGAAGTAATCGAGCGCGGGGAGTTCCGGATAGGCGGCGACGTCGTTATTGCCGCGCGCATGAGCGGCGATTTGCTCGATCAGTGCCGCGAGCGTGACGTCATCGGCCGCGCTTGCGGCAGATTCTTGCGGCGCGCTATCAACTGCGGCCTTCGGCCTGGCAGCTTCTTCGAGTATTGCTGCATATTCGTCGAGCAGCGCGGACAATCGGTCGTCGAGAACACGGCGCGCCGCGCCACCGTGAGCCGCCGCGCGTCGCGCGAGCGCGTCGATGAAATGAAAGCGCAACGGGTCGACGTGGTCCGCGCCGCTCGCGCGCCATGCATCGAGCGTCGCGCGGGCCGGGTGACCACTCATATTGTTCGTCACGGTGCCGTCGGCGTCTTCGCGGCGCTCATCGTCAAGCACCGGCATTCTCCGTCGCAGTCGCAGCCCCGCTCGACGGCCGCGGCACCGGCGCAATTTCGACGCGGCGGTTTTTTGCGCGCCCCTGCTCGTCGGCATTCGAGCCGACCGGCTGTTGCGAACCGAATGCAGCAGCGAAAACCGACGACGCCGGCACGCCTTCGTCGATCAGCGCGCGGGTCACTTTCAACGCGCGCTGCGCAGACAACTCCCAGTTATCGGCGAAACGGCGATTGCCTTCGCGCAAACGCTGATCGTCGGTAAAGCCGCTCACCATCAGGATCTGATCGCTCGCATGCAGATACGCGGATAGCGGTCCGGCAAGACTCTTCAGCAGCGCACGGCCCTCGGGCTGCAACTGATCGGAATTCAACGCGAACAGCACGTTGCCGCTAATGCCGATGCGGCCGTTGACGAGCGTCACGCGCCCTGCCGCCAGTGGCCCCGCGAGTGCCTGTTCGAGCGTCTTGCGGCGCTGCGTTTCGGCCTGGCGCTGCTTGACCTCCTGATCCAGCTTGCTCGACAACTCGAGCTGCACACCGATCACACCGACCAGAATCAGCACGAACGCGCCGAGCAGCACCGACATCAGATCGCCGAAAGCGGCCCAGATCGGCGCGGCTGTCTCCACGCCGCCGTCGATTTCGTCGCTCATACCGCGTCGGCTCCAGCGGTCGCACGCTGCGCGGCCAGCAGTTGCAGATCTTCGACGATCTGCTTCTGCGACATCACGCTCAGGTCGACCACTTCACGCGCCTGCGCGACGTAGTAGGCCAACTGTTCGTCGCTGCGCGCGAGCGATTTGTCGAGCGCCGCTTCGATACGCTCCAGATGCGCGACCAGTTTGTCGTTCGACTCGCCAAACACACTGACGGCCGCGCTGAATGCTTCGCCGAGGCTCGCAATCTCGACCGCGCTGCCGGTGACCTGCGCGGCGACTTCGCCGAGCTTGCCGGTTTCGTGTTCGAGGTGATCGGTAAAGCGATTGCCGACGCGTTCGAGCAGGTCCGCCGACGTCGCGACGAGCGCGTCGACCGCCGTGCGCTGTTCGGTCGACGCGTGGTTCACCGCGTCGAGCAAGGTTTCCAGCGTCGCGAGCAGACGGCTGCGCTCGTCGAGCATCGCGGTATCACGGACCATGCTGTCGGAGAGCTTCTGACGCAATTCCGCGACGACTTCGGCGGCGGCCTTCGGCGCTTCCGAGGCGGCCTGCACGAGATGCTCGATTTCGGCGATCGTCGCGTTTGCATGCGTCTGCGTTTGTGTCGAGATATCGCGCGCGGTTTGCGCGAGTGCGTCGCAGATTTGCTGCTGACGGTCGGCGGTTTGCGCGCCTGTCTGCTGCCATTGCTCGCTGAGTTTTGCGGTCATTGCACCGAGCGTTCCGGTCCATGTAGTGAAACGCTGTTCATCGCGCGCGGCGAGTTCGGCCTGCAGATTTGCAGCGGCCTTTGGTGCTTCGGCTGCCGCCTGCACGAGACGATCGATTTCGGCGATCGTCTCGCTCGCGTGCGTTTGCGTTCGCGCTGAAATATCGCGCGCGGTTTGTGCCAGTGCGTCGCAGATTTGCTGCTGACGGTCGGCGGTTTGCGCGCCCGTCTGTTGCCATTGCTCGCTCAGCTTTGCGGTCATCGCGCCGAGCGTTTCGGTCCACGCGGTGAAGCGCTGTTCGTCACGCGCGGCGAGTTCAGCTTGCAGATTTGCCGCGGCCTTCGGTGCTTCGGCCGCCGCCTGCACGAGGCGATCGATTTCGCCGATCGTTGCAGTCGCATGCGTTTGCGTTTGTGTCGAGATATCGCGCGCGGTTTGCGCCAGTGCGTCGCAGATTTGCTGCTGACGGTCTGCGGTTTGCGCGCCCGTCTGTTGCCATTGCTCGTTCAGCTTTGCGGTCATTGCGCCGAGCGTTTCGGTCCACGCGGTGAAGCGCTGTTCGTCACGCGCGGCAAGCTCAGCCTGCAGATTCGCCGCAGCCTTCGGTGCCTCGGCCGCCGCTTGTACGAGGCGATCGATTTCGCCAATCGTTGCAGTCGCATGCGTCTGCGTTTGTGTCGAGATATCGCGTGCGGTTTGCGCCAGCGCGTCGCAGATCTGCTGCTGACGGTTCGCGCTTTGCTCACCCGTCTGTTGCCATTGATCGTTCAACTTCACGCTCATCGCACCGAGCGTTTCCGCCCACGCGTTCAGGCGCTGCTCATCACGTGCAACCAACTCCGACTGCAACGCCGTATGCGACTGACCGAGCGTGCCCAGCAGCGCGGCCGAATGCTGCTCGAACGTCGCGGCGGCGCGAGCGAGCGCCTGCTCGTTGGCCGTCGCGAGCTTGTCGCCGGTGCTGTGCTGCTGCAGCAGCGCGTCGCCCCACGCCTTCGACATGCCGCTTGCGGTCGCTTCGAGCTGCGTCGATATACGTTCGAGCAACACGGCCGAGCGCTGTTCGAACGCTTCGGCCGTACGCTCGAGCGATGCGCGCTGATGCGCGGCCAGTTCATCGCCCGCCTGTCGGTGTCCGGCGAGCGCGGTGTCGCAAATCCCGGCGATATTCGCGCTGGTTGCCGCAAAGCCGCTCGACATACCGTCGAGCTGCCGTTGCACCGCCTGCGTCACCGATTCGTGCAACGCGGCACTCTCGCGCGCGAGACCACTCATCGTCGCCGCCACGACCGGCTGCAATGCCTCGCCCGCGGCGCGCGCGCTGCCGGTCACGCTGTCCTTCAGCGATTGCTCGATCACGCCGGCCAGGCGCAGATACGCGGCTTCGGTGCGGCCGTAAAAGGCGTCGAGACTCGCGATCTGCCGTTCATTCGACGCGATGCTCTGCTGCTCGATCGCGCCCATCATCGTCTGCAAACGGTCGACCAGTTGCGGCATCGCATCGGCCTGGCGCTGCAGCAGCCGGAAGCTTTCGTCGCGCTGATGGCTCTGCGAGTAAACGCGCAACGTCGACGCAATCTTCATGTCGAGCTGTTGCGCCGCGTCGAGACGTTCGCGACGGCACAGCGCGGACAGCAGCCCGAGCATCGCCGACGTCGCAACCCCGGCGATCGACGTGCCGAACGCGAAGCCGAGCCCCTTGACCGGCGCCGCCAGCGATGCGCGGATCGCCTGCAGATCGCTCGCGCTTTCCAGCGCGACACCGGTACCGCGCAGCGTCATCACCATGCCGAGCAGCGTGCCGAGCATGCCGAGCAACACCAGCAGGCCGACCAGATACGGCGTCAACGCCGGCCCCGGCAACGCGACACGTTCGCCTTCGATACGCAGACGCACCGTGTTGCGCAGGCTCGGATGCAAGGGTTCGACAAATGCGGCGACGCTCGGCGGCGGCCCGGACAGCGCGGCGAGCGCGCGCGTCAGCGTGGCGGTGGCCTCGCCATAGCGGCGCAATTCGAGCGCGCCCGCGATGTAGAACACGCCGATCAGCAGCGTGACCGCCAACGCGAGCGGATTGGAGACGGCATAACCGGCGGCGATCCAGCATGCCACGGCCAGCCCAGCGAAAAACACGACGAGATCGATACGATATCTGGACATGGGGTCCCAGTTAGCAGGCGCGAAAAGCCGCGAGCAGCCCTTCGACCGGTTGAAAACGAACATCCAGTTCGGCGAGCAAAACGCTCTGCATGTCCTTGCGGAATACGTCGAGCCATGCCGCGTCGAGCGAAGTCGGCGCGGCGTGGCCGGGGGTTACGACAGCCCTGTCGGCGGTGCGTGTCTCGGTCGGCGCGGCGGCATGAGCGGCGACATGAGCGGCGACATGAGCCGCAGCATGAGCCGCGGCTTCAGCTTCAGCCGCTTCTCGCTGCGCAGCCTCGCGCAACCGCTCGAAATGCCCTCTCAGCAGCCCCGGCACTCCCGCGAGCAACGTCCGCTCGCGTTCGCCGAGAGCGCGCTCCATCACCGCATCCACGACGGCGAGCCGCGCGAGTTCCGGCGTTCGCGCGGCCAGCAGCGCGCGCAGACGGCCGCGCAATGTGCCAATCGCCGTTTCCATCGATTGCTGCAACGCCAGATAGCGCTGGCGAAACAGCGCGTAGTCGGCCGGCGCATCGACGGCCACGCGCTGCGCGGACATCTGGCCTGGCCCGCGCCGCCGCGCGGCGGCAAATACGCTGTCGCCGGCAATCGCGCTGACGAGCGCGCGGCGCACCCGCGTGCACTCATCGTCATCGGATTGACCGAACGATCGTGCGCCCGCGGCGACGGCCGGCGGCTTGCCATCCAACGCCGACGACAGCGCAATCGCGTCGGTCCAGCCAAGCCACTGGCTCAGCCGGTCCGACAGCGATTGCCGCGATTCGGCGGCGTCGATATCCGCGAGACGGGCCAGTAAACGAACGAGCGCGGGCCCGCTGAGAGCGCTGCGCTGAGGGGCTTGCGACATACCACCGGAAGCAAAAAAGTCAGCAGTTTACACGCTGACGCTCGCGAGGCCGAGGTCCACCGGTTCAAGCTGTGTCGGGAACGCCGTTTCGACCGCCTCCGCAACGCTTCCATGTGTCCTCCTGAACACGGTTTTTCGCCAATAGATAAGCACGCTCATCCCTTATAAGATGAAAGCTTGCTTCGATCCGCATCCTCGCTACACGGAGGCCGCGACCCGGAGCGTCAAACGCGGTGACACATACAGGGCGGGCAGCATGAAATTCGATACCGTGGTGCTCGGCGCCGGCATTGTCGGCGTGTGCGTGGCCGCGCATCTTCAGCAACGCGGGCGCGCCGTCGCGCTGATCGACCGCAAGCTGCCCGGCAATGAAACCTCGTTTGGTAACGCCGGACTGATCCAGCGCGAAGGGGTCTATCCGTACGCGTTTCCGCGCGGGCTCGGCACCTTGCTGCGCTATGCGCGCAACCAGTCGCCCGACGTTCGCTACCACGCCGATGCGATGCTTGAAGCCGCACCGTTTTTGTGGCGCTACTGGCGCAATTCTCATCCTGCGAAGCACGCGGAAATCGCGAAGTCGTACGCCACGCTGATCGAGCATTGCGTGACCGAACATCGCGCGCTCGCCGCCGCGGCCGGCGCGAGCGCGCTGCTGCGGCCGATCGGCTGGATCAAGGTATTTCGCAGCCACGTGGCGAGAGAGGCCGAAACCCGCCTCGCCGAGCAATGGCAGCGCGAATATGGCGTCGAGTTCGAAGCGCTCGACGCGCCGCGTCTGCAGCAACTCGAACCCGATCTGGACAAACGCCTGCAAGGCGGTCTGCGCTATCCGCAATCCGATTCCGTCAGTGATCCGAACGCATTGGTCACTGCATACGCGCGCTATTTCGAAACGCTCGGCGGACGGTTCTTTTTCGGCGATGCGGCGACGCTGCGCGAGGGTTGGCAAGTCGACACGCAGCAGGAACCCGTGACAGCCGACTCGGTGGTGGTGGCGCTCGGGCCGTGGTCGGACCGGCTGGTCACACGGCTCGGCTATCGGCTGCCGCTCGCGGTGAAGCGCGGATATCACATGCACTATGCGCCGCGCCAGACGGCCCGGCTCAATCATCCGGTTCTCGACGTCGAACACGGTTATGTGCTCGCGCCGATGGCGCGCGGCATCCGGCTGACCACGGGCGCCGAAATCGCGCGCCCCGACGCGGACAAAACGCCGGTGCAACTCGATGCGGTTGAGCCGATCGCGCGCACGCTGTTCCCGCTCGGCGAGCGTCTGGACAGCGAACCATGGATGGGCCGCCGCCCGTGCACGCCGGACATGATGCCGATCATCGGACCGGCGCCAAATCATCAGGGCTTGTGGTTCGCATTTGGGCACGCGCACCACGGGCTCACGCTCGGCCCGGTGACCGGCCGGCTGATCGCCGAAATGATGACCGGCGAGGAAACACTGGTCGATCCAGCGCCGTTTCGGGTCGAACGGTTCTAGAAGGTGGCCAGTAAAGAACACCATAAAAAAACGCCGCGAAGCACTCGCTTCGCGGCGTTTTTCATTCAATCAAACAACCAGATCGGCAATCAGGCCGTCACAGCAGCGCGGCGCGGCGAGAACGCCGACACCACGAAGCTCACGACGATATTCGCCGCCAGCGCGATCAGGCCGATATACAGCGGATAGTTCTCGTGGCCGAAATGCAGCCCATACACCGGCTTCAGACCTTGCGAGATCGCGAGCGCCGTGCCGAGCACGATACCGACCAGCCAGCCAAGGAACAGGCCCGGCGTATTGAGTCGGCGCGTGTACAGCGAAAACACCACAGCCGGGAAGATCTGCAGAATCCACACACCGCCGAGCAGTTGCAGATCGATCGCGTACTGCGTCGGCAGGAACACGATGAACAGCAACGCGCCGAACTTCACGACCAGCGACACGAGCTTCGCATTGGCCGCTTCCGCTTGCGGCGAAATGTTCGGCGCCACCAGCGGACGCCATAGGTTGCGGGTGAACAGGTTCGCCGCGCCGATCGACATGATCGCGGCCGGCACCAGCGCGCTGATCGCAATCGCAGCAGCCGCGAAGCCGACGAACCACGACGGGAACAGCGTGCCGAACAGCACCGGCACCACATCGCTGGCGGACTTCACGTTCACGCCGGCGGCAATCGCCATATAGCCGAGCAACGCGATCAGACCGAGCAGCAGCGTGTACGCCGGCAGAAAGATCGCGTTCTTGCGCACGGTCTTCGCCGATGCCGACGACAGCACCGCCGTCATCGTATGCGGATACATGAAGCCGGCGAGTGCCGAACCCAGCGCGAGCGATGCGAACGCGGTGTACTGCGTCGGCTTCAGCAGAATGCCGGTCGCGCCGCCCTTCGCCTGGAAGTGCGCATCGGCCAGATCGAACACGTGCCCATAACCGCCGAGCTTCACCGGAATCAGCCACACCGCCGCGATCACGACGATATAGATCATGATGTCCTTGACGAAAGCGATCATCGCCGGCGCGCGCAGACCGCTCGCATACGTATACAGCGCAAGGATCACGAACGCGACGATCAGCGGCATTTCACCGCCCACGCCGAGGCCCTTGATCACGACCTGCATGCCGACCAGTTGCAGCGCGATATACGGCATCGTCGCGACGATGCCGGTCAGCGCGACCGCCGCCGGGAACCACTTGCCGCCGTACTCGCCATGCACGTAGTCTGCCGCGGTGATGTGATTCTTCGCATGCGCGACTTTCCACAGCTTCGGCATTACGGCAAACACGAACGGATACACGAGGATCGTGTACGGCAACGCGAAGAAGCCATACGCGCCCACCGAGTACACGAGCGCGGGCACCGCGATCACGGTATAGGCCGTGTAGAAATCGCCGCCGACCAGAAACCACGAAATCAGCGTGCCGAACTGACGGCCACCAAGACCCCACTCGTGCAATTGCGTCAGGTCACCGCGTTTCCAGCGCGCGGCAAAAAAGCCGATCACGGTCACGAGGATAAAGAACGCGATGAAAACCGACATCGAAACCGGGTTCACAGGATTCAGGTCGCTCATTTGATACCTCGATACACGATGTAAATCAGCAGCGAGGTCAACGGCACCCACAAAAACTGATACCAGTAGAAGAACGGAAAGCCCGCGAGCGGCGGATGCGTGTCGTTATAGAACGGCAGCCACAGCAGCGCGACATACGGGATCAACAAGATAAGCCATAGCCATGAACGGCCGGCCGACGGGGAGGTCTCCACGAACGTCTCCTAGATATTATCGACACCACGTATCGCGGCTTTTGGCCAATACGAGTGTCCGGATGCCTGAGGTCAGGCGGAAAAACGGCTGGCGCAAATGCGACGCGCGAGGCTCCGCGAAGCGCGCCACGCCGCGGGGATGTAGTATTCGCCTTCACGAGCGTCCCCACAAGCGCGCAACTACGTACGTGTTCTACGTGTTACTACGTAGCCTGGCCGCTTATCCTCACGATGAAACTCAAAGCAAAGATTGTCCTGCTGGCGATCGTGCCCTTTCTGGCCGCGATCGCCACGATCGAAACCGGCGTGCGCCGCGAAGCCACCGCGCTCGCCGAGCGCCAGCACACGATCACCCAGGCCGCGTACATGGCGAGCAAGGAACTCGAACTCAAGCATTACGTCGAGCTCGCGACCACCGCAATTGCACCGCTGTATGACGCCGGCAGCGACAACGCGCGCGACGATGCGCTGCTGCGCACACGCGCGCTCGACGTGCTGGAGAAAATGGATTTCGGCAAGGACGGCTACTTTTTCGTCTACGACATGCATGGCCGCACGCTGATGCATCCGCGCGAGCCCGATCTGGTGGGTCGCGATCTGTGGTCGCTGCGCGATAGCCAGGGCACGCCGACGATCCAGCAACTGCTCGCGGCGGCCGCGCGCGGCGGCGGCTATGTGCGCTATTTGTGGCATCGGCCGTCGACCGGCAAGGTCGCGTCGAAACTCGGCTACGTCGTGCCTCTTGAGCGCTGGGGCTGGATGATCGGCACCGGCATCTATCTCGACGACGTCGACGCGGCGCTCGCGCATATCGATGCCGAAGCAGCCGCCAATATCGATCGCACGATGCAATGGATCGATGCGATTGCGGTGGCCGGGCTCGCGGTGATCGCGCTGTGCGCGCTGGTGCTCAACGTGAGCGAATACCGCAGCGCCGACGCGAAGCTGAAGCGGCTCGCGCGGCAGGTCGTCGAGTCGCAGGAACACGAACGCGCGCGGCTGTCGCGCGAATTGCACGACGGCATTAGTCAGATGATGGTATCGGTGAAACTGCTGCTCGAATCCGCGCTCGCGCGGCTCGAACGCAGCGACGCGCGCGAGCCTGCCGCCGAAGCTGCTTTATCGACCGGGCTTGCGCGGCTCGGCGATACGCTGCGCGAGGTACGGCGTATTTCGCACGCGCTGCGTCCGTCGATGCTCGACGATCTTGGGGTGGCTGCCGCGCTCGAACAATTGACGCGCGAACTGGGCGACGAGTCGGGCATCACTATCGGCTTCACGCAGATCTCGCACACGCATGCGGCGACGTTGCCCGATGCCGTCAATACCGTGCTGTTTCGTATCGCCCAGGAAGCGCTGACGAATATCGTGCGTCATGCGCATGCGTCGAGTGCATCGCTTGCACTGGAAATCTCGCACGACGCGGTCACGCTGACGATCTCCGACAACGGCCGTGGCTTCGACGTGACCGACGCGTTCGTCGGCCGACGCTCCGGTGTCGGTCTGCGCAACATGCGCGAGCGGCTCGAAGCGCTCGGCGGCAGCCTGTCGCTGAGTTCGCAAACGGGTCACACTGCGGTCAGCGCTCGCGTCCCGCTGCATACAACCGGCACGCCATTGCCGTCCTTGCAGGAAGTCCGCTCATGAACGACACCACCGCTGCTGTCGCACGCCTGCTGCTCGTCGACGATCATCCGCTCGTGCGCGACGGCTTGCGCGCCCGCCTCGAAGCAGTGCGTCATTTCGAAGTGGTCGGCGAAGCGGGCAATGCGCAGGAAGCACTCGCGCTCGCCGAGAAAGAAACGCCGCACCTCGCGTTGATGGACGTCGGCATGAATGGCATGAACGGCATCGCATTGGCGAATCTTTTCCACGAACGCTTTCCGGCAATTCGTGTGCTGATGCTGTCGATGCACGACAACCTCGAATACGTGACCCAGGCGGTGCGTGCAGGTGCAAGCGGCTATGTGCTGAAAGATTCGCCCGCGATCGAGATCATTCAGGCGATTGGCGCGGTACTCGACGGCAAAACTTTCTTTAGCGCGGAATTGAGTTCGCGGCTGATTCAGGCATCGGCAACGCAATCGCCGATCGAACGTCTGACGCCGCGTGAACTCGATATTCTCGACGCGCTCGCCGAAGGACTGTCGAGCAAACAGATCGCGCAGCGCAATGATCTCTCCGTGCGCACAGTGGAAACGCATCGCTTGAATCTGAAGCGCAAACTCGATATAGAAGGTCAGGCGGAATTGATCAAGTTTGCGGTCGAACATCGCCGCACGCGCCGCTGACATTTCTGGCCGCGCGATAATGGCGCGAACATCTGGAGCGGCCTGAACATGAAACGTCTGTTCGAACTCCTCGCCGGCCTGCTGCTCTGCGCCACGACGGCTCATGCGCAGAGCGATCCGGCGCGCGTCAATCGCGGTCACGATCCATTCATACAGATCTCCAAAGCGATCGCCAATTGCCCGACGCCGCTCGGCCCGTTCGAGACTGAAAAGGAATGGCTCGACGACAGCCATTACCGGATCGAGCGCGGCAATAGCTGCTGGATAGAAGGCCGCTGCCGGTTGCCGAATGCGTATCTATACGACGCGGAGATCGCCGACAGCGTGCAACGGCGGCTCGCGAATCTGAATGCCGCGCTGCACTGGCGCGAACAGTCGACGCTATGGCTCACGTTGCAGCGGCGATTTATCTATGTCGAAGGGTGCGTCGCGCCCGGTTTCGATAAGAAGACCTTTCTGTCCGAACTGACAAAAACGGCGGACGTCGAACGGGTAATCGACAACACGATTACCAATGTACATTCAGCGCAATTGCCCTATCGCACGCAGGCGAATCCGGATAAGCCGGTGCTCGAGCCCGGTAATTAGCGAGGTGCAACGCGAATGAGCGTGAGGGTTTTCATTGCGCGCGCTTATATCGGAAAACGTCGATAACTCGATCGGCACTGGCGGCCCGACCTTTAGCGTCGCTTCAAAGCTGTGTGTCCAGCAACCGCACGAATTTTTCAATGAGCTTCTCACTGAATGACCGGTGCATCCACGCTTCGAGCGTGACGCGCCGCGATTTCGCGATGTCGTCGGCGAAAACAGCGGTCTGCTGCTTCGCAAAGTCGCGATCGTAGATGTTCAGGTTAGCCTCGTCGTTGAGCTTGAACGAACGGCTATCGAAGTTGGTCGAGCCGACCGAGACCAGGTACTCGTCGACCACCAGCAGCTTGCAATGAAACATCGTGGGCTGATACTCGAATATTTCGACCCCGGCTTTGAGCAGATCGCCCCAGCATGCACGCGATGCTTCACGCACCGTATGCGTGTCGATATGCTTGCCCGGCGTGACGATCCGCACTTTCACGCCGCGCTTCGCCGCTTCGACGATCGCGTTGATGGTCAGCTTGTCCGGCACGAAGTACGCGCTTGCAAGATGCAGGCTGTGCGTGGCGGAGGTAATGGCCATCAGATACATCAACTGCATATCGTCGCTGCCGCCCGACGGCGAACTGCTGAACATATGCGCGAGCCCCTCGCCTTCTCCTTCTTCGGCTTCGATATGGGGAAAATAGGCGGGACCATGCAACACATTACCGGTCGCCTTGATCCAGTTGTCCATAAAGACCGCCTGCATATGGCCGACCACCGGACCCGTCACGCGAAAGTGCGTATCGCGCCAATGCTTTTCATCCTGCGCATTGCCGGTCCATTCGGGCGCAATGCCGACACCGCCGGTAAAGCCGATCCGGCCATCGATCACCAATAGCTTGCGATGCGTGCGATCGTTCATGCGGCCAAGACCGGTCCAATGCGGCTTGTGATACTTGACCACCTCGGCCCCGGCCAAGCGCAGCATGTCCAGATAGCGCCCGTCCATTTTCGATGAGCCGACCCAATCGAGCAGCACATGCACGGCGACGCCTTCACGCGCCTTGTCCGCAAGCGCATGGGCGATCTGCTCGCCAATTTCCCCTGACCAGTAAATGAACGTTTCAAACGTAATGGTTTGGCGCGCCGAACGAATGCCTTCGAGCATCGACGGAAAAATACGGTCGCCATTGAGCAGCATGTCGAAGCGATTGCCGGGAACCACAGGCGGCCCGAGCAGCAAGCCCATTGAACGCAGGAATTGCGGATCGTCGCTCCGGTAGAGCCGTTCGATCTTATGTTCTATTTTCTTTTCGCCGCTCGACAGATTGGCAATAACCAGAACAATGACGAGCGTGACGAGCGCGGTAATGGGAATAGTCAGCATTCTTGTCCTCAAGGCCAGCCGGCGGAATACGCGGCGCCCCGCGTTCGACGCGGAGTGCCGGACTCACGCCGGGCTTTCGCTGTGACCCACGACACGCACGCCGCGTGCCCGTTATGGGCCCACGGCTTGCTGTCCAGCCTGCTGCTCTATCTGACCAACGCGAATGCTTCGCGGCTTGCTATTTCACCCGCGCCAAATACGCCGATTACCGTATAGTCCGACGCCACGCATTCGAACGTCGATTCGAGAAACGTAATCACGAAATGACGCTGTGCCGGCGCAACGGCCGAGGCCGCGGCAATTTCCGCGCACAACGATGAATTGACGACTTCATGCGCCGAATAACCGCACAAGCCTTGCGCGGCTAGCGGATGAATCGCGAGATCGGTGTCGCCCGGTGGACCGAGCCGATGAAACACGGTGTCGGAAAACAGCACCGCGCAAAAGGGATCGTCGTCGGGATCGAATGGTCCGAACCGCTCAAAGTCCGACTCCGCGATCGGATACGTCAGAATCACGCGGCGGTCGCTCGCGACGATGAACGGGTCGGCGGCATCGGTTGCCGGATGAGGAATAGAGTCCAGCAGGACGACCAGGTCCTCCTGCTGGGGTACATCGAGCGTGCTAACCATCTACTTCACGGCTCCGCGAATTACGCGCCTGCTTCCGCTGCCGGAGTTTGCGAGGCAACCGCGGCAGGGGCCGCGGTACTCTTCGCGGCAGCCTTGCGCACCGGAGCCTTTCTCGCTGTTTTCATCGGGCCTTTGCGACCGACGGCTTTCTTTGCCGCCGCTTTTCTACTCGCCGGCACCGCTTTTTTCGCCGCCGTCTTTTTCACCGCCGCCTTGCGTGCCGCGCCGGCTTTCTTCGCGACTACTTTTTTCGCTGCCTTTTTGGCCGCTGTCGCTTTGGCCTTAACGGTTTTAGCCGCTGCTTTAACCGCTTGCGGAGCCGCCGACGCGCCGTCGATCAGGAATTTGCTGCGGTCCTTAACCGCCGCCAGCCACGCGGGCGCCGGACCGCGGCCGCTCCAGGTCGCACCGGTTTTCGGATTCAGGTACTTCGGCGGCTGTGCGCCTTTCGGCTGACCTTTGCCGCGTCCGCTCGGTGCTGCCACCGACTTCGCTTCGCTCGCACCGCTGACGAGGAACGACGTACGGTCCTTCACATTGGCAATCCAGCCCGGTGCGCGGCCATGGCCTGTCCAGGTTGCGCCGGTTTTCGGATCACGGTACTTCGCCGCGCCAACGGATTTAGCCGCCTTTGCCACACCGGCGGGTCTACCTCTGCCATTTCCGCTGACACCATTCAGACCGCGCGCCGCGCGTCTCGCTCTCGCGCGATCTTCGATATCGGCGGTAGTCAGACCATGTTTGAGCATCAACTCGCGAATCTGGTCGACTGCAGCCTGTGCTTTCCTGGCAAGCAGAACGTCGGCTTGCGCCTGGAGTTTCTTAAGCTTTGCTTGAATTTGCTCTAACGAAGGCATTTGGTTCCTCCTTATGTGGTAATCGTCGAACTATGCCATGAATGAAGCAAGAAAGGCAGACTATTGGACTATTTGCAACTTCAGTACATCGATGCGATCACTTTGACGCCGTACAAGTACGATTCTTTCAGCTTCTCTACTACCTCGTCCTGTCTTTCTTCCTTTTCCTTTCCCCCCGATTCTTCTCCCGCTGCTCCTGATGCCACCGCTCAAATTGGAGTAAAAACGACGGCCTGACGGTCGTCGATGTACCTCACACTGCGTATAAAGCGGTAGTGTTGACCGTCCGCCGTTATCCGGTTGAGCCCAAGACGGGTCAATAGCAGCATTTCATCCGCCTGAAAGGCATCGACAACACCGGACTCCATTAGATCCTCCAATGCGCGCGACGGATTTCCCACATAAACGCTGCGTACCTGGCTGCCAATTCGCATCACGACGACGCTCTCTCCTTCGTCGAGAGCCAATTCGAGGTATCCCGCGAGTGTCCGTAACGACTCCGGCGTGCAAGTCCCGGCCTGATAGATCGCAGCATTCGATGGCGTCATTTCGGTTTCCCCGTCACCCGCATCGACGACGAAAAGACCGCTGCCGTCGTTCGCGGCAATAACCGCTTCTACTATAGGCAAGCATTTGAATATTCAAAGGAGACCGGTTCATTTTTTTAATTGGAAGCGCTGTTTTTTGGCGCCCCGCTATAGACCAGTACATTGAAAAAGACGAGGACAGGGCTTTTTGCGCCAACCTCGCACCAACCAATACGCTCGATGCAGCCGGTAACCACCCGTTACCAAACTTGCAGGATCTGTTCGCCTGCGCCGGGGCCGATGCTCTTACACTGCATGTGCGTAGCCGGCGGCGCACCCGCGATCAATAGCGAGGCTCGGGAAGAAAGCTGCCCGGAAGCTCTTGAAAAGAGGCCGGACTACGCCATTTTCGACCCACTCAACACTACGGTACTTTGCAATGAAAGCTGGTTTTATTCGAGCCGCCCTCGCGGCAATCGCACTCACTTCGGCAATGAGCGGCACCGCAAACGCGGCTGGTTGCCTGAAAGGCGCGGTCGTGGGAGGGGTTGCCGGACATTACGCGGGACATCATGCAGTGGTCGGCGCGGTGGGCGGATGTCTGGTCGGGCGGCATCTGGCGAAAAAGCATGCCGAAGAACAGGCTGCCGCTGTACAACCCCCGCTACAGCGCGGTGGGCATCAGCAGGCAGCAATGCAATAGTCAGGGAAATATGCGAGGCGCCGCCGCTCGATCACATGCCGGGAGCTGCAATCGATCCGGCGGCAAAACACCTTACCCCACGCGCTTACGCGATGCGTAATCCGCGAGCGGGCAGGATCTCCTGAGTGATCACGAAACGGTGCTGTTTGACTGCATCGTGAAAGAGACGATAGTCGCTTTTCTCAAAGTCACTGCTCCATACCGGGCGGTCGCCGGTATCGTCATCGCACGCCAGACCGGTGGCCAGGTACTTCCACGAGCCGTGTCCTTTGCCGATATAAACCGGCACCTGTTCTTCCAGACCCGGAATGCGGCCGGCTTTCACCCATTCGCGGACTGTTCGCAAACGGATGTTGTCGTCGAGATTCCGGTTGGTGTCGAGCAGCGTGGTGACCGCTTCTTTCACTTCGTCAGGCATGCCGGGCTGGTTTTCGAAGTCCTCTTTCCCGGCCAGAAAACCGCGTACCGCGCGGCATGCCATTTCCGCCGCCTGCACGAAATCCGGCAGATTGTGTCGCGTGACGCGGTTGTTCCGGCCGTCGAGATAGTGCCAGTGCGCCCACGGTTGATCGGGATAATGCAATGCGGCGCCATGGCCGACCGGCAGCGCGATCGCCACCACGTCTTCCTCGATATGTTCGATCAGATGGTTGACCGCCTGCTTGAGGCTCGCCAGCCAGCCCTCGTGCGTGCAATCCTGGGCCTCCAGCGAATGCACGCGATTCCACGGGCTTTCGATTCCGGCGAACCCCTGGTGCGCCCAGGTATCGACATACGTATGAAGCGTCACGCCGAGCCGGTGCAATGCCGTCTCCGAATCGCGTTGCCGGATTGCGCGCCGCACGACTTCACGCGCCACTTCGCTATCCGGCCGGCAAATGGCTTTTTCTTCCAGGCTCTCACCGACTCCGGCCGGCAGAAAATGAAATGGCGCCCAGACGAGGCGGTTCTGGTCATTCTCGGTATTGGCGTAATCGAATAATTTGTGCGCGGTCGCGAAACGCTCGAATGTCTCGCCGCCTTTAAAGCGCAGTATTCCGCTCGTTGTCGCATCGTCGACATACTGGCATGCATGGGCAACGGTCAATGCATCGCCGGGCTTCATTCCGCCGATTCGCGCAGCAATGTAGACCACACCGTAGTGAAAGTCGATATTCATGGCAGGCGCTCCTGGCGCGCAAAGAAGACCGGCGGGCGTATTCCCGGCGGCCGAGAAGGTGGAGGGGGTCGCGTGTGAGTAGATAGTAAACGAGCCACCAGCGCCGGACTTGAAAAAGACGCGCTTTTCCGCGTTTTGAGCCAGTCAAACGTTTGGCCGGTGTTTGGCCGAGGTTTGCCCGCCAGGCGCAAACAAAGGCGGCAGGAGATGACCCGCCCTACTAAATAGCGAAAGTACGGAGAAATACGTAGGAAAAGATCCCGCGACGTACCGTTCGAGCCGTCCGCGGACCGGCCCGTCACGTCAGATGCGTAATGGCAAGCCGGTTATTCCAATGACTGTTCAGGTACTCGAGCGCCAGCGCCCGGTGACAATGATGTGGTAAATGTTCACTGCAAAGCAGGCAGCCGGACTCAAATAGCGCGATATCCAGATTGCTTTCCACCCGGCGCCTTGCAATCAGCTCGAAATACTCATCGCGCAGGTTCTCCCAACTCAGCTTTTTGGCCTGGTAGCGTTTGAGCAGATCCGGCTCGGGCGCCAACTCCGGCACTTCCACATACGCCGTATTGCACAGGTTCTCCAGGAAGTACGGCAGATCCTGCCTTTTCGCAAAGCCGGCGAGTTGCGACGTGTTGTTCAGGCGGATGTCGAGCACCGTGCGGACATGGGCCCCCTTCAGCAAGTCGAAGAACTTCCGCGCGGGCTTACCGGTGAAGCCGATGCTGGCCACCTGCACCGCACTCTGGTCGCGTTTCATGCCGAGTCTCCAGGGCGCCCTATTTCGCCGGCCCAAAAAACAAAGCCTCGCTGCGAGTTCCGTAGCGAGGCCTGGGGTTCAGCGCATTAAGCGCATTTTTGCGCTATTACTTGACGATGTCGACGAGTTCTACTTCGAACGTCAGGTCGGTATTCGGCGGAATCGGACCCACGCCGCGATCGCCATAAGCGGTCGCCGACGGGCAGGTGAGGCGTGCCTTACCGCCCACTTTCATTTTCTGCACGCCTTGGGTCCAGCACGGAATCACGCGATTGAGCGGGAACGTGGCCGGGCCGCCATGCTTTGCGGAGCTGTCGAATTCGGTGCCGTTGGGAAGCGTGCCGCGATAGTTGACCTTGACGACATCGGTCGCGGACGGTTGCGGGCCCGTGCCTTGCGTCAGATGTTCGATGACAACGCCGGAGGGCAGTTTTTCCGTGGTCGGCGCGGCGGCCATTGCGGTCGAGGAAAGAAGGGTTGCGGCCAGCAATGCAACGAGTGATTTCAAGGCGAATCTCCAGTGGGGGGTGGGTCGCCGCATTGTAGCGGATCGGGTGGCGCAGACACGGCGAAGCATCACCGTGACGCGGGCTTTCGCTGAACCACGGCGGCCCTTCCGAAGTCCATGTGAATATTCCCGGCGAGCCATTTGCCGGCACGCGAATCCATTGCTATCGAGCGCTTTCGATGACCGAGCCGGCCCACCCCGACGACCCCGCCACCCCGCCGCTAGCGACGGCCGACGCGTCGCGCCGCGCGCCACGGCCACGCCGGATCCCGCGCAGTCGCGCGCAGCAGGCGCGGCTCGATGCGCGCGAGCCCGCTTTCGAGCCATTGCCGTTTCCGTCCTATACGCCGGAACAGGCTCGTCGCCCTTTCACGGACAAACTCGACGCATGGTTTGCCGCGCGCCGCTGGCAGCCATTCGATTTTCAGCGCGAGGTCTGGCGCGCAATCGCCGACGGCGCGAGCGGCCTGCTGCATGCGAGCACCGGCGCCGGCAAGACCTGGGCCGTATGGTTCGGCGCGCTCGCCGCGTTCACGAACGAAGCGGCCGCGGCGCGCAAGCAACCCGAACCGCTCACCGTGTTATGGATCACGCCGATGCGCGCGCTCGCCGCCGACACCGCGCGCGCACTGCAAAGCTCGGCGGCCGAACTGGCGGTGCCCTTCAGCGTCGGACTGCGGACCGGCGATACGTCATCGGCCGAACGCGAGCGGCAAAACCGGCGCATGCCGTCCGCGCTCGTCACGACGCCCGAAAGTCTGACGCTGATCTTGACCCGCGCCGATGCACGCGAAGTACTCGCGCACGTGCGGCTGGTGATCGTCGACGAATGGCACGAATTGCTCGGCAATAAGCGCGGCACGCAGACCCAGCTCGCGCTCGCGCGGCTCACGCATTGGCGGCCCGCATTGCAGGTGTGGGGGTTGTCGGCGACGCTCGGCAATCTGTCGTTTGCCGAACAGGTTTTGCTCGCACCGGTCGCGACGCCGCGCGTGAACATACACGGCGCGCTGCCGAAAGCGCTGATCGTCGATACGATCATTCCGGAGACGATCGAGCGCTTTCCATGGGGCGGTCATATGGGTATGCGTCAGGTCGATGCCGTTGCGCGTGCAATCGACGAAGCGCGTACCTCGCTCGTCTTTACCAATACGCGCTCGCAATGCGAGCTCTGGTATCAGGCGCTGCTCGAAGCAAGGCCCGAATGGGCCGGTTCGCTCGCGCTACATCATGGCTCGCTCGATCAACAGGTGCGCGAATGGGTCGAACGCGGCCTGAAAAATGGCTTGCTGAAAGCGGTTGTGTGTACGTCGAGTCTCGATCTTGGCGTCGATTTTCTGCCGGTCGAACGCGTGTTCCAGATCGGTTCGCCGAAAGGCGTCGCGCGTTTGATGCAGCGCGCGGGCCGCTCGGGACACGCGCCCGGTCTGCCGTCGCGCGTAACGATCGTGCCCACGCATGCGCTCGAACTGATCGAAGCCGCCGCGGCACGCGAGGCCGTCGAGCGGCGGCACATCGAAAGCCGGGATACGCCCGAAAAGCCGTTCGATGTTCTGGTGCAGCATCTGGTCACCGTGGCGATAGGCGGCGGCTTCGACGCGGAAGATCTATACCGCGAAATCTCGCGTACCTATGCATACCGCGATCTCACGCAGACGGAGTTCGACTGGGCAGTCGGCTTTGTCGAAGGCGGTGGCGCGACACTGCGCGCCTATCCGGACTACCACCGCGTCGCGCGCGGCGACGACGGTCTGTATCGGGTACCGCGCGATGATCTCGCGCGGCGGCATCGCAACAATATCGGCACGATCGTCGCGGGCGGTACGTTGAATGTCGCGTATCTGTCGGGCGGCCGAATTGGCGCAATCGAGGAATCGTTTATTTCACGGCTCAAACCCGGCGACGTTTTCTCATTCGGCGGCCGCACGCTGGAATTGATCCGCGTGCAGGACATGACCGCGTGGGTGCGACGCGCGACCTCGTCACGCGGAGCGATGCCGCAATGGGCCGGCAGCCGCATGCCGCTTTCGTCCGAACTCGCGGAGGCCACGCTGACGATGCTCGCGCGCGCTGCCGACGGTATCTATGACGAACCGGAAATGCGCGCGGTGCGTCCACTGCTCGAATTGCAGCAGAAATGGTCGGCGTTGCCGGCGCCGGAAGTACTCGTCGTCGAATTGCTGAAGTCGCGCGAAGGGCATCATTTCTTCTGCTATCCATTCGCGGGGCGCACCGCGCATATCGGTCTCGGTGCGTTGCTCGCCTGGCGAGTCGCGCGCGAAAAGCCCGGTACGTTTTCGATTTCGATGAACGACTACGGTTTCGAGTTGCTGTGCTCGCAACCATTCGATTGGGACGAGCAATTGCAGCGTGGTCTGCTTTCCGCCGAAGAACTCGATCACGATATTCTCGCGAGCCTCAATTCATCCGAATTGTCGTTGCGGCGTTTTCGCGAGATTGCGCGCGTGTCGGGGCTCGTGTTTCAGGCGCATCCGGGACAGCAGAAAAGCGCGCGGCAATTGCAGGCATCGAGCGGACTCTTCTACGAAATCTTCCGTCAGCATGACCGCGCCAATCTGCTGTTGAACCAGGCCGATACCGAAGTACTGCTGCAGGAACTCGACGTGCGGCGCATCCGCGAAGCACTCGAACGAATGAACGCGAGCCGCGTCGTCATGACGCATCCGAAGAAGCCGACGCCGTTCGCCTTTCCATTGATCGTCGGACGCCTGCGCGAAAAGGTCAGCACGGAGAAGCTCGCGGATCGCGTCGAGCGGATGCTGGCCGAACTCGAAAAGGCGGCGCAACGATGACGCCTTCGTCGCTTGCGATCGAGATCGCCGGACAGCCACTCGTGCTGTCGAGTTTGCGCGCGAGTTTCGATCCGGTGCTGCGCGCGCTGTTTATCGCCGATGCGCATTTCGGCAAGGACGCCGTATTTCGCGCGCGCGGCATTCCAGTGCCGACGGGTTCGACCGAGGACAACCTGCTGCGTATCGATCAGCTGATCGCGCAATTCGAACCGGCGATGCTGGTGTTTCTCGGCGACCTGCTGCACGCGCGCGAATCGCTGACGGCGCTCACGCTCGATGCATTGCATGCATGGCGCGCGATGCATGCGCATATGCGGGTCGTGCTGGTGGAAGGCAATCACGACCGGCATGCGGGCGCGTTGCCCCACACGCTGGATGTCGAATACGCGCGCGAGCCGTGGCATGCCGGACCGTGGGCGCTGTGTCATCACCCGCGCGTGGTTGACGGCGCGTACGTGCTTGCGGGGCATGTGCATCCGGTCTACCGGATCGCGACGCGGACCGATTCGGTGCGGGTGCCGTGTTTCCGGTTTGGCGTCGACTGCGGGGTATTGCCCGCTTTTGGGAGCTTTACGGGAGGAGCGCGTGAAACTGCGCGCGTCGCTGGGGAGAGGATTTTTGTTGTCGCGCAGGACAAGGTGATCGATCTGGCGGGGTAAGTGGACGGCGCGTGGCCGTCCACGGTTTCGAGTGCTTTTGCGTGCCTGGTTGCTTTGCTGCTTTGCAGTTGCGTAGTTGCTTTTGCTGCTGGGTCGTTGGTGCGATTTCGTTGTTGCAGCTTCGTTGTTACGGCTTCGTTGCCGTCGACGGGTGTTGGTGCGGAAACCGGCAAGCCGGTCTCCGCACCCGGTGGGTGCCCCGCGTGATGCAGGGATCGCCCACCGGTTAGTGGTTGCCGCCGCCGTGACCGCCGCCGTTGCCTCCACCATTGCCGCCACCGTAGCCACCGCCATGGCCGCCGAAGCCGCCGCCAAAGCCTCCGCCGTGGCCGCCGAAACCGCCACCGAAGCCGCCGCCGTGGCCGGAGCCGCCGTTGCCTTGGCCGCCACCGTTGCCGCCATTGCCCTGGCCGCCGCCATTGCCGCCATTGCCGCCATTGCCGCCGTTGCCGCCGTTGCCTCCACCGCCGTTACCACCGTGGCCGCCGTTTCCGGAGCCGCCGTTGCCTTGGCCACCGCCATTACCGCCATTGCCTTGGCCGCCGCCATTGCCACCGTTACCTCCGCCACCGTTACCGCCGTGGCCGCCATTTCCAGAGCCGCCGTTGCCTTGGCCACCGCCGTTACCGCCATTGCCTTGGCCGCCGCCATTGCCACCGTTACCTCCACCACCGTTACCGCCGTGGCCGCCATTTCCAGAGCCGCCGTTGCCTTGGCCACCGCCGTTACCGCCATTGCCTTGGCCGCCGCCGTTGCCGCCGTTACCTCCACCACCGTTACCGCCGTGGCCGCCATTTCCAGAGCCGCCGTTGCCTTGGCCACCGCCATTACCACCATTGCCCTGGCCGCCGCCGTTGCCGCCGTTGCCTCCGTTACCGCCACCACCGTTACCGCCGTGGCCGCCGTGGCCGCCGTTTCCAGAGCCGCCATTGCCTTGGCCACCGCCGTGGCCGCCATTTCCAGAGCCGCCGTTGCCTTGGCCACCACCGTTACCGCCATTGCCACCGTTGCCTTGGCCTCCGCCGTTGCCTCCGTTGCCTCCACCACCGTTACCGCCGTGGCCACCGTTTCCGGAGCCGCCGTTGCCTTGGCCACCGCCATTACCGCCATTGCCTTGGCCGCCGCCGTTACCCCCGTTGCCTCCGCCACCGCTACCGCCGTGGCCGCCATTTCCAGAGCCACCGTTGCCTTGGCCGCCGTTCCCGGAACCGCCATTACCTTGGCCACCACCCTTGCCGCCGTGGCCCTCGCCGCCACCATTGCCGTTGGCACCGTGACCACCGTCGCCTTGGCCGCCATCACCGTGACCACCGTCTCCATGACCGCTGGCGCCGTGACCGCCATCGCCTTGGCCGCCGTCGCCGTGACCGCCGTCTCCATGACCGCTGGCGCCGTGACCGCCATCGCCATGACCACCGTCGCCGTGACCGCCATCGCCATGGCCGCCATCACCGTGACCACCATCACCGTGACCACCATCACCATGGCCACCATCACCATGGCCACCATCGCCGTGACCGCCATCGCCATGGCCGCCATCACCGTGACCACCATCTCCATGACCGCTGGCGCCGTGACCGCCATCGCCATGACCACCGTCGCCTTGGCCGCCATCACCATGGCCGCCATCGCCATGACCACCGTCGCCATGACCACCGTCGCCGTGACCGCCATCGCCGTGACCGCCATCGCCATGGCCGCCATCACCGTGACCACCATCACCATGGCCACCGTCGCCTTGGCCACCATCGCCGTGACCGCCATCACCGTGACCACCGTCTCCATGACCGCTGGTGCCGTGACCGCCATCGCCGTGGCCACCGTCGCCATGACCGCCATCACCATGGCCACCATCTCCGTGGCCACCATCTCCGTGGCCGCCGTCGCCGTGGCCATCACCGCCGTGACCACCGTCGCCATGACCATGGCCACCATCTCCATGACCGCCGTCACCGTGACCATCGCCACCATCGCCATGACCACCATCGCCGTCACCATGGCCACCATCCCCATGACCGCCATCGCCGTGACCGTGGCCACCATCTCCATGACCGCCATCGCCGTCACCGTGGCCACCATCTCCATGACCACCGTCGCCGTGACCATGACCGCCGTCACCATGCCCATGGCCACCGTGTCCATGCCCATGACCGTGACCACCATCACCGCCGCCATCACCGCCACTATCCCCGCCACCATCACCGCCACCATCACCGCCACCATCACCGCCATCCCCACCCGTACCACCATTTCCAGACCCGTTGTCGCCGCCACCGTTGTTGGCGCCGCCATTGCCGTTGTTATTGCCGCTGTTTCCCGAGCCGAGGCCACCCGAGCCCGAGTTCGCCGAGCTGTTTCCGCCGCTGCTGCCCGTACCCGGACCCGTCGACGGCGCTCCGCCGCCCGACTGCGAGCCGAGGCCGAGGCCCGCGGCTGCAACGCCCACTCCGCCCGGCGCCATGCCGGAGCCGCCGGACGTGCAGCCGGGTCCGCTGCCTGCCGGGCATCCGCCGCTCGCCTGCGCGAGCACCATCACATTGGAATTCGCCGTCTCCGCGGTGGCTCCCGCAGGAGTCGTCTGCGCACCGGCCATCGCCGCATAAAGACTGACGGCTGCCGCCAAAGCCGCCCGCCGCGTACCCAATATCCACGCGTCCCCGTTTTGCTTTTTCATTTGAAGCTCCTGATTATTTCACCCTGAACGACCGGCCCAATAACAGTTGAATTTTCTGTTCACCAGATAACAGAAAATTCAAAAGCCCAGCCGGCTTCGCCTCGTGCGAATTAAATCCATTCGCACTGGACATATCTCTCGCGGAAAATCCCCGGTCCGATTTGGCGTGTTTCGAGAGAATCGGCTGGCTGTGCGCGAACATTCTTATTAAGAACGGCACAGCGAGGCTTGATGGACGTTGAAGTTATTCGCAGCGCCCAGACGGGACCGTGCGCTAGACCACGCAAGGAGATATCACGGGTATTTGCCAAATACCCGTGGCAATCGAACTGTTAACCATTGTTAATCGTGACGACATCAGAAACTTCGCTTATTGCTATGTTCATTTAACGAAAAATAAACAATAAGAAAGCCAAATGAAATTTATATTATGAAAATAATCAGGGTTTCTTCTTACCCCAACACACGCATTTACATGGCGGCTGCTTTATTCGTGTGTTTATCCGCACATAAATCAGTAAAAGCCAAAAGACGAATGAGCGTAATCCCACAGACAATGCGACGTAAAAGCGCCGCACCGCTTCTGAAACGACATGTCGGCAATCCTCGCCGCGTCCCGAAAAAATGCTTGCGCGCGGCGTGCGCTAGCTCACACACGTCATCCACGCGCGCGCGGCTCGCCCCGGACCGCGCGTCGTACTCACGCTCGCGCTGCAAAGTGTCGCTACGCGACCACCAGCACGGCGCGCACCCAACACTTCAGCGCGGAAATTCTTTTAAAAACACTTCCAACATCCGCGTCCGGGCGGCAGCCAACGCGGCCGGCGCCGCCCGCAAATGCCTGTCACATAAGCCGTTGCGCGCCATCGCTCACACGCGCGGGTTTACCTTTGTTTGACTTCGGCGCACTGCCCCGTTTACTGGACGCACACCAACCTCTCAATTTGCTTTCATTCACCGCGCTCGCTTGTCTGATCTACGCAATAGTGTGCTGGGCGCTTCTTTCCCGTTCGATGAGGTACGCCATGGTTACTCTGTCCAGCAGCGCTGTCGACGCATTGAAATCCGGCCTGCGAGGTCCGCTTCTGCTACCCGACACGCCCGGCTTCGACGAAGCGCGCAGCATCTGGAATGCGATGATCGACCGCTATCCGGCGATGATTCTGCGTTGCGCCGGTGTCGCCGACATCCGTCAGGGCATCGCGTTCGCGCGCGACAACGGCCTGCCGCTCGCGATTCGCGGCGGCGGCCACAATATCGGCGGCAGCGCGCTGTGCGACGACGGTGTCGTGCTCGACCTGTCGTCGATGAAATCCGTGCGCATCGATCCGGCAGCCCGGCGCGCGTATGTCGAGCCAGGCGCAACGCTGCACGACTTCGATCACGAAGCGCAGGCGTTCGGACTCGCGACGCCGCTCGGCATCAACTCGACGACCGGCGTCGCGGGCCTGACGCTCGGCGGCGGCTTCGGCTGGCTCAGCCGCCGCTTCGGGATGACGATAGATAATCTCGTCGCCGCCGACATCGTCACCGCGGACGGAGAATTGCGCCGCGCGAGCGCCAGTTCGAACGAGGACCTGTTCTGGGCGATTCGCGGCGGCGGCGGCAATTTCGGCGTGGTCACGCAGTTCGAATACGCGCTGCACGAGGTCGGGCCGCTCGTCTATGGCGGCCTCGTCGTGCTGCCGTTCGCCGAGGCGAAAGACGCGCTCGTCAAATACCGCGCGGCGGCGCCAGCGATGCCCGAGGAACTGGCCGTGTGGGCGGTCGCGCGGCTCGCGCCGCCGCTGCCGTTCCTGCCGCCCGACGTGCATGGCAAACCGGTACTCGTGCTCGCGATGTGCTACACCGGGCCAGTCGACGACGGGCCGGCGGCAGTCGAAAGCGCGCGCCGCTTCGGCACTCCGCTTGGCGAACATCTCGGCCCGATGCCGTATGAAATGTGGCAGCAGGCATTCGACCCGCTGCTCACGCCGGGCGCGCGCAATTACTGGAAGTCGCACAATCTCGCCGGCATCGACGACGGTCTGATCGATGCGCTGATTCAGGCAATCGATACGCTGCCGTCGCCGCAATGCGAGATCTTCTTCGGGCTGATCGGCGGTCAGACGCAGCGCGTGGCGGCCGACGCAACCGCCTACCCGGCGCGCGACACGCTCTACGCGATGAACGTTCACGGTCGTTGGGACGATGCGCGCGACGACGATCGCTGTATCGCCTGGTCGCGCGCGTTCTTCGATGCCGCGCAGCCGTTCGCGCTCGGCAGCGTGTACGTGAACTTCATGACGCAGGAGGAAAGCGGCCGCATCGAGCAGGCGTACGGAACGAACTACGCGCGGCTCGTCGAAACCAAGAATCGCTACGACCCGGGCAATCTGTTCCGCAATAACCAGAACATTCGTCCGACGGTTTAGCCGCGATCAGCCGATGCACCACTGCATTGAGCATCGGCTGTCGACAAACAAACAATCCTCGAATCGTTGCCCCTTCATCGTCCACGCCGCCCGCCGTTCACGGCGGCGCGGCGCCTGGGCACGTTAGCTGCTGCCCGTTGTTTCGCGCGGTCGTCGATAATCGACCCTGCACGCTTCGCCGCATGCAACAACTCCCGCGCGCGCGGAACCTCCCGCGCGCAAAAGAGCACAAATGCAAAGCGGGCGTCATCACCGCGCTCTCCAATAACGTACAAAACGCGTAACAAACGCAAAGGAAAACAGTCATGCGCAGACGACAGTTCATCATGACCGGCAGCGCTGCACTGGCCGTCGCAGGCCTGAGCCTCACCGGTTGCACGACGACTTCGCTGTCCTCCAGTAATTCATCGTCGGATAACGCCAGCAAGCGCGACACGATCAACGCGGGAGTCGACTCGACGCTGGCGCGGCTTTACGACAACGTCGCCGGTTCGCGCGAACTGGTCGGCAAAGCGCGCGGCGTACTGGTGTTTCCTTCGGTGATCTCGGCCGGCTTCTGGGTCGGTGGCCAGTATGGAGAAGGCGCGCTGCGCATCGACGGTCGCACCGCCGGCTACTACAGCACGGCGGCAGGTTCGTTCGGTTTGCAGATCGGTGCGCAGTCGAAGGCGATCATCTTCCTGTTCATGACGCAGGAAGCCCTCGACGATTTCCTGCACAGCCAGGGATGGGCGGTCGGCGCCAATGCGACGGTCGCGGTGTTGAAGGTCGGCGCGAACGGCGCGGTCGATACGTCGACCGCGACGAACCCGGTACAGGCGTTCGTACTGACCAACGGCGGCCTGATGGCCGGCGTGTCGCTCGAAGGCACGAAGGTATCGCGGCTGATCATCTGAGCGAATCACCTGCGGGCGCCACGCTAACGCCTAACGCGGCGTAGGCGTCGGTGCCCTTCATCGCACTACGGTAGAATCCACGCCTTTCGCGAACGGTCCGCGTCAAACGGACGCCCCCTTCGCACCTCCATGTGTGCCGCCAGCCGGCCCACACCAGCGCCGGCATCACGCGCTTGCGCGCCCACCTCGTACAACATGAACACCGCTAGTCCCGCTCACGGTCGGCCCGCGCGGCTTGCCGACATCCGCGGCAATGTGCTCGCAGGCTTGACCTCGTCATTTGCACTGGTGCCCGAGTGCATCGCCTTCGCGCTCGTCGCGCATCTGAATCCATTGATGGGCTTATACGGCGCGTTCTTTATCTGCACGATCACCGCGCTGTTCGGCGGACGGCCCGGCATGATTTCCGGCGCCGCGGGCTCGATGGCCGTCGTGATCGTCGCGCTGGTGGTCGAGCACGGCGCGCAGTATCTGCTCGCGACGGTGATACTGAGCGGCCTGCTGATGGTGCTGTTCGGCGCGCTGCGGCTCGGCAAGCTGATCCGCATGGTCCCGCATCCGGTGATGCTCGGCTTCGTCAACGGACTGGCGATCGTGATCGCGACCGCGCAACTCGCGCACTTCAAGGTACTGACGCCGCATGGCGAGCAATGGCTGCATGGCGGCGCGCTCGCGAGCATGGCGGCGCTCGTCGTGCTGACGATGGCGATCGTCTACCTGCTGCCGCGGCTCACGCGCGCGGCGCCGCCGGCGCTGGTCGCGATCGTCGGCGTCGGGCTCTTTACGCAATTGCTGCATCTGCCGGCGCGCACGCTCGGCGACATGGCGCACATTGCCGGCAATCTGCCGTCGCTGCATCTGCCGGACGTGCCGCTGAATCTCGACACGCTGCGTGTGATCCTGCCGTACGCGGTGCTGATCGCGATCGTCGGTTTGCTCGAAACGCTGCTGACGTTCAATCTGACCGACGAGATCACCGAAACGCGCGGCCAGCCGAATCGCGAATGCATCGCGCTCGGCGCGGCGAATATTGCCTCGGGCCTGTTCGGCGGAATAGGCGGTTGCGCGATGATCGGCCAGACCATGATCAACCTGAATTCGGGCGGACGTTCGCGCTTATCGGGCGTCGTCAGCGGCGTGATGATTCTGCTCTATATCCTGTTTCTGTCGCCGCTGATCGAGCGGATTCCGCTCGCGGCGCTGGTCGGTGTGATGTTCGTGGTCGCGCAGCAGACCTTCGCATGGGGATCACTGCGCGTGCTCGGCAAGGTGCCGCGCAATGACGCGCTGGTGATCGTCGCGGTGACGGTGATCACCGTGTTTGCCGATCTGGCGATCGCGGTGATGTGCGGCATCGTGATCGCCGCGCTCAACTTCGCGTGGCAGCACGCGCGCGAAATTCACGCGCATGCGGAAGATCGCGACGATCACAGAACTTATGTGCCGCGCGGCACGCTGTTTTTCGCGTCGACCACGCGCTTTCACGAACTGTTCGATCCGGCGCAAGGCCCGGCGAGCGTGACCGTCGATTGCAGTCATCTGCTGCTCGCCGATCATTCGGCACTCGCCGCATTGCAGGGGCTGGCCGAGCGTTATCGCAAAGCCGGCAAACAGTTGCGGATGAAAAATCTGTCGGAGCGTAACCGGCAGTTGCTGAGCCGCGCGGGCATCGGCCTAGCTTGAAGCCTCGCTTGAGGCTTCGCTTGAGACGTCGCCTGAAGAAGCGTCGCGCTCGTCACTCCGCCGGCAACGTCATCGGCGCAACCTCGCAACGCGGCCACTGCCGCAGCACGTCCGGCGACAGCAGCAGCTTGGCCGCGCGCACGCCGGCGCCCATCACGATCTGCGTGCGCTCCATCACCGCGGCATCGACCAGCACGCGCCAGTCGGCGGGCAAGCCGAATGCGGTAATGCCGCCGAACTCCATCTGACTATGTTCGACCGCCGCCTCGCGCTTCGCGAACGATAGCCGTTGCGCGCCGAGCGCGGCCTTGACCGCGCCGTTGATGTCGAGCCGCAGCGAACCGAGCGATACGAGCGCCGCGTAATGCTCGCCGCCATCCTTCTTGTAGCGCACCACGATCGTGTTCGCGCAGTCTTCGAGACCGAAGCCATAGCGCTCGCTGAACGCGGCGGTGTCGGACGCGTCGTCGGTCACGGCGAATACCGTGACGCCCTGCGTCGGCAATTGTTCGACGACGTGCGCGGGCAGATGCGCGCTCCATTGATCGATAGCGATCACGTCCAGTTGCTGAGCGAATTCGTGCGAATACATGGTAGGCAGGAATGTGAGAGGAACCCGCTGCATTCTAACGGCACGCGCCGCAAACGGCCGAGACCACGCCGGTTAGCTTGTATAGTGACGGGCACAAGGCTTGCGCATCGCACGAAGACAAAAGCCCCGCCAAGCGCAGCGCGCCGGCACTCTTGCGAAGGACGACCACGGACATGGATTCCCTCTCCACCGAGAACCTTCAACAAGCGGCCCGTCAGCAGGCCAATTGGGCAGTCGGCGCGCTCCGGCAGTTCTCGGAGAACCGCTGCCCGGCGCTGGCGGCAAGCATCGCGTTCTATGCGGCGTTTTCCCTCGCGCCGACCCTCGTAATGGTGATCGCGGTGGCCGGCTGGTTCTTCGGCCCCGCGGCCGCGCGCGGCGAACTGTTTGGACACATCAACGGATTGATCGGCGACCAGGCGGCCGCGGGTGTCCAGACGATCGTCGAGAACGCGCATCACGCGGGCAGCAAAGGCGGCATCGCGGCGATCATCTCGTTTTCGCTGCTGGTGATCGGTGCGTCGGCCACCTTCTCGTCTCTTAATAGCGCGCTCAATATCGTGTGGCCGTATAGCGGGCCGCGCGCGTCGAGCGTGCTCGCGCTGGTGCGGGTGCGGTTGATTTCGTTCGGGCTCGTGCTCGGCGTCGCGTTCCTGCTGATCGTGTCGCTCGTGCTCGATACGGTCATCGTTTTCATCGGCAACTGGTTGTGGGGCGACTCGCCGTATGTCGTGATCGGCAATCTGCTGCAACTTGGCGTCGGGCTGCTCGTGCTGGCGTTTGCGTTCGCCGGGCTGCTCAAGTTCCTGCCCGATGCGAGAGTGCTGTGGCGCGACGCGCTGGTCGGCGGCATCACCGCGGCCGTGCTGTTTACCGCGGGTAAAAAGCTGTTTGCGCTTTATCTCGCGCACGCCGGGATGGCCAGTTCGTTCGGCGCGGCCGGCTCGCTGGCGGTACTGCTGATGTGGCTGTACTTCTCGGCGGTGGTGCTGCTGCTTGGCGCTGAGTTTGCCGCCGCGCGCGGCCGGCTGCATGATCCACGCGGCGGTTGGGGCATGCAGCCGGCCGCGCCGCCGGGCAGCCGCGCGATGCTTGCATCGGTGCTGGCGGCATCGACGGTCGGCAGCGATGCGGCACGGCATGCGGCGCCGCTCAAGAGCACGACGCGCAGTGCGATCGCTGTTGGCGCGGCGCACTCGACGGCATTGGACTCAAACACGCGTGGCGAAACGGCTACGCACGCGAGCGCTGTGCAGATCGCCCGCAAGATGATCGAAGCGGAAGCGCAGGCCACGCGAATGGCCGCCACCGCGCTCGTCGAAGCGCGCCGCCAGGCAGTGGCCGCCGACCGCTACGTGCGGCGCAATCCATGGACCTCAGTACTGCTCGCCGCAGCCGCCGGACTGACCGCCGCCGCGGTGGCGCGCCCGCGCCGTAGCGTGGAGAAACGCTGACGCCGGGGGAGCAACGCATCGCGCGCGCATGGCATGCGCACCACCAGCTATCCGCTCACCTCTTCCGCGATCCACACGCAATCGCGATCGTCATCGCCATTGCAACCGTTCGGTTGCACCTCAAGGTGACGCCCGGGTTGCGCTGGTGCACAACGCTCCGATTCTGTCTAGCCTGGCAAGCCGCCTGATGCACGCCTATTTCTTAGGCGTTTTCTACAAAATCAGCCGTTCAATTAGACGACTCGATTAAGTTGCATATTCGAAATCATGCCAAAAGTGCAGTTAGTGAATCAGTCACTATCGACAAAACAACAATAATGCATAACATGACAACTAATATTTCACAAATAGCAACAATCGTTGTTCGGCCTGATACACAAGGCTTTCGACGGTTTGTCAGTTTTTGGCGACAGTCTTTTTTTTCCTGTTCTTGTCAATTCGAACAGTGAGCTATTCTGCTTTCCGCAACAAAGAAAACATCATCTGCGTGGAGAAATAGATGAAACGAATCGCACTGTCTACCCTTTCGCTGGCGCTGCTCGGCGTCACCGGTATGGCTCACGCGCAAAGCAGCGTGACCCTCTATGGCCTGATCGATGAATCGGTCCAGTACGTGAACAACGCTACGCCGCACGGCGGCGCCCTCGTGCAACTGTATTCGGGCAACCTGCAAGGTAGCCGTTTCGGCCTGAAGGGCACGGAAGACCTCGGCGGCGGCCTGAAGGCGATTTTCCAGTTGGAAAACGGCTTTGACGTCAACAACGGCAAGCTCGGTCAGGGTGGCCTGATGTTCGGTCGTCAGGCTTATGTCGGTCTGACCGGCGACACATGGGGCACCGTGACGCTGGGCCGTCAGTATGACCCGCTGGTCGACATGGTCCAGCCGCTGACGGGCGACAACTACTTCGGCAGCACGTTCGCAACGCCGGGTGACGTCGACAACAACGACAACAGCTTCCGCGTGAACAACGCAGTCAAGTATGTTTCGCCGGTGTGGTCGGGCTTCCAGATCGAAGGCTTGTACGCACTGGGCGGCACCGCTGGTTCGACGGGTTCGGGCCAGACGTGGTCGGGCGCGGCAACGTACGCAACGGGTCCGTTCAGCGTCGCTGCCGGCTACCTGCACGCAAGCAACGCCAACACGCTCGCAGCACGTACCGCGGCAGGCGGCTGGGCTGGCACGGCAGGCGGCACGTTCGATTCGTCTTTCCCGGATAACGCAGGCATCAACGCCGCGTACGCATTCTCGAAGTCAATCGGCATCGCTTCGGCAGCCGTTCAGTACGTGACGGGTCCGTGGACGGCGAACCTGAGCTACAGCAACGCGCAATACAAGCCGGATGCGAACTCGGGCTTCCTGACGACGCAGAAGTTCAACGTCGGCCGCGCTTACGTTGGCTACCAGCTCACGCCGGCAGCGCTGCTGGGTATCGGCTACGCGTACACGCGCGGCACGGGCGACGCAACGGCGACGTACAACCAGGTTTCGCTCGGCGCGGACTACTCGCTGTCGAAGCGCACCGACCTGTACGCAGTGGGCGCATGGCAACATGCGAGCGGCGATCAGCGTGATCCGACCACCGGCGCGCTCGTGCCGGCAACGGCTTCGATCGGTTCGTACGGCAACCAGTCGGGCACCGAGAACCAGGTCATGGTCAGCGTCGGTATCCGTCACAAGTTCTAATCGGACTTCGAATCGGAGTGACTACGCGGCTTGCGAGCCGCGTAGATCAAAACCAGCCAGAGGCAATGCCGATGGCTGGTTTTTTTTCGCCCCGTGGTTTTCGCCGAAGTCCTAACGCCGCTGCACTTTGCCCTTGTCGGCCTGCGCGAGCGTCTGAGCTGGCTTCACCGCGCTCTCGTGCTCGATCCCATCGGCGCCTATCGGCGCCTGATACCGCACCAGCGCCCGCTCGGGCTGCAACGGCTGCATGCCCGGCGAATCGCGCCAGTCCGGGTCGGGAATCTCCGCGAACACCTGACGCAAGCGCTCGCCCCACGTGCGGTGAATCATGTCGAAGTAGCCATTGTCGCGATCGATCGACACGAAACGCGTGACGCACAGCGCGTCCTTTTCATACACGAGCAGATCGAGCGGCAGCCCCACCGACAGATTCGAACGCAGCGTCGAGTCCATCGAAATCAGCGCGCACTTCGCAGCTTCGTCGAGCGGTGTGGACGGCGTCAGCACGCGATCGATGATCGGCTTGCCGTACTTCGCCTCGCCGACCTGAAAATACGGATTCGCCGCCGACGACTCGATGAAATTACCGGCCGCATAAATCATGAACAGGCGCATCCGGTTGCCCGCGATCTGCCCGCCGAGAATAAAGCTGCAATTGAAATCGACGCCGAACTTCTGCAACGCGTCCGCTTCGCGCTGATGCACGCGACGCACCGCGTCGCCGACCACGCGCGCGGCGTCCGCCATCGTCGGCACGCTCCACAGCGTCGGCTGCGCGGCATCGGTGGGCTCGGACAGCTCGTGCAACACCGCCTGCGTCAGCGACAGATTGCCGGCGCCCAGCAGCACCAGCAGACGTTCGCCGGGTTGCTCGAACACCGACATCTTGCGCGCGGTGCTGATGTGATCGACGCCGGCATTGGTGCGTGTGTCCGACAGGAACACGAGGCCGTCGTCGACGGCCATCGCCACGCAATAGGTCATAGGGAATCCGCGAAAAGCACATGAACGGCGCTATTGTAATGCGGCGCGGAAGCGCCTTTTATCCGTATTAACGGCGCTCCGGCGGCGTGATCCCGGGCGATTGATTGCCCGCATCACCGCAGCGCTTATTGCGGCATCTCCGCGCTCACCGTCACCGCCACGTCGAGTTCCTCCCCGAGCCCGCCGATGCGCCGCCCGCGCACCGGCGCCGCGGCTTCATAGTCGCGCGCGACCGCGAGCCGGCAGTAGATGTCGCTGGCAAACGCGGCATGCGTGACGTCGATGGAAACCCAGCCCGTGCCGTCGAGCCAGACATCGACCCATGCATGGCTCGCCGCATGCGGCACGTCGCCCGGCTCGATATAGCCGCTCACGTAACGCGCGGGCACGCCGCGCGCGCGGCAACACGCGAGCATCAGATGCGCATGGTCCTGGCACACGCCATTTCCGAGCGCGAGCGCCTCGGCGGCCGTGCTCGTGACCGCCGTCACACCGGGCCGGTATTGCACGCGCTGCACGATCTGCTCGGACAACGCGAGCAGGCTCGCCTGAGTCGCGAGATCCGGTACCGTCGCGGCCAGCTCGCGAATCGCCGCGTCGGCCTCGGTCAAACGCGTCGCGCAGGTGAAATGTTCGAGCGGAATCGGGCCGGCGGAATCGCGCAGCACGCCGTCGACGAGCGGCACCGTCTCCACTTCGCCCGTCACGAGCAGATGAATCTCGTTGTGCGGCTTGTTGATGACGAGCGTATGCAGCACGTTGCCGTACGCGTCCTGGGTCGCGTCGAGCTTGCCCGGCGCGTCGATGCTCCAGCGCCGCACCGTCTGCGCGGCGCCGCTCGCCGGCGTCAGGCGCAATTGCTGGATCGAATAGTGAACCGTCGCTTCATAGCGATACGACGTGTTATGGCGGATCGTCAGGTACATGGCAAAACTCCGTCAGGCCACCGGCAGCAGCGAATAGGTCTGCGCAACGAGGTTGCCCAGATTGAACACGCGCGCAAGAAACTGCGTCAGATAGGCGTGCAGGCCGGTTTCGAAAATCTGCCGGATGTCGGCATACAGCAGATCGGCGCGCAGCTTGCCGGCGAACCGTTCGCACGGGTTCGAGCCCGCCGTGCGCAGCATCGCGAGATTGGCGCACACGCCATCGAGCGACGCCAGCAGCGAACGCGGCATCTGCTGGTTCAGGATCATCAGCTCGACCACGCGCGCGGGCGTCACGACGTCGCGATACACCTTGCGATAGATCTCCAGCGCCGACACCGAACTCAGAATCGAGGTCCAGTAATAGAAGTCTTCGAGCTGGCGCGCCGCATCGCGCGAATTCGGCTCGACGTTCGCAAAACGCACGTCGAGAATCCGCGCGGTGTTGTCGGCGCGCTCCAGATAGGTGCCGAGCCGCGTGAAGAAGAACGCGTCGTCCTGCAGCGCGGTGCCGATCGTCACGCCGCGCGACAGATGCGAGCGGAACTTGACCCATTCGAACAGCGCGTCCGGATTGCTCGCGGCCTGTCCGCTCGATAACCGCTCGTTGAATTCGAGCCACGTGTCGTTGATGGTTTCCCACCACTCGGTCGTCAGCGTGCCGCGCACCGCGCGTGCGTTTTCGCGCGCGGCCTGCAAACACGAATGAATGCTCGAAGGATTGCTGGCATCCGCGACCATGAAATCGAGCACATGCTCGTGCGTCGGCTCCGCATGGCGCTGCGCGAACGCGCCTTCGAGCTCCGAGATGCGCAGCACCGAGCGCTGCGCGCGGGCCTCCTGTTCCGGCGTCTGCGGCAACAGTTGCGCCTTCAGATTGATGTCGAGCATGCGGGCGGTGTTCTCCGCACGCTCCATATAGCGGGCCATCCAGAAAAGGTGATCGGCGGTTCGGCTAAGCATGATGGCGTTCCCTGTCTGAAAGCTGATTACCCGGGGCCTTGGTCGGTATCGAAGGCCCGCGCGGGTGGTTCTTAAGCATCGGCTTGCGAGCGACGCACGGCGGCACCCGCGTCAGTCGACCATCCACGTGTCCTTGGTGCCGCCTCCCTGCGAAGAATTGACGACGAGCGAGCCCTCCTGCAACGCGACACGCGTGAGGCCGCCCGCCACCATCGTGGTGGTCTTGCCCGATAGCACGAACGGCCGCAGATCGATATGGCGAGGTGCGATACCCGCTTCGACGAAGGTCGGACACGCGGACAGCGCGAGCGTCGGCTGCGCGATATAGCCGGCCGGACGCGCGACGAGACGCGCACGGAACGCCTCGATTTCGGCCTGCGTCGACGCGGGGCCGACGAGCATCCCGTAGCCGCCCGCGCCGTGCACTTCCTTGACGACCAGTTCCGGCAAATGCGCGAGCGTATACGCGAGGTCGTCCGGCTTGCGGCACTGATAGGTCGGCACGTTGTTCAGAATCGGCTTTTCGCCCAGGTAGAACTCGATCATTTCCGGCACGTACGGATAGATCGATTTGTCGTCGGCGATGCCGGTGCCCATCGCGTTCGCGAGCGCGACGCGGCCGGCGCGATAGGCCGTCAATAGCCCCGGCACGCCGAGCGCCGAATCCGCGCGGAACGCGAGCGGATCGAGAAAGTCATCGTCGACGCGCCGGTAGATCACGTCGACGCGCCGCGGCCCCTGGGTGGTACGCATGAACACATAGTTGTCGTCGACGAACAGATCCTTGCCTTCGACGAGCTCGACGCCCATCTGCTGCGCGAGGAACGTGTGTTCGAAATAGGCGGAGTTGTACATGCCGGGCGTAAGGACGACGACGACCGGATCGTCGACACCTTCGGGCGCCACCGAGCGCAGCGTATCGAGCAGCAGATCGGGATAATGCGCGACCGGCGCAATACGGTTCTGTACGAACAACTCAGGAAAAAGCCGCATCATCATCTTGCGGTTTTCCAGCATGTACGACACGCCCGACGGCACGCGCAGGTTGTCTTCGAGCACGTAGAACTCACCGGCGTCGCCGGCTCGCACCACGTCGACGCCGGCAATATGCGCGTAAACACCGAGCGGCACGTCGACGCCCTGCATCTCGGGACGATACTGCGCATTGGTATAGACCTGCGCGGCCGGCACGATGCCCGCGCGCACGATGTTGCGATCGTGATAGACGTCGTGGATGAACTGGTTGAGCGCCTGCACGCGCTGCCGCAAACCCGCTTCGAGCGTTTGCCATTCAGCGCGCGGAATGATGCGTGGAATCAGATCGAACGGAATCAGCCGCTCGGTGCCGGACAGGTCGCCGTTCACCGCGAACGTGATGCCGACTCGCCGGAACAGCAGGTCGGCTTCCGCGCGTTTGCGTGCAATCGCCTCTTCGCCCTGGCGCGTCAACCATCGCTCAAAGCGCGCGTAATGCGGCCGTACGCCATCGTCGTGATGACGCATCTCGTCATAGCATCGCATGTCAGCCCCACTCTTTTTGTCGAAATAGAAGGCGAATGCGCTGCGCATTCGGTACTCGACAAGCGATCAAGCAAGCGTTATGCCATTGAGTTTTACGTGTTGAAGCACGTTTGCGTACACGCTAACGGCGCATCAGGAAGGCGTCGTTCGTGTCGATCGCACTGCCGTGAATTGATAATGCGCCACTCCGGTGCGCGCGCGCCATCAGGGCGCACACTATGCACCGAAGAATTGGACGCTCAGTAACGCTCATGACGACGTTCATAACGAAGCACACGCATAAAAAAGTCCCCGTGGATTTTCATCCACGGGGACTCGGACTACCTGTTTGCAAGCACTAAAACAAGCACTCAAACGTCAGGGATGGTTAAACCTCGAAGGTCGAAACCACACCAACGCCTGAAGCATTGCCCGTGCGCTTAGGCTGCCGCTGCATCCTTCAGCTTCTTCAGCGCGCGTGCCTTGATGCGCACGCTTGCCGGCTTGGCCGGGAACCAGCGCTCTTCACCCGTGAACGGGTCCTTGCCGAAGCGCTTTTTCTTCGCCGGCACAGCCTGCACGACGATCTTCAACAGACCCGACAGCGTGAATTCGCCAGCGCCTTTCTTGTGCACCGTGCCGAGGATCGTGTCCTCGAGCGCGGCCAGCACGGCCTTGGCGGTCTTCGGTTCAACAGCAGCACGTTCAGCGATGTGCGCTGCCAACGAGGCCTTCGTGAAGGTGTCCTTGATCGGCGACGGTGCGCCAGACGCCTTCACGGCGACCTTCTTGGCTGCGACGGCTTTCTTCGCAGGAACTTTCTTTGCAGCAACCTTCTTGGTCGGTACCGGGGCAGCAGCCTTCTTGGCCACCTTTTTTGCGGAAGTCGGCATGTTTCTCCTACCTGTTGTGGTCAGTGAATTGCTCGAAGCGCACACCGTATGTGCACGCTTCAACGCCGGATTCTACAAGCGCTCGCGCGATTTGCGCGACTCTTTTATGTGTCGAGACGAAGTTTTTTGCGCGGCGCCAACAGGTCGACGCGTTTTAGTGCCTGTTTTAGGGGGTAAAACGCACCCGGCCAGGCATTAACATGCACACGTAACGCACGTTACAGTTCGTTTCGGCGGCCGCTTTCCGACGCCGGATGCGACCGGCCCAGGCGCTTTCACCCCTTGATTCAGGGCACTTTCGTCATTTTCCCGAGGAGCCGGCCGTATACCGCCAGACTTTAGCGAGGCCAACGCCCGGCTTGCGGCAAGCTTTGGGTCAGCGTACGAGACGCGCCAGGATGCCGGCAAGCGTCGTGAGCGCGGTGTCGATATGTTCGACCGCGATGTTGCCGTAGCCGAACATCAGCCCCGGCTGCGGTGTTACCCGGCGGTGAAACGGCGCGAGCCCATACAGGCCGATCGACGCTTCGCGCGCGGCGGCAACGAGCGCGTCTTCGCCGAGCGACGCGAGCGGCGCCTTCAGCCGCGCGGCCAGGTGGATACCCGCAGTCGGCACGATCGGTTCGATCCAGCGCGACAGGTCGCCTCGCAGATGATCGAGCAGCATCGCGCGCCGTGCCGCGTAAGCCTTGTGCATGCGCCGCAAGTGCCGCGCGAAGTCGCCGTTGAGCATGAACGACGCGAGCGCGGTTTGCGTCAGCGTACAGCCGTGCCAATCGGCAATCTGACGTGCCTTCAGCAGCGCGGCGTGCAAGGACGCGGGCGGCACGACGTAGCCGATCCGCAGTTCGGGGAAGATGGTCTTCGAAAAAGTGCCGACGTAGGCAACGAGTCCGGCGTGATCGAGACTTTTGAGCGGCTCCATCGGCCGCCCTTCGAAACGATACTCGCAGTCGTAATCGTCTTCGATGATGACCGCGCCGCGCTTTTGCGCCCATTCGAGCAGTTCGACGCGGCGCTCCAGGCTCATCGGCATGCCGAGCGGAAACTGATGCGAAGGCGTCACGTAAACCAGCCGCGCGTGGTCGGGCAGCTTGCCGACGATCAGACCGTCGCGATCGACAGGCACCGGCACGACGCGCGCGCCCGTTACCGAAAAGCACGCATGCGCGGGCGGATAGCCGGGATCCTCGATCGCGACGATCTCGCCGGGCCGCAACATGACGCGCGCAATCAGATCGAGCGCCTGCTGCGCGCCCTGCGTGACGATCACGTCTTCCCAGTTACTGGTCACCGCGCGGTTAAAGGCGAGGTAGCGCGAGATTGCGAGCCGCAGTTGCTGGTCGCCGGCCGCGTCGCGATAGGTGGCGGGGCTGCGAGCCTGGGTACGCAGCGCGTGATTGATACAGCGGCGCCACACGTCGAAGGGAAACAGTGTCTTGTCGGTCGCGCCGCACACGAAGTCCAACGGCGAGGCCACCGAAGGCTGCGGCAGCGGCACGCTGTCCGGCATCTGCTCCCACAGCGGTTGCGCGCGTGCGGCGGCTTTGGTTTTCGCGGCGGCCCGGGCGCGCAACGCATCGGCGGTGCGGGCATGCGCGGAGCGCTCGGCCGGCAGCCGCGCGAGCCCGTCGGCGACGAAGGTGCCGGAACCGGCGCGCGCGCTCAGATAGCCTTCGGACAGCAGCCGTTCGAATACGTCGAGCGTGGTTTTGCGCGATACGCCGAGCTGGGTCGCGAGATCGCGCGTGGATGGCAGCCGCGTGCCGCCGGCAAGTCGTCCTTCGACGATGCCCGCGCGCAACTGCCGATAGATTTGTCCGGATAGATCGTGATGTCCTTCGACCGCAATATGGATGTCCATTCGGGCTTCGGACGTTTTCAGAAAACCACGGAGATGGCCACCGCGAGCCAGATCGATATCACGCCGCTCAGAAACAGATGCCGCGCAATGCGGATGCGGGCGTCGCTGGTCTCCGGCTCGACCGGGCTGGTCGCCATCCACGGCACGAGGCCAAGGCACGCGAAGCCGGCTAGCGCGAGCACGAACACCACCACGTCGGCCGCGCGCCATGTGGTCGGCTCATACATGCCCCAGTAGCCGAGAAAGATGATACCGATCGAGAATACCGTCGCCGACGCAGCACTGAGCGCGGGAACCGATCCGATTGGAGCCGGCATGCTTCACCTCCGAAACGTCGTTGGACTGCGCTAATGCCCGCCATCCGTTTCGGCACCGGCTCCGCGGCGGGTGGTCAGGAGGTACGGGTCTGGCGTGCTTCGTATGTCTTCAGATGACTATAGGCGATGCGCAACAGCGACAGGCCGTGCTCGCCCTTTTGCGCGTCGCCGCCGCGCGCGATCAGATCGCCGAGAATATGATCGGCCTCGGTATGCGAGCGGTTTTCGACGTCGCGCAGCATCGATGCCGTTAGCGGCGACGGCGTCAGCAGCGTCTGCGTGGCGCGCGCATCGAAATCCGCGACCATCGTGAAGCCGTTGCTCTCCGCCACCGCGCGGCACTCGCCGAGCAGATTCTCGATCACGCGCTTGCCGTCGGGCGCAGCCAGAATATCGCCGACCGAACCGCGCATCAAGCACGTACTGCCCGCCAATGTGGCGAGGAACACCCATTTTTCCCACATACGCAGCAGGATGTTGTCGCTGACCGACGCGTCGAAGTTCGCGTCCGCCATCGCCCGCGCGATCTCCTCGACGCGCTCGGAGTTGCCGCCGGGAAGTTCGCCGAACGTCATCGTCTGCATGTCGTTCAGATGCACGATGTGCTGTTCGGCATTCAGCGTCGCGGCGATCACGCACTGGCCGCCGAGCACGCGCTCCCTGCCGAAGCGCGCGGACAACACGTCGATATGGCGCATGCCGTTGAGCATCGGCAGGATGACCGTCGATTCGCCGACCAGCGGCGCGAACGAATCGATCGCGTCGTCGAGGCTGTAGGCCTTGCAGCTGAGCAGCACGACATCGAACGGCTCGGCGCTCACGCCGGCCAGAATCGTCTTGACGTCGCGCAGCACGAGGTTGCCGCGCGGACTGTCGATCACGAGGCCGTCGCGCCGCAGCCGCTCCGCGCGGCCGGAACGCACCAGAAAGGTCACGTCCTGCCCCGCCTCGGCGAGACGTCCGCCGAAATATCCGCCTACCGCGCCCGCCCCTACCACCAGAATTCGCATCTTGAGCCTCTTCAAAGGATTTCGATCTCACCGGTCATGCCGCGACGTTCGACGCACTCCCACTGTGCCGCGTATGCGGTGCGTGTGCAGGAATGTAGCAAAGATCGCGGATTGCTTCCGGCCATACCCGCGCAATGCGCTGCGTGCTGCAACGCAACGGTGCTGGCGGCCCGCGCAGCGGGCTCGCTGATGCGCCGCACGGCAGCGCCACGCCGACGTGTCATCGCATCGACACGTCGCGCCGGCCGCGTTACGGATTCGCCGCCGTCGACGCCACCGTGTCGTGCTCGTCCCAGCCGCCGCCGAGCGAGCGATACAGCGCGATGGCCGACAGCGCATGCTCGCGCTTCGCCTGATTCAGCGATTCCGAGTCGCGCAGATACGCCTCCTGCGCGGCCAGCACGTCGAGGAAGCTCGACGCGCCGCCCTTGTACAACTCGGTCGACAGACGCAGCGCGTGGTTCGACGCATCGAGCGCGCCGCCCAGCCGCTGCACCTGCACCGCGCCACTGACGAGATCGCTGCGGTTGTCCTCGACCTCCTTCAACGCCTGCAGCATCGTCTGCTGCAAACCGAGCTGCGATTCGCGCATGCGGCTCTCGCTTGCATCGATATTCGCGGTGATACGCCCGGCGTTGAAAATCGGACTCGTCGCGTTCAGCGCGGCGCTAAACAGATTGTCGGTCAGCGTCGGCAGACCGAGATACGACGACGCCAGCAAGCCGTTCGTCAGATCGATCCGGAACTGCGGATAACGCTGCGCCTTCGACACCCCCACTTCGGCCGCGCGCTGTTCGACCAGCGCATACGCGGTACGCACGTCCGGCCGATGCAGCAACGCCTCGGAAGGCAGCGCCTGCGGCGCGCTTTGCGCGGGCACCGGAATCTCGCGCGCGTCGGCGAGCAGCAGCTTGTCGACGCTCTCCGGCGTGCGCCCCGAATACACGGCGATCAGACTCAGCTGATGCTGCACCGTCGATTGCATGCGCGGAATCTGCGCCTGCAGATCCTCGAGCTGATTCTGCGCGCGCGCGACGTCGAGCTGTGTCGACAGTCCGTAATGCAAACGCTCCTGCGTCAGCTTCAGCGCGCGGCTGCGAATCTGTTCGTTGTCGCTGAGAATCTGCAATTGCGTCTGCGCCCAGCGCAGATCGATATACGCGGCCGCCGTATTGGCGGCGAGCGCGAGCCGCAATTCCTGCAGCGCCGCCTCGCGGCCCGACACCTGCGCCTGCGACGTCAACACCGCCAGCCGTTCGCCGCCGAACACGTCGGGCGTCCAGCTTGCCGCGACACCGAAGCCCGCCTGCCGCACATAGCCAAGCGGCGGCGGCGTGTTCTGGCGCGAGTCCGAGGCACCCGCGCGGGCGTTCAATTCGGGCACCAGTGCCGCGCGATTCTGCGTGACCAGATCCTGCGCCTGCTTGACGCGCTCCGCCGCAGCCTGCACATCCAGATTGCCGGTCAGCACCGACTCGACCAGTTGATGCATCACAGGGTCGCCGAAACGCGCCCACCAGGCATCGGTGCTGACGCTGTCCTGCGGCGCGTCGACGCTCCAGGCGGCCGGCGCGAGCGTCGTTACCGTTTGCGGCAGATCCGCGTGCGTGGCCGGTTGCACCGCGCACGCCGCAAGCGTCAGCCATGCCGCGCTCGCCACTACCTTCATTACAATCCGCTTCATGTTGGGTTCCTTAATGGGCATCGGGGGGCGGCGCGCCGGCGCCGAACGGGCGCGAAAACAGCACGCTCAGCAAGCCCACCACGAAGCAAAGCGACACGGCCAGAAACGCGTCGGAGAATGCAAGCACCAGCGCCTCGCGGGTCAGCAGCGCGTTCAGTTCGGCGAGCCCCGCGCTGGCGGCGTTCAGCACGTCGCCGCCGACCGCCGACAGATACGCGGCCTGCTTGTGCAAGATCGATTCGACCGCGGGGCGGCCGGCGTTCAGATGCTCGTCGAGCCGTTCGTAATGCAGGTTCAGCCGATCGTTCAACATCGTGCTGCTGACCGCGATGCCGATTGCCCCGCCGAGATTACGCATCAGATTGAACAGGCCGCTCGCGGAGCGCAGCCGCGACGGCGGCAGCGAGCCGAGCGCCATCGTGACGATCGGCGGAATACAGAACTGTTGGCCGATGCCGCGCAGCGCCTGCGGAATCAGCAACTGTTGCCAGCCCCACTGACTCGTCAACGGCACATACAGATAGCAGCCGAGGCCGAACAGCACGAGGCCAAACACCATCAGCTTGCGCATGTCGATGAAGCGAGCAAGGATCGAATAGGCGGTCAGCGAAATCAGCTGGAAACAGCCGACCGACAGCAGCGCCAGGCCGATCTGCAACGAATCGAAGCCACGCACGCGGGCCAGAAACACAGGCGTCAGAAACACCGTGCAGAAGATCCCGATACCGGTAATGAACGACAACAGACTGCCGATGCCGAAGTTGCGCACCGCAAGCGCGCGCAAGTCGACGATCGGTTCCTTCGCGGTGAAGGCATGCACGATGAAAAGAAACCCGCCGATGGCCGCCGCCCACGCGCAGATCAGGATCACGTCGTCGCCGAACCAGTTCTTGCGCGGGCCCTCTTCCAGCACGTATTCGAGGCAACCGAGAAACACCGACATCAGCAGAATGCCGACGTAGTCGCCCTTCTTCAGCAGCGACAGATCCACTTTGTCGATATGCACGTACCTCGGCACCATCACGGTAACGATCACGCCCGGCACGAGGTTCAGATAGAACAGCCAGTGCCACGACCATTGCGACGTGATCCAGCCGCCGATCACCGGGCCGATGGTCGGCGCGAGCGACGCCAGCGCGCCGATCGTGGTGGCCGCAACCAGACGCTGCCGGCCGGGGAACAACACGAACGCGGTCGTGAACACCGTCGGGATCATCGCGGCGCCGAGCGCGCCTTGCAGACCGCGGAACAGGATCATCGAGTTGATGTCCCAGGCGATCCCGCACAGCATGCTGGTCACCGTAAAGCCGAACGCGGAGAACGTGAACAGCCAGCGCGTCGAGAACACCCGCGTGAGCCAGCCTGACATCGGGATCACGATAATTTCCGCGATCAGATACGAGGTCTGCACCCACGACAGCTCATCCTGACTCGCGGACAGTCCGCCGCCGATGTCGCGCAGCGAGGACGCGACGATCTGGATATCGAGCGTCGCCATGAAAAAGCCGACGCACATCAGCACGAACGCGAAAACCTTGGTGCGCATCGGCAGGTCGGCGGGATTGTCGGGAACGGAGGTCATGATCGGCTTATCCCTGCGCGGCGGTCTTGCCCGAATCGATATGCACCTTCACGGTCGCCGAAAGGCCCGGACGCAGCACGCCCTGCATATCCTTCGGCACATCGAGACGCACGCGCACCGGCACGCGCTGCACGATCTTCGTGAAGTTGCCGGTCGCGTTCTCGGCCGGCAATACGCTGAACGTCGCACCGGTAGCCGGCGCCAGGCTTTCGACCACGCCATGCAGGCCACGGCTCGACGCATCGAGATCGACGTCGACGCTATCGCCCGCATGCATCTTCTTCAGCTGGTCTTCCTTGAAGTTCGCATCGATCCACAGACCGCTCGCGGGCACCACCGTCAGCAGCGATACGCCGGTGTTCGCGAGCAAGCCGACGCGCGCGGTGCGATTGCCGACATAGCCGTCGATCGGCGAGCGGATCGTCGTGTATTCGACGTTCAGCGCGGCGACGCGCTGTGCTGCCTGCGCGGTCGCGATGCGTGCCTTCGCGTCGCCGATCTGCGCATCGAGCACCGTCAACTGCCGTTGCGCGGCGATTAGCGATGCGTTGCTACGATCGACCGCGGCATGCGCTTTGGTCAGATCGGCGTCGGCCCGCTCGACCACCTGGTTCGATACCGCTTCGTCCTTCACGAGTTCGCGGTAGCGCGCCTGATCGGCGGCGCTGCGCGTCAACTCGGCACCGGACGCGCGGACCTCGGCGGCCTGCTCATTGATCGTCGCGAGTTGCAGCGATTTCTTCGCTTCGAGTTCGGTCACCGCGGCCTGCGCGCCTTCGACTTCGGCGTTCGCCTGCGCGAGCCGTGCGTCGTAGTCGCGCGAATCGAGGCGTATCAGCACCTGGTTCGCGTGAACGAACTCGTTGTCGCGCACCAGCACCTCGGTCACGAAGCCGTTCACCTTCGGCGCCATCACCGTGACGTCGCCGCCGACGTACGCGTCATCGGTCGTCTCGACGAAGCGGCCGACGAAGAACCAGTACGAAGCGGCCAGCGCCAGCGCCACCAGAACCGAGATGACCGCCAGCAGCATCCACGGAATGCGCCGCGCCTGGCTGGCCGGTTGTACCGCGCCCGGCGGCGCGACTGTCGAAGGAGTTGTGGACATGATGTTTATATGTGCGTATGCACTCGTCAGGTTGAAAAAAATGGCGCGACGCGCCAGCCTCCACTGCCTTTAATCTCAGAGCGAATCGCCGGTGATGGCGAACAGTTCGCCGCGTAACGACGCCGCTCGCTGCTCACCAAAGCTATGTTCGAATTCAGCTTGCGCGGCATACCAGTGCGGAAGTCCCGCGCTCAGCCGCTCCGCGCCGGCCGCCGTCAGCGAGATCGACAGCGCGCGGGCATCCGCACCGGTCGCCTCGCTCGTCACCAGGCCATCGCGGCGCAACGGCTGGATCGTGCGAACCAACGTCGTGCGCTGCATTCGCATCAGTTCGGCGATCTGCTTCATCGTCATCGGGCCGGTGCGTTTGAGTCGGTTCAGCAGCGAGAACTGCGTGATGGTCAAATCGACATTCGCCAGATGCCGGTCGTAGATCTGCGACACATGACGTGCCGCCTGGCGAATCGCAAAACAGTCGTCGTCAAGCAGTGTTTCCATTGCTGCGCTTCCCTTTACTCGCGAGTGCATATGCACATAAATCGGCGTAGAAAAACCCGCCGAAGCGGGTTCATATACGCGGTCTAGCCTTTGATGCCGAAAAGTTCGGCGCGCAGCGTCTTCGCGCGCGCACTGCCAAACTTCTGCTCGAATTCGTCCTGCGCCGCGCGCCATGCAATCGACGCTTCGTCGAACGTCGTTTCGCCCTTTTCCGTCAGACTGAACAGGAACGTGCGGCCGTCGTGTTCCGCGGCTTCGGCCGTCACGAGGCCGTCGCGCTGCAACGGCTTCATCGCGCGGACCAGCGTGGTGCGTTCCATCACCATCCATTCGGCCAGATCGGCGATCGGCAGATTCGGCGTACGCGCGAGCTTGGCAAGAATCGTGAACTGCGCAGCGGTGAGCCCTACGGCGCCGAGGTGGCGCTCGTAGATCTGCGTAACGTGCCGCGCCGCCTGGCGCAGCGCGAAGCAGTTACATTCATCGTAGGCAAGAGGACGGTTCATGGAAACGGAGTGTAGGTGTGCATATGCACGGTGTCAAGTTTTTCTGTGGTTTGAAAGAGATCACCGCGACGCCGCGATGTTGGAACAGGTCATGCCGACGACTGACAGCGACCGGCTTGCGAGCGCTTCACGGATCGCTATGTTCGGCAACACACATTACGTCATACTTTCAGACCGCATCTCGCCTATTGCGGCGACGTTAATCACCTATCTTTCCCGATACGCCTGATTCACAGCGGCGCCGACATTCAATCGGCCATCGAAGGGCCGCCGCATGCAACGGCCGCCGCGAGGCCCGCACGTCTGGCCAGCCTCTCTCCTGGCCGAAGACGTTCCCATCACCGTAACAGGCATGTCGAACCACGCAGCGTGGTGATCCTATGAGCCAGGAACTCGAAAGAAGCGAAGTACGGCAAAGCATTCTCACGCACGTCGATCATTTCGAGTATCCGCGCCTGATCGTCGTACACGGCCCTCACGGAATAGGGAAACGCTGGCTGCTCGACAACCTGGAGAGCGATCTCAAGGTTCGGGACAATGTGATCGTGATCCGGGAGGACTGGCAAACCAGCTATCTCGACAAGCCACAAGACGCGATGATCGATCTGCGCATGCGCATAGCGGCCGCCGCAAAAGACAAAGGAGCGATTTTCCGTGCCGAATTTTTCGACCTCGCCGCCTACCAGTACAAAAGAAAACTGTATGGAAAAGCAAAGGCCAGTGCGCAGGCCACCGATTTCAAGGCGTTGTCCGCTTCGTTCGGTTCGACCATCTTCAGAACGCTGCTGACTTCATCGCTGGGGCTGGCAGCGTCCGTCGCGATGGCTCATGGCCCTCTTGCCCTCGCTGCCGGACCGGTCGCGGAGTGGTGCAGAAAACAGATTCTGAAGTCGCTGGATAAACAGTTTGAAAAAAGGGTAGAAAAATTCGCCAGCTATATCGGCGTGCTGAACGCGAAGAGCCAACTGAACCCGGAGCGCAAGACCGAACTTCTGAACTCCCTGCAAGCCCTTTCAAAGCAATCGCCCACTGCCATTGCAGCCTCGCTGCCGCGGTTTCTCGCTGACGATATCAAGCTGTACCTCATCACGAATCAGCCTGTCAGGCTCGTCATCCTGTCATCGCGGCATCAACCGTTTTGGGGCAACGAAACCGAACAGAAGATGCGGACCGCGTTCCCACTGGACAACGCAATCGACACGCTGATCGCTTCCCGTAGCGATGCACTGTTCGTGATGGCCGATGCCTGCCTGAGTCGATGGGATCGTCTGGCCCGCAAAATCGAGGTCAAATTTATCGAGCTTGAGCCGCTTTCGGATGCTGCGTCACACGAGTTGCTGGCGAGCTTCGGCATTGCAAATCGCGACCTTCAGCGCGCGATCAGCGCTGCCACGTTCGGCCACCCGTTCTGGTTAGAGAAAATCGCATTGAGACTTCGCGATCAGCCCGATGGAAATCAGGAATTCAACGGCCTGGTGGAAGAAGAGCTGCTGAATGTGTTGTCCGCGAGGCTCACTCACAGCGAGATACAAACGCTCAAACAATTATCGACGACGCTCATCTACGACGAGCCACTGTTTCGCGTGCTGATCGGCGGTCCGTTCCAGACTGGCTATCCGCTCGCGGCGGGCGCCAAGGAGTTCGCCAAACTCTCGTTTGTCGAGGATCGCGGAACGGGGCAATACAGCATCGTCGACGACCTCCGCCTGCCGATTGCGAACTGGATGTGGACCAACGAAGAACCACTGGTCAGAGAACTCGAGGCATTGAAAGTCGCGCACTGGGCAGCCCGCGGCATTATCGGGCACGTTCTACTCACCGCCGATCGCGTTGCTTCGGCATCCTCCCGCATGTGGATGGCGTTTCATCAGGCCACCCCGGAGCGTATCCATGAAAAAGCGGATCGCGTGATGGAGGACTGGCCCGCCTCGCGCGCGTTGATCGACGAAGCGCGAAAGCAAATGGGACCGCCCCCTGATGCGGCCTGAAAGGAATTGACGGCAGCGGTCGCTCCTGTCTGAACAGCGATACTCAAATTCATTCCGCATGTCGCAAGTCGACCGCAAGACAACCGTAACACGACCGTATCGGCCCACCACACCGCGTCCGCGGCAATACCTACACGCTGCGACGTTTCAACGCCATCTCGATGATGGCAAAACATGAAGTAATTGAATCAGGATCAAAGCATCCAGTTAATTCCCACGTCAACTTTACTTATCTGGCTCCCCATCCTTTAATGTTTGTGAACGTTCCCCAACCGGCACAGGATTGCCATGAGCCATTTTCTGGACAGGTTGCGTTACTTCACGACGACCCGCACGCAATTTTCGGACGGTCACGGCGCCGTCACCGATGAAGACAGAAAGTGGGAAGACGCGTATCGACAACGTTGGCAGCACGACAAGATCGTACGCTCCACCCATGGCGTGAACTGCACGGGTTCGTGCTCCTGGAAAATCTACGTGAAAGGCGGCATCGTCACGTGGGAAACCCAGCAGACCGACTATCCGCGCACCCGCCCCGACATGCCCAACCACGAGCCGCGCGGATGCTCCCGCGGCGCGTCGTACTCGTGGTATCTGTATAGCGCGAACCGCCTCAAATATCCGCTGGTGCGCAGCGCGCTCGTCAAGCTATGGCGCGAGCGGCGCCAGACGCTAGATCCGGTGCAAGCGTGGCAATCGATCGTCGAGGACGAAGCCGCGCGGCGCGGCTATCAGATGCGACGCGGGCTCGGAGGTTTTATCCGCTCCACATGGGATGAAGTCAACGAGATCGTCGCCGCCGCCAATGTCTATACGGTCAAGCATCATGGCCCCGACCGCGTGGTGGGTTTTTCGCCGATTCCCGCGATGTCGATGGTGTCGTATGCGGCGGGCTCGCGCTATCTGTCGCTGATCGGCGGCGTATGCCTGAGCTTCTACGACTGGTACTGCGATCTGCCGCCGGCCTCGCCGCAAACCTGGGGCGAGCAGACCGACGTGCCCGAATCGGCCGACTGGTACAACTCCACCTTCATCATGATGTGGGGCTCCAACGTGCCGCAAACGCGCACGCCCGATGCGCACTTCATGACCGAGGTCCGCTACAAGGGCACCAAGATCGTGTCGATCTTCCCCGATTACGCGGAAGGCGCGAAGTTCGGCGATATCTGGCTGCATCCGAAGCAAGGCACCGACGCGGCGCTGGCTCTGGCGATGGGCCATGTGATCCTCAAAGAGTTTCACCTCGCGGGCAAGAGCGATTACTTCGCCGACTATTGCCGCCGCTTTACCGATATGCCGTGCCTCGTGCGTCTCGTCGAACGCGATGGCCGCTATGTGCCGGAGCGGCTCGTGCGTGCGTCGGACTTCGACGACGCGCTCGGTCAGGCGAACAATCCTGACTGGAAAACCGTCGTGATCGATACGCGGACCAACGATGTCGTCGTGCCGGTCGGCTCCGCCGGTTTTCGCTGGGGACAGAAAGAAGGCGAAGACAAGGGCAAATGGAATCTGCAAGAACAGTCGGCAACGGGTGCCGAAATCGTGCCGCGGCTGACGCTCGTCGACGCGCACGACGAAGCGCTCGACGTGCTTTTCCCATACTTTGGCAATATCCGCCATCCGCACTTCAATCACACCGCGCATGCGTCGACACTGTCGCGCAAGATCGGCGCGCGCCGAATCGCGACCCGCAACGGCGACATGCTGGTCGCCACCGTCTATGACCTGTTCGTCGCGAACTACGGTCTCGATCAAGGGCTCGGCGGCGAGCACATTGCTACCAGCTACGACGACGATCTGCCGTACACGCCCGCATGGCAGGAAGCGATCACCGGCGTAAAACGCGCGGACGTGATCAATGTCGCGCGGCAGTTCGCGGAGAACGCGCATAAGACGCAGGGCAAGTCGATGGTCATCATCGGCGCGGGGATCAATCACTGGTTCCATATGGACATGTCGTACCGCGCGATCATCAATATGTTGATCATGTGCGGCTGTATCGGCAAATCCGGCGGCGGGTGGTCACATTACGTCGGGCAGGAAAAGCTGCGTCCGCAAACCGGCTGGACCGCGCTTGCATTCGCGCTCGACTGGAACCGGCCGCCGCGCCAGATGAACGCGACATCGTTCTTCTACGCACACACGGACCAATGGCGCTATGACCCGATGGATCCGACCGCGCTGCTCTCTCCGCTCGAAGACAAGACGCGCTTTCACGGCGCGCCGATCGACTACAACGTGCGCGCCGAGCGCATGGGATGGTTGCCGTCCGCGCCGCAACTGACGGTCAATCCGCTCGATGTCGGCCGCACGCTGAACGACCCGGCGCAAGCCGGCGCGAAGATCGCCGGCGAACTGAAAGCGGGCAGTCTGCGCATGGCGTGCGAAGACCCCGATAGTCCCGCGAATTTTCCGCGCAATCTGTTCGTATGGCGTTCGAACCTGCTCGGCTCGTCAGGCAAGGGGCACGAGTACTTCCTTAGACATCTGCTCGGCACGACCAATGGCGTGCAGGGCGACGAGGTATTTAAATCCGGCCATAAGCGCCCCGAGGAAATTGCGTGGCATGACGAGGCGCCGCGCGGCAAGCTCGATCTGCTCGTCACGCTGGACTTCCGCATGTCGACCACCTGCATGTATTCGGATGTCGTGCTGCCCACCGCGACATGGTACGAAAAGGACGATATGAACACGTCCGACATGCATCCATTCATTCACCCGCTGTCGGCCGCAGTCGATCCCGCATGGCAATCGAAGAGCGACTGGGAGATTTTCAAAGGCATCGCCAAACGGTTTTCGGAACTCAGCGAGGGGCAACTCGGCGTCGAACGCGATGTCGTGCTGGCACCGATCGCGCACGATAGCCCGGGAGAACTCGCGCAGCCATTCGAGGTACGCGACTGGAAACACGGCGAATGCGAACCCGTGCCGGGCAAGACGATGCCGTCCGTGATCGTCGTCGAGCGCGATTACCCCGCCACGTATGACCGCTTTACGTCGCTCGGGCCGCTGATGGACAAACTCGGCAACGGCGGCAAAGGCATCTCGTGGGACACGAAGGAAGAAGTCAAACTGCTCGGCGAACTGAACTATCGCGTCGCAAGTGATGGCAGTAATGGCAACGGCGGCAATAGCGGCAACAGCACGGCCGGCCGACCGCGCATCGACACCGCGCTCGACGCCGCCGAGGTCATCCTGTCGCTTGCGCCCGAAACCAACGGCGCGGTCGCGGTAAAAGCGTGGGACGCGGTATCGGCGCTGACCGGCATCGAGCACGCGCATCTGGCCGACGCGCGCGCCGATGAAAAGATCCGCTTTCGCGACATCCAGGCGCAACCACGCAAGATCATTTCATCGCCGACATGGAGCGGCATCGAATCCGAACACGTGTCGTATAACGCGGGCTACACCAATGTTCATGAGCTGATTCCGTGGCGCACGATCAGCGGCCGCCAACAGCTCTATCAGGACCATACGTGGATGCGCGCGTTCGGCGAATCGCTATGCGTGTACAAGCCGCCGATCGAAACCGGCAACTACGAGACGATGCTTGGCACGCGTTCGAACGGCAACCCGGAGATCGCGCTGAATTTCATTACGCCGCATCAGAAATGGGGCATTCACAGCACGTACACGGACAATCTGCTGATGCTGACGCTATCGCGTGGCGGCCCGATCGTCTGGCTATCGGAGACCGACGCGCGGCAGATCGGCGTCGTCGATAACGACTGGATCGAGTGCTACAACGCCAATGGCGCGTTGTGCGCGCGCGCCGTCGTCAGTCAGCGCATCCCGCACGGCATGGTGATGATGTATCACGCGCAGGAAAAGATCGTGAATACGCCGGGCTCGGAAATTACCGGCACGCGCGGCGGCATTCACAACTCCGTCACGCGCGTCGCGCTGAAACCGACGCATATGATCGGCGGCTATGCGCAACTGGCCTATGGCTTCAACTACTACGGCACCGTCGGTTCGAACCGCGACGAATTCCTGATCGTGCGCAAGATGAAAAACGTCGACTGGCTCGACGATGCGCCGCCCGATCCCGTCAATCCCGCTACCGAGCATCAACATCGACAGGGAGAAACCTCATGAAGGTGCGCGCACAGATTGCGATGGTGCTGAATCTCGACAAGTGCATCGGTTGCCATACCTGTTCGGTCACCTGCAAGAACGTGTGGACGAGCCGCGAGGGCATGGAATACGCGTGGTTCAACAATGTCGAGACGAAGCCCGGCATCGGCTATCCGAAAGACTGGGAGAACCAGGACCGCTGGCGCGGCGGCTGGAAGCGCAAGGCCGACGGCAAGATCGAACCGCGCCTCGGCAGCAAGTGGCGATTGCTCGCGCAGATCTTTGCGAATCCCCATCTGCCCGAGATCGACGACTACTACGAGCCTTTCACTTTCGATTACGCGCATCTGCAGGATTCCGGCGATACGAAGGCAATGCCGGTGGCGCGTCCGCGCTCGCTGATCAGCGGCGAACGGCTCGAAAAGATCGAGTGGGGGCCGAACTGGGAAGAAATTCTCGGCGGCGAGTTCGAGAAACGCTCGAAGGACTACAACTTCGAGAACATACAGAAGGATATTTACGGGCAGTTCGAAAACACCTTCATGATGTATCTGCCGCGGCTGTGCGAGCACTGTCTGAATCCCGCCTGCGTCGCCGCGTGTCCGTCCGGGTCGATCTACAAGCGCGAGGAAGACGGTATCGTGCTGATCGATCAGGACAAGTGTCGCGGCTGGCGTATGTGCGTGTCCGGTTGCCCGTACAAGAAGATCTATTTCAACTGGCACAGCGGCAAGGCGGAGAAATGCATCTTCTGCTATCCGCGTATCGAGGCGGGACAGCCGACCGTTTGCTCGGAAACTTGCGTGGGCCGCATCCGCTATCTCGGCGTGCTGCTGTACGACGCGGATCGTATCAGCGAGGCGGCGAGCGTCGAGAGTGAAGCCGATCTGTATGAAGCACAGTTGTCGGTGTTCCTCGACCCGAACGATCCTGAAGTAATCGCGCAGGCCGAACGCGACGGCGTACCCGCCGCGTGGCTGGAAGGCGCGCGTCGTTCGCCGGTCTACAAGATGGCGATCGACTGGAAGATCGCTTTCCCGCTGCACCCGGAATACCGGACGCTGCCAATGGTCTGGTACGTGCCGCCGCTGTCGCCAATCAACGCGGCCGCCAATAGCGGCGATCTCGGCATGAACGGTTATCTGCCGGATATCGAATCGCTGCGTATTCCGCTGCGCTATCTCGCGAATCTGCTGACGGCGGGTAAGGAAGAACCGGTCAAGCTCGCGCTCGAACGGCTGCTCGCGATGCGCGCGTTCATGCGCTCGCGCCACGTCGATCAGGTCGAAGCGCCTGGCGTGCTAAAGCAGGCCGGTCTGACGGTCGCGCAAGTCGAGGACATGTACCGCTATCTGGCGATCGCCAACTACGAGGACCGCTTCGTGATTCCGACCTCGCACCGTGAATACGCGGAAGACGCATTCGATCTGCGCTCGTCGTGCGGTTTCTCATTCGGCAATGGTTGTTCCGACGGACGATCCGAAGCGAGTCTGTTCACGACGAAAAAGAGCAACCGCAAGATCCCGATTCGCCAGGAGTTCTGACATGGCTTCTCGTGACGCCACGCCGCCCGGCGCAACCTATGCGGTGCTGGGCGCGCTGCTCGGCTATCCGGAGCAGCCGCTGCTCGATGCATTGCCCGAAGCGCAAGAATTGCTGCACGGCGAACGCGGCCTGACCCGCGACGCGCGCGGCGGCCTCGACCGGTTCATCGACTATTGCGCGCAACGCGATCTGTTCACGCTGCAGGAAAACTACGTGGCGCTATTCGATCGCGGGCGTGGCACCTCGCTTTATCTGTTCGAACATGTCCATGGCGAATCGCGCGATCGCGGCCAGGCCATGGTCGATCTGAAGCGGATGTACGAAGAACATGGCCTGTATCTGGGCACGGGTGAACTGCCCGACTATCTGCCGGTGTTCCTCGAATATCTGTCGCGTCTGCCCGTGCGCGAAGCACGCGATCTGCTCGCGGAAACCGGCGAGATCCTGCAATCGATCACCGCGCATCTCGCCAAACGCGGCAGCCCGTACAGCTTTGTCGTCGGTGCGCTGTTGCCGCTCGCCGGGCTCGGCCGCGGCGAAAAACCCGACACGCTGAACGAGGACGATGCGCAATCGCCGCCCTCCGCCGCCGACTATCGCGCGCTCGATGCCGCCTGGGCCGACGAGCCGGTGCGCTTCGTCGGCGCCGCGACGCCCATCAGCGGCGAAAGCGCGCCCATTCACTTTTACGACAGCCGTCCGGGCGCCCCATCGCCGGCGGGACGCGGTACCACTCGGGAGAACAGGTCATGAGCGACTACTTCCATCAGTTCGTGTTCGGCATCTACCCGTATATCTGCCTCGCGGTGCTGCTGCTCGGCAGTCTCGTGCGCTTCGACCGCGAGCAATACACATGGAAAAGCGATTCGTCGCAGATGCTGCGGCACGGCGCGTTGCGCCTCGGCAGCAATCTGTTTCACTGGGGCATCCTGATCGTGGTGGGCGGTCATTTCGTCGGCTTTCTCGCGCCGCACTGGCTGGTCGCGCCGTTTATCTCGGCGTCGATGCATCAGCTGCTCGCGATGGTGGCGGGCGGCACGGCGGGCATCGTCGCGATCATCGGGCTGACGATCCTGATTCACCGCCGCCTCGGCGATGTCCGCATCCGCCGCAATAGCCGCGTGTCCGATATCGTCATCGTGCTGATGCTGTGGGCGCAGCTCGCACTCGGGCTCGGCACGGTCGTGCTGTCGATGCGGCATATGGACGGCGTGATGTTCGAGCAACTGACCGACTACGTAAAAGGCGTGGTCACGTTCCGGCCGAATATCGCGGGGCTGCTAGTCGGTGTGCCGCTTACCTATCAGATCCATATCGCGCTCGGCTTCACGATTTTCCTCGTATCGCCGTTCACGCGGATGGTGCATATCTGGAGCGGATTCGCGTCGGTGGCTTATCTGATCCGTCCGTATCAACTCGTGCGCAAGCGCTAAGGGGGACTGGCAATGAGCACGATCGACCAGAGCGCGCTGGCCAGCGGTCACCCATTGAGCGTGAACGGCGTCGCAATCGAAACAGCCGCGATCGACGATGAAATCGCGCATCAAGCGGACGCCGCCGATCCGCAAATGGCCGCACGACATGCGCTCGTGATCCGCGAATTGCTACGGCAACGCGCGCTCGAATTGAAGCTGACCGCCGACGGCACCACGCTCGACGATGCATCGCTCGACGCATTGCTCGAACTCGAACTGAACGTGCCGACGGCGACGCGCGCGGACTGCGAGCGCTATTACGAAAGCCACCCCGCGAGCTTCAGACACAACGACATCGTATTCGCGAGTCACATTCTTTTCGCGGTCACCGATCGCGCGCCGCTCGCGCTGGTGCGGCACAAGGCCGAGACCGCGTTGCAACAAGTACTCAGTGCGCCGGACACATTCGAAGACGCGGCGCGCGAGCTATCGAACTGTCCTTCGGCGAAAGTCGGCGGCAGCCTCGGGCAGTTGCTGCGCGGCGATAGCGTGCCCGAATTCGAACGTTCGCTGTTCGACACGCAAGGCATCGGCGTACTGCCGGCGCTCGTCAATACGCGCTTCGGCTTTCATATCGTGCGTATCGATCGGCGAGTCGAAGGCGAGCGGCTTCCATTCGAATCGGTCGAAGCCGATATCGCCCGCTTTCTCGGCGAGCGTGTGCGCCATAAGGCGATCCAGCAGTATGTGAACGTGCTGGCCTCGCGGGCGCGAATCGAAGGCGCGGTTCTGGGCGAAGTCAACGGCCCGCTGGTTCAATAAACGAGGGAAAATTATGAGCGTCCAAAGCGGCATGAACAATCCGGGCGCGACGCCCGGTGTCACCGCGCAGGCGTGGTCGGTACTGCTGGCGAGCACGCTCGCGTTTCTGGTCTGCTTCGTCGTGTGGATGATGTTCGGCGTGCTCGGCGTCCAGTTGCGCGAGGATCTGCAACTGAACAGCACCGAATTCGGCCTGCTGACCTCGACACCCGTTCTGACGGGTGCATTGATGCGTCTGCCGCTCGGCTTGTGGACCGACCGTTTCGGCGGACGCATCGTGATGACGGCGCTGCTGGTCGTCTGCGCGATCCCGGTTTATATCGTCAGCTATGCCAACGCGTTGTGGCAGTTTCTGTTGATCGGGCTTTTTCTTGGCTGCGTGGGCGCGTCGTTCGCGGTAGGCACGCCGTATGTCGCGCGTTTCTTTCCGCCTGAACGGCGCGGCTTCGCGATGGGCTTTTTCGGCGCGGGTACGGTCGGCGCGGCGGTGAATCTGTTCGTCACGCCGTCGTTGCAGGCCGCTTATGGCTGGCGCTTCGTGCCGCGCGTCTATGCGATCGCGCTGCTGGTGACTGCCGTGATCTTCTGGTTCGCGTCAGCGCGCGATCCCGGCGCCGGCAAAAACCAGGGCTCGTTGTTTGATTCATTCAAGGTGCTGCGCAATCCGCATGTATGGCGTCTATGCCAGTACTACTCAATCACGTTCGGCGGCTTCACCGCGCTCTCGCTGTGGATACCGCAGTATCTGAAGGCCGAATACGGGATGTCGCTGGTGATGGCGTCCGCTTTCGCTGCCGGCTTTTCGCTGCCGGGCGCGATACTGCGTGCGGTGGGCGGCGGACTGGCCGACCGTTTCGGCGCGCACAGCGTCACGTGGTGGGGCTTGTGGGTCGCGTGGATATGCCTGTTTCTGCTGTCGTATCCGCCCACTGATTTCGTCATTCACACGATAGACGGCACGCTGACGCTGCACATTCGCGTGACGCTGATCGCGTTCGTGCTGCTGAGTTTCATACTGGGTGGCGTGTTTGCATTCGGCATGGCGTCGACATTCAAATACGTCGCCGATGATTTCGCCGACAACATGGGTGTGGTGACCGGCATCGTCGGCCTCGCGGGCGGACTGGGCGGCTTTCTGCTGCCGATTCTGTTCGGCATACTGCTCGACCTGTTCAAGATCCGCTCGACGTGCTTTATGTTTCTTTACGGCATCGTCTGGGTGTCGCTGATTTTGATTTATCTATCGGAAGTGAAACGTACGCCGGTTGTGGGAGAAGTTGTGCGTTAGCGCCGGCCGGTGGAACCCCGCTACCCGATAACCGGTAGCGGGTGTTTCTCAGTCTTGCACCACCCACTCACACTCAATACGCGACATAAGGCCCAGTACCACCCGGCGTCGACTGCTGCTCGATCGCCGCATACACATTGCGGCCATAGAAGAACGGCAGTCCCCAGTCGAACACGGCCGACGTCACGAACGCCGGCCCGGCGAGCAGCGGCAACGCCGCATCGCCGCCATACGTCTGCGCAATCGACGCCGCATTGCCGACGCTGAACGTCACCGAACTCGTCGCGCCATTCACGCCCTCGATCATCGCGCTCAACTGCTGCATCGACACCGGACAGTAATACGCACCGTTCGGATTCGCGCAGGCCGGCATCAGCGTGGTCTGAAAGAACACACCCGTCGAACCGCTGTCGAGAATACTGTGCGTGTACGTCGTGCCGTTCTGCACGGTCGTGAACGTGCCGTTCGACGGACTCACGCCGATCACCTGCGCATTGCCGAGCCCATTGTTGCTCTGCGTGCCGATACCGAATACGAGTTGCCCCGACACCGAAGGCGCGCCGCCGGAAACCGTCGGCAGGCTCAGAAACGAGCCGTTGTTGTCGGTCGTAAAGTACGGCACCGGATTGGCGACCTGATACTGCTCGGCAAGCGGAATCGACGTACAGTTCGCGCCGCCGCAACCGTAGTACGTCGCGGGAATCGCCTGCTGCGCGCAGTTGGAGCCGCAGTCGTGCTTGAACACGCCGATGCCGAGAATGCCGTTCGCCTGCAATGCGGCCGGCGTGTTGCGCGCCGCGCCGATAGCCGCGCAATCGGTGGGCAGCGACGCGTAAGCCGGGTCGATCACCTGGATCGGCAACGACGTGGCTTTCTCGCCGCCAATCTGCATGTCGGCGAGCTTTACCGAACCCCATGTATAGCCGTCGAAAAACTGCATGCATTCGGCGACGAGATTACCGGAGCCGTCCTTCTGCTGCGGCAGGTTCATCGACGCGGGCAATTGCGACGCAAATATGCGCAGGCCCCATGAGCCGGTATCGACGAGCACGTGATCGATCGTCTGGCAGTTGTTCGTGCCGGGCGCGCAGATCGTGATGCTGACGAACGGCATGTTCGGCACATTGCTCACGCCCGAATCGACCGTCACACGCACCGCGTTCGCGGCCAGCGCCTGCTGCGACGGCGACGCGTTGGTGACGCCCGGGCCGGCCGCCGAACTAGTCGAGCCGCTGCTCGAATTGGCGGTCGGGCTCGCGCCGCTGGAGCCGCCACCCCCGCCACCGCACGCGCTGACCAGCAGCGCCAGAATCACGAGCGGCGTCGCGCCCAGCAGAGTCATCCACGAAGACCTGGATCGCATGCTTCGCCCCGTTACTGGATGACGCTGACGTCGACGCCCGCGGGCACCGCGCGCGGCAAATACGCGTAGCCGGTGAACGCGCGCAGATGACCGCTCGAGAACACCACCAGATCGCCGTTCGACACCGCGAGCGGCGCGCCGCGCCGGGTTGCGTTCGCGGCGACGTAGGTATCGAAGGAAGCGCCGAGCATCGCCTTCAGGTCGGGCAGCGTCGGACCGTCCCACGCGACGCCGAATACGATGCCATTGGCCGCCACGTACTCGCGCACCTGTGTGCCGGACGGCAGCGTCAGCCGATGCACCGAATACGCATGCTGCGTAGTCGCCGCGCGAGCCACTGCATGGAGCCGCGACTGATCGCTGTCGATAGTGCTGGCGTTCTGGCCGAGCGTCGCGTGCGCGGCGAGCGGCAACGCGCAGCTCGCCCCGAGCATTGCGCACGCAATGCGGGTAACAAGCATCGGTTTCAACAGATGTCCCTTCGAGGTGAAACGCCTGCGACGCGGATCGAACCGATCGCAAAACGCGAAACTAAAAGTGGACGCAGCCGGCCGGACAAAGCGCGTTGCGTCGATGCGGGTCGGGCTGCGTGAATGCGTCTACGGATGAACGGGACGAAACTTTAGCGGTAGGACGCGCCGCGCGCCAATCGTTTGCGCTGTGATTTAAGTACTTGAACGCGGTGACGTCGCTGAACGCTGCTGGATTTGGCAGGTGAAAAGAACGTTAAACCTTTAGCTGACAATGGCTTGGCGTCTCTTTCTACTTCGGAAGATATTTAACGCGGTGCGACGGGAAAAAACGTCAATGAGTCGCGTAAAAAATACGAACGCTTCACGGATCATTCGCGCGATGTAAGCAACTGCCGAAAAATAGCGATCCGGCGCGTTTATTCCTCTGACTACGAACGCATTGCGCGCGGCTTCTGAAATTGAAAAAAATACCGCGGAGAACCGGTGGGTTGTCCGCGGCATCGATTGTCCAGACGCAAGCGCGCTGTTACTTCTTCTGCTGATCCAGAAGCGATTTCAACTCCTGCACGTTTTCCTCTACGCGTTTCGCGATGACCGCATACGACTCCGCTTGCGATTGATACGCGGCTTGCGCGAGCTGCTGCATATCGGCCAGCGATTTGTGCAGACTCTGCTGGATCAGCTCGGCGGTTTTCGTCGACGGTGTTGTACCGGCCGCCGCCAGTTGTGTCGTTATCGCCTGCAGCTCGTTGAGCGTGGAGCGCAGCATGTCGGCCTGCTTCTGCGCGAGCGACTGCATGCCCTGGAAAGCCGTCTGGTTCGCCTGAACCAGTGCTTCCATGTCCTTACGGCGCGCTTCCATGATGGCCGGCACGTCGAAGCCCGGGAGCTTGAACTGCTCCAGCATTTTGGTGAGATCGCCAAACGGATTGGCGGCTTCAGGTCGGTCCATGCGAGATCCTCCTTGCGGTTGAATAACGGGGTCAATGATGCGCTATCCGGCTGCGTTGCGCCAGCGGGCGCGCGGTACGCGCCAGCTCTGGAAGCGCTCCCAAAACCCCGCCCGGCGTGGCTTTGGCGGCCTACGTTGGCTGTCCCACATTGCCGCTTCACTGGCGCTTTTCATCTTCCGTCAGGTGATTAGGATAGGAGCACCGCAACATCAGTGCAGGGTGAAGGAATGCGCTATCCGCTGGACATGGCCATTGCCGCCGCTCTGCTCGTGTTTGTCCTCTGCTGCATCATCAAGCTCGCCTTGAACTGAACGTATTCCCCCTTGCCGGACGTACTTTTTTTCGCGTCGTACCGCGCCGCGAAGGCCGCCGCGCGGGCCTCATTTCATCGTGACATCGCGCGAAATAATTGTTGAATGGAGTTCCCCAGGCGACTCGACGATACTTCGTTCGCTGCCGGTGCGTTACGAATCAAACGACGCATGAGATCAAGGTGCTTCACGTGCGAATACGTTCGCCGATGATCGAAGATCACACGGTTGCCCGATCATCGGCGGATGGCTTCGCGACTACTGGCACCGCGTGCCGACGACAGGATCATCATGTTGACTTCAGTGAACTTCATCCAAAAGAACGCCACCCGTTTTATCGGTACCGCGCTTGTTTGCGGCAGCGCGCTGTTGAGCGGCTGCGCCGGCGCCAGCGTCACGAATATGAGCGCGGCGAACACACCGGCGACGATGCAGGCAGGCGTACAGTCGACGATGCATCCGGACACGATCTACGTGTACACGTTCGCGGCCGATCCGCAGCAGGTCAAGCTCGATAGCGGCATGCTGCAGAAGCTGAAAACGCAGATGTCGGGTTCGTCCGACGCGCAGCAGCAGGTTGCCGACGCCGACGCAGTCCGCGAACAGGTCGCCGACGAAATCGTCAAGAAGTTGCAGGCGCAAGGTCTGCACGCGGTGCGCACCGATGCGCCGGTGCCCGCCGACCAGAACGTGCTGCTCGTGCAAGGCAGCTTCCAGACGATCGACTCCGGTAACCGCCGCCGCCGCATGCTGATCGGCTTCGGCGCGGGCAAGAGCGAAGTGACGACGTCGGTGCAGATCCTCTACAAGCCGGCCGGCGGCGAGCCGCGTGTCGTGCAAAGCTTCAACGCCAATGCGGACAGCGGCAAGATGCCGGGCGTCGTTGAAACCGCGGGCGTGGGCGCGGCGGCCGGCACGGTCGCGACCGCCGCGGCGGCGGGCGCGGGTCTGCACGGCGTCAGCGAAACGAAACGCGCCGGTGTATCGGCCGATGCGAAACATCTCGGCGATGCGGTCGCGAAACAGATCTCGCAGATGGGCGTTGAGAATGGCTGGATTTCGACTGCGCAGAAAAGCTGAACGCGGTCAGTAGCGATAGGCAGCAGGTAGATAGCGCGGTTTTACGCGGCGGTGTGGAACGAACTCCACGCCGCCGCTTTTTTATCGATGCGCGCTTTTTGGCGAATCGGATCGCTGGCGTTGCAAATCAGTGCGCGATCCACCTCGGCTGGGGTCCGCCCCCCTTGTCCGCGCAAATCTCCCGTATCAGCGCGAGCAGCGCAATCGGCGTCGTGCCCTTCTGGCAATAGCCATCGAAGTTATGCGGGCTCCGGCCGGTTTCCTTCACGTGATGCTCATCGAGCGACGTAAACGCGACGATGCCGAGGCTTTGCGTCGGCAGATAGCCGCGCAGCGCGCTCGCGGTTTCGTAGCCGTCGTGCTCCGGCATCATGATGTCGAGCACGACGATGTCGGGCACCCAGTCTTTCACGCAGCGCAGCGCCTGAGCAAAGCCGGTCGCGGCCCGCGCTTCGACCCCTTCAAAGGAAAGGAAGGTGGCAAGCGCTTCGGCCGCGTTTTCGTTGTCATCGACGACAAGGACGCGTGGCACTTCATGCAATAGCTTAACCTCTCGGGCACTCCATCTGTGACAGGTCGACGGGATTCGGGACATGCGTGGCAGCCTGCGACAAAAATTAATCAGGCGAGTAGCAAGTGCTGTACCGCGTCGACCGCTTAACGGGAAATCCACGCCGGCACGTTCCGCCCCTATCTAATTTGATCTCGCGCACAACGAAGCCGCTGCGCCAATCGATGCATCGCTCGGGATCATGGCCGATCATTCAAACCGGGCAAATCGCCAACCGCCGCCCCGCCTCATTCAACCGGCGGCTCGCCCTCCGGTTTCTTCCTCGGCTTCTGCTGATCGTCTTCGCGCTGCGGCAGCTTGCTCTTTTCGTTGTCGCTGTGCTTCACGGGCTGGGGATGCTTGAATTGCTCATCGACGTCTACCATGGTGTGCCTCCATGTCATGCAGCCGATCAAGCGCTGCGCTTGAACATATCACGCTATGACATACTATGGAAAAGAGCCTTCACGTGGCGGAGTACCGTGCGCGGAGCAGTCCGCGGCTGAGTACAGGAATGGCTCACGTGGATCACGCGCGCCCCCAAGTCGACCGCGTCCAGCTTCGCAGCGGAATAGTCCGTCACGCGTAAGGCCTTGCCCGGGTCATGGTGGCCGCATGGCGCGGACAATTTCGAGGAGCAGTCATGCCGGTCACGTTTCAGTCGGCCGCCACAGCCGACGTGCAGTTGTTGACGGAACTCGCGCAGTATCTGCTGGGCCTGCTTGGCAAACGCCTCGACAAGCGCGGCGTGATCCAGCACGACAAGCTGCCGCTCGCGATCAGCCGGATCGAGCAGGCCATTTCCAACGAAGAAAAAGCAGAAATCGCGGAAGACGCGCTGAACTGCATCGCTCAGGCTGCATCGCGTGAACGCGGCAGCGGACTCGCGCAACGCGCCCGGCCGCTTCTCGACATGATGCGCGAAGCCGAGCTGCGTCAAGCGGACATTAGCTGGGCGATTTAGCACGGGAAGATAGCCGCTGCGCACGAACGCTTTCGAACGCACTAGCGCATTAATGCAACGCTAGTGCAAGGCATTACGAATGCTCGGCGGACCGCTCGGTCTCGCCGGTACCTGTTGCACCCGCGGCACCCGCGGCCGCCACCGGTGCATCGGCCACCGCGCCCATCGTCACGAGCACGCTACACGTCACCCTGTCCAGCAGCAGACCATCGTTGCGACCGCCCCACCAGCGTGCGAGTCCATGAGCGCGACGATGCCCCACCACGACGAGATCGACATTCAGCTCTTTGGCAAAGAACGGAATCTGATCCAGCGGCTCGCCGATCGCGAGGTGCCCCACCGCGCGAATTCCCCTCGCGGCGAGCTTTTGCAATCCTTCGTCGAGCAGACTTTTGGCGGACTCGTTGATGAAATCCATCGGCACCGCGGAGGTGATGTCGGCGCCCTGCATCCAGGCGGAATTGTTGAGCACGGAAAGCAGATGGACTTCCGCGTTGAGATCCTGCGCGAGAACGGCGCCGTCTTTCAACGCGTGCTGTCCTTCACGCGTTCCGTCATAACAGAGAAGAATGCGATTAAAGCACGACATATCATGTCTCCCTGCACCGTCTTCGCGGGCACATCATCAATTCAGTATATGTCAATCCTTGATACATACGGCCGGACGAAAATGCCACGCAAGTACATAAAGAATCTCTCGAAGCTCCACCAGGCAGGCACTATTCGTGGTGCTCGGCGGTAGCCGACTCGCGTCCATGAAGCAGCGAGATATGACGGAACCGCTCGCGCTGGCGCTCCTCGTTGAAAATGGACAACGACGGCTTGACGAGATCGTGCCGCGACACGATGCCGACCAGTTGATAAGCGGATTCGTCGGCCACCACCGGCACGCGATCCAGCGAACGCGCGGCAAGACGCGCGGCGACATGCCGGCAGGTCTCATCCGGCAGCGCGATTTCGAGCCGCTCATTGGCGTACAGATCGCCAACCGCTAGTGTCGCCTGGCCATTTTCGAGCGCATCGGCAAGCCGCTGCCGATCCGCCATGCCGACGAGGCGGCCCGCCCGCACCACCGGATACGCGCGATGCGCCTGGCTCGGGCCAAAGTGCTGCGCGAGCGCGTCGGCGACGCCAAGATCGGCATCGATCGTCTTGACGGTACGCGTCATGACCTCATTCACGTGATGACGTTCGAGCGGATCGATCCCGTACTCGCGGTAGATGTGGTAGCCGCGTCGCGCAATCTTCTCGGTCAGAATCGAGCGGCGCATAAAGACGACGGTAAAGCCGTACGAAACCGCCGCGGCGGTCAGCAGCGGCAGCAATGCATTCGCGTCGTGCGTCAGTTCGAACGCGAACACGACGGCCATGATCGGCGCACGCATCATGCCGCCGAGCGACGCCGCCATAAAGATCAACGGCCAGATCGCGGGGTCGCCGCCAGGCATCGCCGGACCCAGCAGCGCGCCGACGCCCGCGCCCATCATCAGCAACGGTGCAAGCACGCCGCCCGACGTGCCCGAGCCCAGCGCGATCACCCAGATCACCGCCTTGACCAGCACGATCGCCAGCACGACACCGACGGCCAGGTGATTCATCAGCAGATCGCCGATCACGTCATAGCCGACGCCCAGTGTGCGGGGCTGAAAATAGCCGCCGATTCCGACCGCGAGACCGCCGAGCGCGGGCCACCACATCCAGTGAAACGGCAACCGTGCGAAGGCATCTTCGACCTTATAGAGCCACGTCGACAATCCCCACGACAGCGCGCCGGCAATCAGCCCCGCGAGCGCGCACGAAGCGAGTCCGAGCGCGCCGAGCGGCAGCGTCTGCAGTGGAAAAAGCGGGCCGCTGCCCATCAGCAGCGGTCGTAAAAAGCCCGCCACCGCGCACGAAACCGCGGCAGGCAGCAGGCTGCGTGGCCTCAATTCGAACAGCAGCAACTCCACCGCGAGCAGCACGGCGGCCACCGGCGTGCCGAATACCGCGGTCATGCCGGCGACCGCGCCGGCCACCAGCAACGTCTTGCGCTCGCCGCTCGACAGATGGAAGAACTGCGCGATCAACGAACCGAGCGCGCCGCCCGTCATGATGATCGGCCCTTCCGCGCCGAACGGTCCGCCGCTGCCGATCGCGACCGCCGAGGCCAGCGGTTTCAGCACGGCCACTTTCGGCGACATCTTGCTCTTGCCGAACAGGATGGCCTCGATCGCCTCCGGGATACCGTGGCCGCGAATCTGCTCCGAACCGTAGCGCGCGATAAAGCCGACGATCAGACCGCCCACGACGGGCATCGCGATTACCCAAAGCCCCAGCGTGTTGCCGGCGGGCGAGTTATTCGCGATCGAGAGCGTCTGAAAGAAGAACAGATTGGTAAACAGGCGAATCAGATGCAGCAGGAACTCGGCGGCAAACGTGCTCAGCATGCCGACGACAGCGGCAATGACCGTGATTCGCAGAAGCCGGGTATCGGTGGCGAAATCGCCTTTTGACTCATTCATCTGCACTGCCGCTCCTCGTTCTCGGGATGAAAAGCCTCGATCTGCTCGCCGTTGCTATTGCTCGATATAGATCACGCTGTGATATATACTAACCGGTAAGCAATCGACGTAACAAGCCAGCACGCGCGATTGCGTGTTCGTATTGCACTACGCACGGGAGGTGCCCGATGGTCATCAACAACGACTTCGAAATCAGCTACCTGGTGTTTGCCTTTGCGTTTCTCGGCATCATTCTGATCGGCGGACTGCTCGACAGACTCCACCTCCAGCGGTTGCATCCCCGGCTAGTGGGGGCAACACTGGGCGCGCTGCTCGGATTTGCGTTGATTGAAGCGGTGCCGCTGTTTACCTGAGTTGGCGGGTCGCGGCGAGGTGGCGCTATGAGTCGGGCCAGAGAAAGAAAATATGAGCCCCGTCTGCTTCGGAATTGACGGGTGTGCTGTGCCATTGCCCGCGCCATTTTTCGTGCGGCGAATCTTCCGGCCATTTCACGAGCACCACGTTGCCATCGGATAGAAGATCGAGCACGGTGCCGCCGTAGCTGCCGATCACGGTGATCGGAACACCAGCGGAATATTCGGTGGCCAGCCTGGAGCCGCCCGCTGCAAAACGCGTCCATTGATCATGCGCGCCTGCCGGTCGTTCGTATCGGCCGCTGAAGCGCGCGGGTTCGCACGCGTACGCTGCGGGAACAACGCAAGCCGCCGCGAGCGCGACAGCGTAACGTCGCCGCGATGAACGTCGTTTCATCGTCGATCCTTTATCGGCTACGTTGGCTTCATTGCCGTCACGCAAACCGGACCGGGCGGATAAAAAAGCCCTGCGCAATAGGTTCAAAGTCCCCAGATGATGTCCACATCGCGTTCGCGCGCCGCGCGCATCATGTCGAGAAACGGCCATGCGCGTTGCGAAAGCCGGTTATGCGACTCGCGATGATTGCCGGGCGAACAATGCAACGCTTCCGCGGTGGCTTCCACGGTCGCGTCATCGGTGATCGCCGCTTCGAGGCGATCGATTGCGTGCGGGAGTTCATCGTGCGTAATGACGCCGCGTTCGCCGAGCCGCTTGCCGATCAGTCCCAGCAGATATTGAGCGAGGTCTCTGAGCATCACGACATCCGGTGACGCCGTCGATTGAAAAGTGATCATCATGATGGCTCCTTTATCGATGTACGAAACAAACCGAATGCAGCTTGTGTCGCCCCTTGTCGATATTTTATATCACAACATGATAAGAGAGCCCAACGGCCCATTCTTCCGCAGCGCATCATGCGAAAGCGCGGTTTTATATCATATTGAAATATAATCATGACCACACTGTATTCGCGTTGCCAGGGTTTCCCCGGTAATGTCGGCCCCGGCACAATCGACTACTTCCGCACTCATCTTGTCCCGTACCCTCGTTCTTGGCTGGCTTTCCAGTTTCCTGCCCGCACCGGTCGCCGTGAAATGGCACGAGCGTGCGCGTTCATGTGTCGGCGCACTGCTCGGTATCGCGTTCACCGGCGGGCTCATGTACCTGCTGCTTGGGCCCAGCGCGAATATTCCGCTGCTGGTCGCGCCGATGGGCGCGTCCGCCGTGCTGCTATTTGCGGTGCCCGCGAGTCCGCTCGCGCAACCGTGGTCGATCATCGGCGGTAATCTGGTGTCCTCGACGATCGGCGTAACCTGCGCGCTGTTGATCGGCGATCCGACTCTTGCCGCCGCGTCGGCGGTTGCGCTGTCGATTGGCGGGATGTTCGCGCTGCGCTGCGTACACCCGCCGTCGGGAGCGGTGGCGTTGACCGCGGTGCTCGGCGGCCCCGTCATTCATGCGCTCGGCTATCGGTTCGTGCTCGAACCCATCGCGATCCAGTCGGCCGCGCTGCTGCTCGCGGCGCTCCTCTATCACGCGGCCACTGGCCATCGCTATCCGCACGTGGGCGGACAGGATCGCGCCACCGCCAGCCAGGCCGCCGACGAAGCGTCGCGCGTCGGCTTCACGCGCGCCGATGTGAAAGCCGTGCTCGGCCGCCGCGATGAACTGCTCCCCATCGATCCCGACGACCTCTATTCGCTGTTGCGCGAAACGCAGTTGCAGGCGTTTTCGCGCAGCTTCGACGAACTGCGCTGCGAAGACATCATGTCGCGCCATGTCGTGTCGGTATCGGCGACTACGCGCGCCAGCATCGCGTGGGCCCTGTTCAAGCGCAACAAGGTGAAGGCGCTGCCGGTGGTCGACGCCGGCCAGAAGCTGGTCGGCATCGTCACGCGCGTCGATTTCGTCGACAAGAGAAGTTTTGGGCCCCTCGGGCCGATCATCCGTTACCTCGACGGCTGGCTGCGCGGCGACACGCTTCGCACAATAAACATCGGCAACGTGATGACCACCGAAGTTTGCTGCGTCAAGGCGACCGAGCCGATTACCGAACTCGTGCCGATGTTCGCGAACTTCGGCCACCACCACGTACCGGTACTCGACAACGCGGAGCGGGTAGTCGGCATGATCACGCAGGCGGATCTGATCGCCGGCCTTTACCGGCAAACCGTCGCGACAGCCCGCCGGATAGCGTGATTTCGCGAAAGCGAAACACGCCGCGAAAGCAGACCGAAAGCATCACGCGAAGCAGGCCGCGCCGCTAAACGCTAAACACCAACGCTAAAGCGAGCGCACCGAAAGAGATTCCGCATATACATCATTATGTGATACATTTTTGGATTTCCTCACATGGCGGGACATCCAATGAAAGTACGGACTCGCGGACTGAACAAGCGCGACTTCGAGCAGCTGTCGGAGTTTCGCTATCAGATGCGGCGTTTCGAGCGGTTTTCTGAACAGGCCGCGCAAAACGAAGGCATTACGCCGCTGCAATACCTGTTGCTGCTGCATATCAAAGGTTACCCGGAGCGCGATTGGGCAACCGTCGGCGAACTGGCCGAGCGGCTTCAGGCGCAGCATCACGGCGTCGTTGCGTTGGTGTCGCGCTGCGAGGCGCTGAATCTCGTGCGCCGGCAGATCAGCGAAACCGACCGCCGGCAGGTCGAGGTTCACCTCGAAAAAGCAGGCGAACGAGTACTCGAGCGGCTCGCGGAGTTGCACCGCGCGGAGCTGAAATCGCTCGAAGGTTCCTTTCAGATTCCACAGATCGACTTCGAATAACCATGAGTATGGATTCCCACAAGCGCGACTTTTCGGCCAACGCGCGGCTGCCCGGCATTTTCGCGCTGGCTGCATGTATCGGTTTGATCAGCACGCTTGCCGCTTTCGTCTTGCTGAACCTGATCCGGCTGTTCACCAATCTGTTTTTCTTCGGCACGTTGTCGTTCGTCGAACGCTCGCCTGCCACCAATACGCTCGGGCTGTGGGTGATCGGCGTGCCGGTGATCGGCGGGCTGATCGTCGGGATGATGGCGCGTTTCGGCTCCGAGAAAATCCGCGGCCATGGCATTCCTGAAGCGATCGAGGCGATCCTGTTCGGCAAGAGCAAGATGTCGCCGAAGGTCGCCGTGCTCAAACCGCTGTCGTCGGGCATCGTGATCGGCAGCGGCGGACCGTTCGGCGCCGAAGGCCCGATCATCATGACCGGCGGTGCTCTCGGCTCGCTGATTGCGCAGTGCGTGAAGGTCACCTCGGCGGAACGCAAGACGCTGCTCGTCGCCGGCGCCGCCGCGGGCATGACCGCGGTGTTCGGCACGCCGGTGGCGGCCGTGCTGCTCGCCGTCGAACTGCTGCTGTTCGAATGGCGCCCGCGCAGTTTCCTGCCGGTCGCGATCGCCTGCGCGGTCGCCGGTTTCGCGCGCGCGCTTTTCTTCGGTACCGGTCCGCTGTTTCCGCTGCAAACCGCCGCGCCGGACGGCTGGTCGCTGGTTTCCTGCGCGATTGCCGGCGTGCTGTCGGGCGCGCTCGCATCGGGCCTGTCCGCCGCGCTCTATAAAGTCGAAGACCTGTTCGGCAAACTGCCGATCCACTGGATGTGGTGGCCGGCGCTCGGCGGCATCGTCGTCGGGATCGGCGGATGGCTCGAACCGCGCGCGCTCGGTGTCGGCTATGACGTAATTGGCGATCTGCTGCATCAGCACATTGCGGTGCAAGTCGCGCTGCTGCTGCTCGCGGTGAAGGCCGTGATGTGGGTCATCGCGCTCGGCTCCGGCACCTCGGGCGGCGTGCTCGCGCCGCTGCTGATGCTCGGCGCCGGCCTCGGCACCGTGCTCGCGCACTGGTTGCCTGGCAGCGAACCGGCGTTGTGGCCGCTCGTCTGCATGGCCGCGACACTCGGTGCGACGCTCGGCGCGCCACTCACCGCCATCGTGTTCGCCTTCGGCCTGACACACGACAGCAATGCCTTGCTGCCGCTATTGACCGCCACGCTGATCGCGCACGGCTTCTCGACGGTGGTGATGCGCCGTTCGATCATGACCGAGAAGATCGCGCGCCGCGGCTATCACATCTATCGCGAGTACGGCGTCGATCCGCTGGAGCGTCACTATGTCGATGAAGTGATGACCGCATCGGTCGAATCGATCGACTCCGGCAAGACGGTCGGCGACACGCTGCAAACGCTGTTCGGTGCAAACCAGCTGCGTCGCGCCTACCCTGTCGTGCGCGACGGCGCGGTGATCGGCGTGGCCGATCGCGCGCTGCTCGAACAGTTCTGCGCCGACGACGCGCAACACAAGCGCGCGATGACGCTCGCCGACGTATTCGCGCAGCAGAACCCTGCTTTTGCATTGCCATCCGAAACCTGCCGGCTCGTCGCAACGCGGCTCGCGGTACTTGGCCTCGAACGTCTGCCGGTAGTGGCCGACCGCAAGAGCATGCATCTGGTCGGCATCGTGTCGCGCAGCGATCTGGTCAAGCCGTCGCTTGCGCACTTCGAGGAAGAGCACAAGCGTGAGCGCTTCCGGCGCATCGGGCCGTCGCTTGGAAAACGGCGCTTTGCGCCGGTTCGCAAAGCCGGCTAAAAGCACTGCAATGGGCGAATAAAAGGCCGAGGCCAGTGATGGTCTCGGCCTTTCTGTTTGTGTGCCGGGTGATGGCAGAGCAGTACTCTTCGTTGCGACTGCCACTATTTGCCGGCACCGCGCGACTCGACGCAACTGAGCACGAGTGTATCGCCCGATTTCGCGCCAGCGCCCAGTGCCGCGCTATGAAACTCGGCGTTATCGCAATGCCATTCGGCAAGAAAATCGCGCCGGCACGTACCGGCGATGCTGTCTTTATGCGGCCCCGCCTGCAGTCCCGGCACCGCATAGCCGCAACTCTCGCGACCGTTGCAATGACGCGCGACATCGCGAGTCAGGTTGCCGCGCGCCGCGCCGCAGTTCTGCCCATAGGTGCCGGATACGATCGTGATCGTGCGCTGTTCGGCGCCGACATTCGCGGCCAGCACAAACATGCCCAACATAAGCGGCATGCAGCGAATGATTCCGCCGACGAAAACAGGCCTGCCTTTCGTAGGGCGATTCAACGTAATCACTTTGCACCTCCTGGCCAGTCGCGCGGCGCGATCGGTGCACGCTAAAACACGCCGCGCTCGAATCGAGCCCGGCCGAATGCGCGATGTCGCGCTCGCCGTGTGTGCGAATAGATCCTTGTTCATCCACTCGATCCTGTCGCCGCGATGCACCGTCAACATCGGCGGATTGAAGCGCATCCGCCGATCACGATGTAGCAGGTTTTGGGCGCGGCAATGCTGTTGGCCGGCGACATCATGGCCGTCAATGCACCGATGGATATGCCGATGAATGCGATCACCCACGCATGGCCCGCGAAGCCCTTCACGCGCGGGCGATACCAGCGCCGCATCGATGATGCTTAGCCATGCGCTTGCCCAGTTCCGCCTGCAGATGCTTCGCATGCTCCAGATGCGCGACGAAAGCCGGCCGCACCTTGACGAGAAGCACCTTCAATTCGCGGTTCCGCGCGCTGGGAATCAGCGTGTTGTCGGGCGCATCGAGCACACTTTCATGATAGGCCACTTCATGATCGATATAGGCCCGGTCGAACGCCGCGCCCTGCAGCGTTTTCAATTGGGCAAGATTGTCGTCGCGGCCCTGTTTCACATGTCTCCAGAACCGGGGCGCGAATGTGCCGGTTGATATGGAGTTGGATGTCACGTGAAAAGACGCTGTTCCCGTTTTGCGCGTACAACGGCAATCGTCGAAGCGGACCGCGCTCGCGACAACGAGCGCGCTATCTTCAAGCCGAAAGCATCGTTATTCGAGCGCCTTGTCGTTCGGCGCCGCATAGAGCTGCTTCAGCGAATCGGTCATCGGAAAGTCGAAGCTGATGTTCTTCGGCGGCACCGGCTTCATAAACCATTTGTCGTACATGGTCTGGATTTCCGGCCCTTTCATCGCCTGTCCGAGCGTGCCGTCGACCAGTTTCTTGAACTCGGTATCGCCGTGGCGCAGCATAAAGCCATACGCTTCCGACGACTGCGGCGTGCCGGTGATGATCCAGTCCGACGGCTTCGCGGTCAGCGTGCGCGTGCCGGCCAACAGCACGTCGTCCATCATGTACGCAGCAGCGCGCCCGCTTTCGAGCGTGAGACGCCCCTCGCCATAGTCCTTCGCGCTGATGATCTGCATGTTCATCTTCCGCTCTTCATTCATCTTGCGCAGGATGCGCTCGGACGTCGTGCCCTGATTGGTCACCACGGTTTTGCCCGCGAGATCCGGGAAGTCCTTGATGCCGGAATCCTTGCGCGTGAGCAGACGTGTCGTCGCGACGAAGAACGTATCGGCAAACGTCACCTGATTCTGGCGCGCGGCGAGATTGGTCGTCACGCCGCATTCGAGGTCGACGGTGCCGTTCTGCACCAGCGGAATACGGTTTTGCGACGTGACCGGAATAAAGCGCACCTTCAGATCGGCGCGTCGGGTTTTCGCCTTCACCGCGTCGATCACCTTGTTGCACAGATCCTGCGAAAACCCGATCACCTGATTGTTTGCATCGACATACGAAAACGGCACCGACGTTTCACGATGGCCGATCGCGATCACGCCTCTTTGCTGGATTTTCGCGAGCGTGGACGTTGCGTCCTGCGCGAACGCGCCGGGACTCGCCGATATCGCGGCGGCGAGCACCGCGACAGCGGGCCAATTCATTACTTTCATGGGCTCTCTCCAATCGTGCGGTATCTGTGTCAGGAATTGCCGGCTTCTACGCGAACCGTCTACATATGTTGCCATTAAAAAATAATCGACAACATATGTTAACTACTGAGTCACAACCGCGATTGCAGCATCGCCCGATGGTCTTCGTTGCGGCCACGGTTATCCGTACCGGACAGCATCCCCGAAACCGTACAGGTACTGTACCGGCCCACATCGTTAGAATGACCTTCACCCATTTCCGCCGACACCGGAGCCCTCCATGTCCTCTGTCACTCTCAGCGCGCTGCCCGCCGGCATTCTGTTCGCGCTCGTCACCTCGATCACGCCCGGTCCGAACAACACGATGCTGCTGGCTTCCGGGGTCAATTTCGGCTTTCGCCGCACGCTGCCGCATCTGTCGGGTATCAGTGCCGGCGTGGTGCTGTTGATGCTGTCGGTCGGCATCGGGCTCGGCGAAGCGTTCATGCATTTCCCGGTGCTGTACACGGTGCTCGAAGTCGTCAGCGTTGCTTATCTGCTGTATCTGGCGTGGAAAATCGGCACGTCGGGCGGGCTCGAACTCAAAAAGGGCGAACGCCGCCCGATGCGCTTTCACGAGGCGATCGCGTTCCAGTGGGTCAATCCGAAGGCGTGGATGATGGTGCTGACCGCCGCCACGACGATTCATCTCAGCGAGAGCTACGGCATGAACGTCGTGGCGATGGCCGTGGTGTTCTATGTGATCGGCTTTCCGTGCATCTGCCTGTGGGCAGGGTTCGGCACGGCGATGCGTCAGGTGCTGGCGAATCCGAAGCGGCTGCGTGTTTTCAATGTCGCGATGGCGCTGCTGCTGGTGTTCTCGCTGTATCCGATCGCGCTGAAGCTATTGGGCCACGGCGCGTGAGCGTGAGCGCGCTGGATGCGTTCTACTGCACCAGCCTCGGCGGCGTATAAGCGCCGTAGTTCGGCCCGACGCCGCCCGAGGCGATCGTTTCGCAGTGGCTCATATCGTTGGACATCTGCACGAGCACATACGGGTCCTTGCCCTTTGCTGCATCCAGGATATGCAGGCAGGCAAACGCCACGACAGGCTGAAATCCGCTTGCCGACGGATCGCTGACCACCGCCACCGTCGCCCACGCGCATTGCCCATTGCCCGCGGCGCTGCAGGCGGATGTGGCGTTGAAAAGCGAGTTTTCAGTGCCGCTCTGCATCCACGTCCCCGGCGAAGATCCGATGGAGAGCGTCGTCGGATTACCGCTCGTCAACAGGCCGTTTAAGTAGCTGGCACTTTGATTACTGACGCTGAACGTCGTCCACTGCCCTGAATTGCACGTGCCGTAGTGGTAAGACGAGCCGATCTGAAAAATATACGGCTGCCCCGCGACCTGATTCGGCCACGAAATCCCCGCCACGACACCGTTATTCGGCGCGTTCTTCGGCGTATTGGTTGTCGAATTCCAGTAGTTGTCGTACAGACACTTCGACATCGCGATCGGAAACAGCCCGTGCGGCCCCACGCTGCCCG